>NZ_JCAXWU010000001.1:0-448880 GCF_059759695.1 Klebsiella sp. M041
GTGTTCGGGTTGTCATGCCAATGGCACTGCCCGGTAGCTAAATGCGGAAGAGATAAGTGCTGAAAGCATCTAAGCACGAAACTTGCCCCGAGATGAGTTCTCCCTGAGACTTTAAGTCTCCTGAAGGAACGTTGAAGACGACGACGTTGATAGGCCGGGTGTGTAAGCGCAGCGATGCGTTGAGCTAACCGGTACTAATGAACCGTGAGGCTTAACCTTACAACGCCGAAGATGTTTTGGCGGATTTGAGAGAAGATTTTCAGCTTAGATTCAGAGTTGAGTACGCAATAATTTGCGCAGCAGCAAGGCGACAAGCGAAGGAAAGGAAGGAGCATACTGAAGTATGTGACTGACTTTGCGAGTGCAGGCAACGCAGCTGATGCGATAAAATATTGCGTACTGAGCACAAAGAATTTGCCTGGCGGCACTAGCGCGGTGGTCCCACCTGACCCCATGCCGAACTCAGAAGTGAAACGCCGTAGCGCCGATGGTAGTGTGGGGTCTCCCCATGTGAGAGTAGGGAACTGCCAGGCATCAAATAAAGCAGAAAGCTCAGTCGAAAGACTGAGCTTTTTGTTTTTGCGTTTAAAAAGAACCCCGTCCCGAAAGGTGCGGGGTTTTTTGCTGTGTGGTGTATGCCTCCCCCGGTGGCGCTGCGCTTACCGGGGCTACTGATCCGTAGCCCGGACAAGGTGCGCAGCACCGCCTCCGGGGAAAATCCCGCCATACCCGCACCATTATCTTCATTCAAAGCAACATAAAACCCCGTCATGGCAAACCCTTCGCCATAATCCACTTTTTCCTTGCCTCTGCGCTGGCGTTGATCGCGAAAACCGCGCTTGCGAAAAAAAATGTGAATGCAATCACATATAAAGATATAACAATTATATAACATTTAGTTTACTAACTAATTTGTCTGCGTGACGTGGTACGCCCGACAAGACAGACTGCAGTCTTTGCTGGAGCAATATAACAATGACAGAGAGTAGCATTACCGAACGGGCCGCGCCGGAGCAGGCCGATACCCGTCGTCGTATTTGGGCAATTGTTGGCGCTTCCTCGGGAAATCTGGTTGAGTGGTTTGATTTTTACGTCTACTCATTCTGCTCGCTCTATTTTGCCCATATCTTCTTTCCATCCGGAAATACCACTACTCAACTTTTACAAACGGCAGGCGTATTCGCCGCCGGATTTCTGATGCGTCCTATCGGTGGGTGGCTGTTTGGTCGGATCGCCGACCGCCGCGGACGTAAGGCTTCCATGCTTATTTCGGTCTGTATGATGTGCTTTGGTTCACTGGTGATTGCCTGCCTGCCGGGCTACGCGGTCATCGGCACCTGGGCTCCGGCGCTGCTGCTGTTGGCCCGTCTGTTTCAGGGGCTGTCGGTCGGTGGAGAATATGGCACCAGCGCGACCTATATGAGTGAAGTGGCGATTGAAGGAAAGAAAGGCTTCTATGCCTCTTTCCAGTACGTCACGTTAATTGGCGGTCAACTGCTGGCGGTATTAGTGGTCGTGGCGCTCCAGCAGGTGCTGAGCGACGAAGATTTGCATGCCTGGGGATGGCGTATTCCTTTTGCTCTCGGGGCAGTACTGGCTATCGTCGCGCTGTGGCTGCGTCGCCAGCTGGACGAAACCTCGAAGCAGGAGACCCGGGCGCTGAAAGAGGCTGGCTCATTTAAAGGGTTGTGGCGTAATCGCCGGGCTTTCGTGATGGTGTTGGGCTTTACTGCCGCCGGATCGCTGACCTTCTATACCTTTACTACCTATATGCAAAAGTATCTGGTCAACACGGCGGGCATGACGGCCAGCACCGCCAGCGTGATCATGACCGCGGCGCTGTTCGTTTATATGCTGGTTCAACCGCTGTTCGGCGCCTTTTCGGATAAAGTTGGCCGCCGTACCTCCATGCTGTGCTTTGGCGTGCTGGCGACATTATTTACCGTGCCAATCCTGAGCGCCTTGCAAAAAGTGAGCTCACCCTATGCTGCCTTCGGCCTGGTGATCTGCGCCTTGCTGATTGTCAGTTTCTATACCTCGATCAGCGGCATCCTGAAGGCCGAGATGTTCCCGGCGCAGGTTCGCGCGCTTGGGGTAGGGCTGTCCTATGCCGTCGCGAATGCCCTGTTTGGCGGCTCGGCGGAATATGTCGCGCTGTCGCTGAAATCGGCGGGGATAGAGCACGCGTTCTACTGGTACGTGACGGTGATGGCGGCCATCGCCTTCCTGGTCTCCCTGATGCTGCATCGCAAAGGCAAAGGCCTGCGTCTTTAGCCGTTACTGGTGCGCCAGTTGCCAAACAGCGTAGCCGGTGGTCGCGCCGGCTACATCCCAGGCGAAATCCTTCCAGCTCCAGCCGCTGCCTGCCGGGCGGCTGTCCCAAAGCTCTTTTGAGGCGCCGAGGCTGACGGAAAACATCAGGCCGATAGCAGCGCTGCGGTCCCGGCTGTAACCCTGATGTTGCGCATATTCATTGCCGGCGGCAGACAGCATCGCCGAGGCCAGAAAATGCTGGGCTTTGTCCTGACCGGACCATGCATCATTTGCCATGTGGCTGCAGCCCGTTAACATCAGCGAAGCAATCACGATTATCGTACGCATAGCGCTTCCAGAAAAAAGCCCCGTCGAGGCGGGGCTGATTGTCAGAGAATACGGCTGATCAGCCGGTCAATGCGGATCCGCCGCAGTCGGCGGATCAGTTTACGCACTTTCACCGGATAGTCGGCAATACTTTGCAGATCCCGATAATGTTTCACCACCGTGGTGTGGGTGCGGATGAGCTTCAGCTCTTTCTCCCGCATGGCTCCCAGCTGCTGCTTTGGATCGTGGATCAGAATGGCATTTTCCAGATCGAGTCGCCAGGCGCGCGGGTTAAGGTTGTTGCCGGTGAGCAGCATCCACTCGTCGTCAACCCACATGCCCTTCAGGTGGTAGCTGTTATCGTCATCCTTCCACAGGCGGACGATCAGCTGATCGGTATTCACATAATACTGCAGCCGGCTGAGGAAACGCCGCAGGTTGATCTCATACAGATAAGGAAGCGCGCCGATGATTTTAAACGGCTGATCTTCCGGAATATAGAAATCGTTAGCGGTTTTATCGCCGACAATAATCTCCACCTGTTTACCGTCGCGCAGCAGCTGGATGATATTTCTTACCAGCACGGCAGGAAGGTTGAAGTAAGGGGTGCAGATCGTTAACTTGTGCTCGGCACAGGGCATCAGGTGAAAGATAGTTTTGTTCAGCAGGCTGGATTTCCCCAGGCCTACCAGCGGGGTGACGGAGAGTTCTTCGTCACCGGCGGTGCCGACAAAATGGTAGCTGCGGTCGCGCAGCTCCTGACGGTACTGGCGAATATCGTTTTTGATTTCCGGACTTTTTGGCCGATCCGGTCTGTCGAGACGATTCACGCCGCGTCCCTGAACCAGATTATTGTCGACCCAGTCGAACATGACGTCCGCCATTTTGCCGTTACGGATGCACTGATAGCGGTCATAGCGGTACTTATCATGCTGATGCAGATAAACATCGTTCAGGCTGGCGCCGCTGTAGAGGACGCAGTCATCGATAATAAAGCCTTTGAAATGGAGAACGCCGAGCGCCTCCCGGGTGTTAATCGGCACGCCGTAAACGGGGATCTCTACGCCCGGATTTTCATTGGCCATCCGACAATACCAGTCAGCATTGGTGTTGGAGGCGGCGGCGCCGATACGGCCACGTTGAGCGCGGTGCCAGTCAACGAGGACGCGAACATCCAGTTGCGGACGCTGACGTTTGGCGTCATAAAGGGCCTGCAAAATTCCTTTTCCGCCATCATCTTGCTCCAGGTAGAGCGCAATAATGCATATACGCTGAGTGGCGTTGGCAATCCGGGTCAGTAACGCTTCCCTGAAATCTGCAGGGGCGTAAAAGAACTCTACATCATCAACTGACTGAGAAAGCTTAGGGAGTTGGGCAAGGTGTTGTTGATGTTTATTACGCTTAAATTTTGACAACATCACAGTGCGTTTCTTCTCTGTTTATTGAAGGGTCTTCTGTACCATGCAGACGACGTAAGCGGGCAATAATACCATTACTACCCGCTAATGTGGTCAACAATTGCGGTCAGCGTCGCGCGATTATCCCTGATTCAGGGGCAGCGACAGACTGACAATCCCATCTTCCAGCTGAATATCAACGGTGAATCCCAGCTTTCTGGCGAGGCCGATCATGCCTCGGTTATTCGGCATCGTAATCCCATTCAGCCGTTGCAGGCCATGGCTTTGCGTATAGGCGATCAGCTTTTCCAGCAGCCTTCGCCCCAGGCCTAACCCTTTCAAATCTGAACGGACCAGCACAGCAAACTCGGCATCAATATTGTCAGGGTCGGAGATCGCCCGCGTCACGCCGAGGATCTCGCTCTGTTCCGCGGTGGTCCTGACGGCGACGAACGCCATTTCTCGATCGTAGTCGATCTGGGTCATATTGGCTAAGTCGTCATGGGTAAATTCGTTGATCTCACTAAAATAGCGATAATAGAGATCTTCTTTGGTGACCTGAGCGATAAACGCGAGCAACTGCGGTTCATCTTCCGGAAGGATCGGCCGGAACAGACAGCGATCGCCATTTTTCATCACCACCCACTCTTCCAGCTGGTGCGGATAGGGACGAATAGCGAGACGGCTTTCACTGTCGCCGCTAAAGGGAGCAAGCCCCAGGGTAACGTCCAGCGCCGTAAACTCGTTGCCGGAGGCGAGCAGGGGATGAATATCCAGCCGCTGGATCTCAGGGCAGTCGACGATCAGGTTCGAGACCTGAACCAGCAGCTGGCTTAAGCCTGCGATATCCAGCGGTCGCAATGCGCTGCGGCCGCGGATCTTCTTATTTTTGATCGCCTGGATCACCAGATAACGCGCCAGGTTCATATTCAGCGGCGGCAGTGCCACAGCGGCCTGGTCCTCGGCCCGCCACTCCACGCCGCCTTCGCCCAGCATAATCAACGGGCCGAAGAGGGGATCGTGCTCAACCACCACTCTCAGCTCCTGGGCGCCGGCGCGATTGGCCATACTCTGCACCAGCAGGCCATGAATGCGCGCCTGGGGCCAGGCCAGCCTGACGCGATCGATCATCGCATCCGCTGCCTGCTGTACTTCTGCCGCGGTACGCAGATACAACATGACCCCCTGTACTTCTGATTTGTGCGGAATATCCGGGGAACGCAGCTTCAACGCAACCGGATAGCCTATCTGCTCAGCGATATGCACCGCTTCCGCGCTGTCAGCGGCGATCCAGGTTGGCAGTGTGTGGATACCGTAGGCCCGGAGCACCGGGCTGACCTCGTGGGTATCCAGCGTGGTGGCGCCGTCATCTATCGCTTGCTGGAGCAGAGCATGCGCTTCGCTGGTATTGGCGGTTAACGAGTCCGGCAGCACTGGAGTCTCGCGCAGCTGTTTCTGGTTACGGCGGTACTCAACCATATGCATAAAGGCGGTGATGGTGCCCTCCGGCGTACGGTAGGTGGGAAGGCCGGCATCGCTGAACAGCCGTCGCGCCTCCTGGGAAGAGAATTCGCCGCACCAGTTGGTCAGCACGGTGACATATTTGCCACGCGGATGGTGCTTCAGGGCGTCTATCAGCGCCAGGGCGCTCTCGGTGCCCGGCGCGGCGGCGCTGGGCGAGTGGATCACCAGCAGCGCGTCGTAGTCCTGACTGTTAAGCAGAATGTTCACCGCCCGCTGATAGTGTTCGCTGCTGGCGTCATCGCGTAGATCCAGTGGGTTGGCGATCTCAACGCCGCCCGGCAGCGCCTGGCGCAGGGCGTCGCGCGTCTCCTCGCTGAGGGTCGCCAGCTTACCGTTACGCAACCAAAGCTCATCCAGCGCCAGCGCCGCCGGCGCCGCGCCGTTGCTGACGATCATCAGTTTTTCACCGCGCAGCGGGCGCATATGGCTCAGGGTTTCTACGGCGGAGAACAGCTCATGGGTATCCTGGACTCGCAGCAGACCAGCACGCTGGATGGCCGCGTCCCATGCCGGATCCATCCCTGAATTGACGTGCAATAGTTTCTGCGCCGCGGGACTACGGCCGCTTTTGATCACCAGGATTGGCTTGTTTCGCGAGGCGCTGCGCGCGGCGGAGACAAACCGGCGCGCGTCGCTGAGGTGCTCAAGGTAAAGCAAAATGGCGCTGGTTTTGCTGTCGCGGGCCAGAAAGTCCAACAGGTCATCGACATCTATATCCAGGCTATCGCCCAGCGCGATGAAGTAGGAAAACCCCATCTCGCGCTGTTGCGCCCAGTCAAGGATGGTGTTGGAGACGGCGGCCGACTGCGAGATAAAGGCCAGTTTACCGCGGTGGATCGCGACCGGCGAAAAGCTGGCGTTCAGGCCTTGCCACGGCGCCAGCAGTCCCAGGCTGTTTGGGCCGAGCAGGCGCATCTGGTAGCGCGCAGCGCATTCGAGCAGCGCCGGATACTGTTCCGGCTGCGAAGAGAGAATGATGCAGGTCTTGCAGCCTTTCTGCCCCAGGGCTTCGAGCAACTCGAGATTACGTCGCGCGTTGGTACAAAGCACCGCCAGATCCGGCGTAAACGGCAGCTTCTCGATGGTGGGCCACGCCAGCACCCCAAGCACCGCCTTCCAGGCGGGGGTCACCGGCAGTACCGGGCCATTGAAGCCGCCGGCTAGCAGGTTGCGCATCATGAGATAGCCAGCGCGCTGCGGCTTCATTGATGCGCCAATAACGGCGATGGATTTTGGTCGCAGCAGCGCTTCCAGGCCTCGTTGGCTCATACCGGTCTCCTTTCATCCCAGTGACCGAATGATTTTAAACGTTTTCCACCTGGCCCGCTGTGATACTGCCCTTATGCTGGGTTTTTCCCGCCAGGTAGCGGGTCCGAAAGCGGGTGAAGTGTTCGCCAAGCGCGGCGGCGGCCGGCGCATCGCCCGCCAGATCCAGCAGGGCGATAGCCACTTCCGCGGTACAATATTGTCCGTCGGCGTGCGCCTCGCGCAGATGGTAGGCTGAGATGCGCGACAGATCGACGGAGATGATCGGCAGCGCGTCCAGATAAGGGCTCTTACGGAACATTTTACGCGCTTCGGTCCAGGTGCCGTCGAGCATGATAAACAGCGGCGGTTTGCCGGACGGCGGCGCGCTCAGGACCTGGCGCTCCGGTGCGGCGTAGGAGGCGGGAAACACCACCATCGGCTGGTAATCGGGATGGGCGACCAGATCGAGCAGCCCCTGCGGCGGCTCGGTTCTCGACCATTGATAAGCCTCGGTATTCGGCAGAATATCGGCGATGAGCCGGCCGGTGTTGCTGGGCTTCATCGGCTCCGTATCAAACATCACCAGGCAGAAACGGCTGGTGGCCTGCGCCGGCGTTAACGTGGCGCACAGGCACTGCTTGAGCGGCAGCAGACAGCGCTGGCAGCGGCGGATGCGG
Source organism: Klebsiella sp. M041 (assembly GCF_059759695.1). Taxonomy (NCBI): domain Bacteria; kingdom Pseudomonadati; phylum Pseudomonadota; class Gammaproteobacteria; order Enterobacterales; family Enterobacteriaceae; genus Klebsiella; species Klebsiella sp. M041. Next base: position 7,427 of record NZ_JCAXWU010000001.1, read on the forward strand.
TTGCCGCGAGCAAGGAAAGGGCGGGTGGCTCGCGCGAGACGTTCGGCGCGCAGGCGAAGGACAGCGTTATCAGTCATGGGAGTCGCTAGTGAAAAACGCTATTGTCGCAGAGGCGAAAACGGGGCACAAGCGGTGCCCCGGAAGGATTACTGCTGTCCGGCTTCGTTCAGCCAGCTATCAAATGGCGCTTTTGGCACCGCGCCATTGAGCATGTCGATCACTTCGCCATTTTTGAACATCATAATGGTCGGGATGCTGCGGATACGAAACCGTGCGCTAAGCTCACGTTCCGCTTCGGTGTTAACTTTCACAAAACGCATCTTCCCGCTACGCTCTTCCGCGACGTCTTCAAAGATCGGCGCGAAGCTGCGGCAGGGACCGCACCATGGCGCCCAGAAATCGACAACGACCGGCAGATCGTCCTTTAAGAGTTTATCCAGCGTTGCCCCGGTCGCGTTGATGACGTCGCCATCAAAAAGATCGTGACCGCAGCGTCCGCACTTTGCGCCATCCGCGCTACGATCGTCCGGGAGGCGGTTCAGAGCCTGACAACTGGCACAAACGGTATTCATAACTAACCTCTGGTGATGGGTTGCAACGTGGCACGTGGCCAATATGTTTCTGTGATGTTACATATTATCGATTAAGTGTTATTTAAGGACAATGCGTTTTGTTCGATGAGTGCAATAGAGGCCGTCTTTTAAACGAAATCATGGCGAAGCGATGACACATCGGGTAATCTGCGCGCTTCGCGCAGCGCAGGTGGAGAAAATTGATGAGCGACGAACTGAAAAATAAAAGCGGCAAGGTCAAAGTGATGTATGTCCGCAGTGATGATGATTCTGACAAACGCACCCATAACCCACGTACCGGGAAAGGGGGAGGTCGTCCAGGAAAATCTCGTGTTGACGGCCGCAGCCGCCCTGCGCGTGACGAACGAAACAGCCGCGGTGACGATCGTAAACGCGATGACCGCAAGCGTGATGAGCGCAAGCGCGATGATTTTAATCGTGACGATGCGTCCCCGTGGCGTACCGTTTCTCGCGCTCCTGGCGATGAGACGCCGGTAAAAGAGGATCACGGCGGGATCAGCGGGAAGAGCTTTATCGATCCGGAAGTACTGCGTCGCCAGCGTGCGGAAGAGACCCGCGTGTATGGTGAAAACGCCTGTCAGGCCCTGTTCCAGAGCCGCCCGGAAGCCATTGTCCGCGCCTGGTTTATCCAGAGCGTGACGCCGCGCTTTAAAGAGGCGCTGCGCTGGATGGCGGCTAACCGTAAAGCCTATCATGTGGTTGATGAAGCCGAGCTGGCGAAAGCCTCCGGGACCGATCACCACGGCGGCGTCTGCTTCCTGATCAAAAAACGCCACGGTACCTCTGTTGCCCAGTGGGTCGCGAAGGCCGCAGAAGAAGATTGCGTCCTGGCGCTGGAGGACGTGGGTAACCCGCACAACCTCGGGGCGATCATGCGCAGCTGCGCGCACTTCGGCGTGAAGGGTGTTGTGGTTCAGGATGCCGGCGTGCTGGAGTCCGGCGCGGCGATCCGTACGGCGGAAGGCGGTGCGGAACATGTTGAACCGATCACCGGCGACAGCTTCATCGATACTCTGGATCAGTTCCGTCAGGCGGGCTATGCGATTGTCTCGACCTCCAGCCATAATGGTACCCCGCTGTTTAAAGCCGAGCTGCCGAAGAAAATGGTGCTGGTGTTAGGCCAGGAGCGCGATGGCCTGTCGGATGCAGCCATCTCCAGCGCGGACCTCAGCGTCGCCATCGATGGTACCGGCAATGTCGAAAGCCTGAACGTCTCTGTGGCGACCGGCGTCCTGCTGGCGGAATGGTGGCGTCAGAACAAGGCGTAATACCTGTCCCTGAATACAAAAGCCAGCTGATGCTGGCTTTTTTTATGGCTGTCGATCACTCGCTTTCGGCGGGAAGGACCGGCATCCAGTCAATCGGCGCTTCGCCGCGATCGGCCAGCCACTGATTGGTTTGCACAAAATGGTTGCTGCCAAAGAAGCCGCGATGCGCGGAGAGCGGTGAAGGGTGCGGCGCCTTCAGTACGCAGTGGCGCTGGCGATCGATAATCGCGCCTTTCTTCTGCGCATGGGAGCCCCACAGCAGAAAGACCACCCCCTCGCAGTGCTCATTGATTAACGCGATTACCTTATCGGTAAACGTCTCCCAGCCGAGGCTGGCGTGCGAGTGCGCCTGCCCGGCGCGGACGGTCAGGACCGTATTAAGCAGGAGCACCCCCTGGCGCGCCCAGCTTTCCAGGTAACCATGGGTAGGGCGGGTAAAGCCAGGGATAGTGGCCTCCAGCTCTTTGTACATATTCAGCAGCGAGGGCGGGATTGCGACGCCCGGGCGAACCGAGAACGCCAGACCGTGGGCTTGCCCCGGGCCGTGATAGGGGTCCTGACCGAGAATGACGACTTTGACATCGCCCAGTTCGGTAAAGCGAAACGCATTAAAGACATCTTTTTGCGGTGGATAGATGGTGATCCCGGACTGGCGCTCTTCGGCGACGGTCTTCAGAGTATTGAGAAAATAGGGTTGTTGCTTTTCATCCGCCAGCACGTCATGCCAGGTTAAAGGGGTGGTCATCTTGCTCTCCTGCAAAGGGTCATCGCTATAGCTTAACGGCTTCTTTCTACAGAACAAAATCGGCACGGCTTGACGCGGGCCTTTATGCAAAAAAAATTGAAAATTTACAAAATTATTTATAGCGGCTTATGGCGTAACTTGATGTAAAACAATAAAATCCTTGCATACCCACTTAGAGTGAGTGGTTTTTGTTGATTTATATCAAAGAATGCCGAGGGTGCGGCTGATATATATACACTCATACAACAATGGTTTTACCAATTGGCCGCGAAGAGGCCAAAATCGAATAAACACTGCCTGGGAGGCATCAAATGATTACTGGTATCCAAATTACTAAAGCGGCAAACGACGACCTGCTGAACTCTTTCTGGCTGCTGGATAGCGAAAAAGGCGAAGCGCGTTGCCTGTGCGCCAAAGGTGGTTTTGCGGAAGATGACGTGGTGGAAGTCAGCAAACTGGGTGAAATCGAATACCGTGAAATCCCGGTAGACGTGAAACCAGAAGTTCGCGTGGAAGGCGGTCAGCACCTGAACGTTAACGTGCTGCGTCGCGAAACCCTGCTGGACGCGGTTGAGCATCCGGAAAAATACCCGCAGCTGACCATTCGTGTTTCCGGCTACGCGGTACGCTTCAACTCCCTGACCCCGGAACAGCAGCGCGACGTTATCGCTCGTACCTTTACCGAAAGCCTGTAAGGCTAACGCCAGATGTGAAAACGCCGGGATATCCCGGCGTTTTTTTTACTCTTCGCTCGACGCTGATGGCGTCCCGGTCGCGCTTGGCTTCCGGCGCTTACCGATATTTTTCGTATCGCGGTGGCGCTTCTTCACCCGCGGCTTCTCTTTTTCTTTCTCTTTTTTCTCGGCGCGTTTCGCCAGCACTTTCTTCGATGGCTTACCGGTCAACTTCTCGCTTGGCGCGCGGGTTTTTGGTCGCAATTCATCAATCACGCGAGCTTTCAGCGGTTCTTCAACGTAGCGGCCGATCTTGCCCAGCAGCAGGTGATCGTGCGCTTCAACCAGCGAAATCGCGGTGCCTTTCTTACCTGCACGGCCGGTACGACCGATACGGTGCAGATAGATGTCGGCGGTGCGCGGCATATCGAAGTTAAAGACGTGGCTGACGTCCGGAATATCGATACCGCGGGCGGCGACGTCGGTGGCGATCAGCACGTTTACGCGGCCGTCGGTCAGACGCTTAATGGCTTCGTTACGCTTGGCCTGCACCATCTCGCCCTCCAGCCAGCAGGTGTTAATCCCCGCTTCACGCAGCCAGTTGGCCAGCTCATGCACGCGCTCGCGCTTGCGCACAAAGACGATAGCGCGGGTAGCTTCCGGCTGTTGCAGCAGATTCACCAGCAGCCTGGTCTTATGTTCGATATCGTCCGCGCGATAGTACCATTGATGGATTTTCTTACGCTCGCGAGTCGACGGGGTAGCGGAAACTTCAACCGGCTCTTCCAGCAGGCGCTCAGCGAAGTCTTTGATCGCATCGCCTTCCAGCGTCGCGGAGAACAGCATGGTCTGCTTGCGCCAGCGGGTTTCACCGGCGATGGTTTCGATATCCTGCGCAAAGCCCATGTCCAGCATGCGGTCGGCTTCATCGAGGATCAGGGTCTCGACGGCGCGGCAGTCGAAGTTCTCTTCTTTTATATACTGCAGCAGGCGACCAGTGGTGGCGACCACGATGTCCTGGTTTTCGCTGAACACTTCCGCGTGGTTCATGTAGGCTACGCCGCCGGTAATGGTGGCGATATCCAGATGGGTATGCTTCGCCAGCTCGCGGGCGTGGTCAGCCACCTGCATCGCCAGCTCACGGGTCGGCGTCAGGATAAGAATACGCGGCGGGCCGGATTTCTTACGCGGGAAATCGAGCAGGTGCTGCAACGCTGGCAGCAGATACGCCGCCGTTTTACCGGTGCCGGTCGGCGCTGAACCGAGAATGTCACGGCCATCGAGCGCAGGCGGAATAGCGGCGGCCTGAATGGCTGTCGGGCGAGTGAAACCTTTATCCTGGAGGGCTTCCAGCAGGTTTTCATCGAGTTCAAGTTCGGAAAAAGTCGTTACAGTCATGTTCTACCTCTGAGTGGGCCGCCGATTATAGACGTTACTGACGTAATGTTCATCTGTTTGTAAGGCTATCTGTTCTCCGGTATTGTGCATAGCCTTACGTTCAGGAGTTTTTTGTCGGCAAGGTTATTGAGGATGTCTCAGTCGAAGTTTGCGCTGCCGCGCAATGGTTTTACCTTCAAACAGTTTTTTGTCGCCCACGATCGTTGCGCGATGAAGGTGGGTACCGACGGCATTTTGCTCGGCGCCTGGGCGCCGATTGCCGGGGTGAAACATGTGCTGGATATTGGCGCCGGCAGCGGCCTGCTGGCGCTAATGCTCGCGCAGCGTACCGGCGATGATGTGCGTGTCGATGCGGTCGAACTGGATGAGGAGGCCGCCGCCCAGGCGCAGGAAAATGCCCTTGCGTCGCCATGGGCTTCGCGGGTTGAGGTCTCTCAGGCCGATATCCATCAGTGGCAGCCGCCGCAGACCCGACGCTATCAACTGATAATCAGTAACCCGCCCTTTTTTGCGGAAGGGGTGCCTTGCGCCACCTCGCAGCGGGAGCAGGCGCGGTATACCACGACGCTCGATCACGCTTCTCTGCTGACCTGTGCCGCTGAGCATATCACCGAAGAAGGCTTTTTTTGCGTGGTGCTGCCGGTCGATATCGGTAATGCGTTTATCGAACGGGCAACCGCGATGGGCTGGCACCTGCGACTGCGCACTGACGTGGCGGAGACCGAGATGCGGCCGCCGCATCGGGTGCTGCTGGCTTTCTCCCCGACGGCGGGGGAGTGTTTCAGCGACAGGCTGGCGATCCGCGGGCCAGAGCAGCAGTATTCAGAAGGCTTTACCGCTCTGACCGAGGATTTTTATCTCTTTATGTGAGCCAGGGGCGACAATATCGACGGACCGCTGTTCGGCAGCGGCTGCGGATAGTCGAGGGTGTAATGCAGTCCCCGGCTCTCTTTGCGCAACATCGCGCAGCGTACGATAAGTTCCGCCACCTGCACCAGATTGCGCAGCTCCAGCAGATTATTCGAGACGCGGAAGCGGGCGTAATACTCATCCAGCTCCTGCTGCAGCATGGTAATGCGCCGCAGGGCGCGCTCCAGCCTGCGGGTGGTGCGCACAATCCCCACGTAGTCCCACATCAGCAGGCGCAGCTCGTGCCAGTTATGCTGGATAACCACCAGTTCATCCGGGATCTCCACCTGACTTTCATCCCACGCCGGCAGGGTGCTGACCTTCTGGGCCAGCGGCAGGCGACGGGCAATATCTTCTGCGGCGGACCAGCCGTAAACCAGACACTCCAGCAGCGAGTTCGAGGCCATACGGTTCGCGCCGTGCAGCCCGGTATAGCTGACTTCGCCGATGGCGTATAACCCATCGACGTCGGTGCGGCCATTATCATCCACCATCACGCCGCCGCAGGTGTAATGCGCGGCAGGGACGACCGGCACCGGATCTTTGGTTAAATCAATTCCCAGACCGAGCAGCTTTTCGTAAATCATCGGGAAGTGCTGGCGAACAAACGCCTCGGGTTTATGACTGATATCAAGGAACATACAGTCAACGCCAAGGCGCTTCATCTCATGATCGATGGCGCGGGCGACGATATCGCGTGGGGCCAACTCGCCGCGTTCGTCAAAGTCCGGCATAAAGCGGGTGCCGTCCGGGCGTTTAAGGTGGGCGCCTTCGCCGCGCAGCGCTTCGGTCAGCAGGAAATTGCGCGCCTGCGGATGATACAGCGCGGTGGGGTGAAACTGGTTGAATTCCAGATTCGCCACCCGGCAGCCCGCCCGCCAGGCCATCGCGATACCGTCTCCGGAAGAGACGTCGGGGTTAGTGGTGTATTGATAAACCTTGGCGGCTCCGCCGGTGGCGAGCACCACCGCCTTCGCGCTGCAGGTTTCCACGCGCTCTTTATTGCGGTTCCAGATCCATGCCCCGACCACCCGGCGCGTGCCCGGCAGGCCAATCTTATCCGATACGATCAAGTCGACGGCATTGCTGCGCTCAAGGATGCGGATATTGGGATGGGCGAGGGCTTTATCGACCAGCGTCGTCTCCACCGCTTTGCCGGTAGCGTCGGCGGCGTGAAGAATGCGCCGATGGCTGTGGCCTCCTTCGCGCGTGAGATGATAGCTCTCTTCGCCATTGGCCTGGACCTGGGTGTCAAACAATACGCCCTGATCGATAAGCCACTGGACGCATGGCCTGGCGTTGCTGGCGACGAAGGTGACCGCATGGCGATCGCATAACCCTGCGCCGGCGATCAGGGTATCTTCGACATGGGATTCAATACTGTCGGTCTCGTCGAAGACGGCGGCAATCCCGCCCTGCGCATAGAACGTCGAACCTTCGCTGATCGGCCCTTTGCTCAACACCGTCACCGAACTGTGCTCTGCCAGGCGCAGCGCAAGAGAGAGGCCGGCAGCGCCGCTGCCGATAATCAACACATCACAAGAGAAGTCAGGAGTGGTATTCATCGTCTTTGTTTAATTTACTAAACACATTTAGCTCACAATAGCACCAGCTCGTGAGGAATCGTACAATTTTTTTTAACTGGCGTTGTGACGGCTAAACAGCAGGCGAGCGGAAACGGTCTGGAGCACGGCGAAAATGAGACGCGTGGCAGGTTGATAGCATTGGATTTTATAGTGAAATAAACGCCGTGTTACGATACCCTTCAGACGGGCCTGCGCTTTTTCTTATTGACTAACCTATCGTTTAGCAACCTGGGCATATAATGATTGATAACGATCTGCCGCCGTTGCCAGACAAAAAACAAAAGCGTAACGGAACTTTATTGTTTTCATACACTCCAAGAGTCAGCTTGCTCATAATGCAGATTTTGGGTGGTGTTTTGAAGACGCATGGGAATTGGGTTTGGGGAGACATTACCTCGGATGAGCGAGCAGTTAACGGATCAGGTCCTTGTTGAACGGGTCCAGAAAGGAGATCAGAAAGCGTTTAATTTGCTGGTAGTGCGCTATCAGCATAAGGTCGCGAGCCTGGTTTCCCGCTATGTACCGCCGGGCGATATCGCTGACGTCGTTCAGGAATCGTTCGTTAAGGCATGGCGTGCGCTGGACTCTTTCCGGGGAGATAGCGCTTTTTACACCTGGTTATACCGTATCGCCGTCAATACGGCGAAGAATTATCTGGTTGCTCAGGGACGCCGTCCGCCGTCCAGCGATGTTGACGCTAACGAGGCGGAAAACTTCGAAAGCGGCGGGGCGTTGAAAGAAATTTCGAACCCTGAGAACTTAATGTTGTCAGAAGAACTGAGACAAATAGTTTTTCGTACCATTGAATCGCTTCCGGAAGATTTACGCATGGCAATTACGTTACGGGAGCTGGATGGCCTAAGCTATGAAGAGATAGCCGCTATCATGGATTGTCCGGTTGGGACGGTGCGTTCGCGTATCTTCCGGGCGCGAGAAGCTATTGATAATAAAGTTCAACCGCTTATCAGGCGTTGACGATAGCGGAATACTGGAAAAGGGTATCAGGCATGCAGAAAGAAAAACTTTCGGCTTTAATGGATGGTGAAACGCTGGATAACGAACTGCTCAACGAGCTGAGTCGTTCTTCTGAGATGCAAAAAACCTGGGAGAGTTATCACCTTATCCGCGATACGCTGCGTGGCGATACCGCAGAGGTGCTGCAATTTGATATCTCCGCCCGGGTGATGGCCGCCATTGAAAATGAGCCCGTTCGTCAGACGGCGCCGCTTATTCCTGAATCTCAGCCCGCACCGCACCAGTGGCGGCAGATGCCGTTCTGGAACAAAGTGCGTCCGTGGGCCAGCTCACTGACCCAGATGGGCGTTGCCGCCTGCGTATCGCTTGCGGTTATCGTCGGCGTCCAGCACTATAATGGGCAGTCTGATGTCGCTCAGCAGCCAGAGGCGCCGGTGTTCAATACGCTGCCGATGATGGGTAAAGCGAGCCCGGTAAGCCTTGGCGTACCGGCTGACGTATCAGCAGGTAGCGGCCAGCAGGCTCAGGTCCAGGAACAGCGTCGGCGGATTAACGCCATGCTGCAGGACTACGAACTGCAGCGCCGCCTGCACGCTGAGCAGCTTCAGTTTGGCCAGGCCCAGACTCAGCAGGCCGCAGTCCAGGTGCCGGGTTATCAAACTTTAGGAACGCAATCGCAGTAATGAAGCAACTTTGGTGTGCCATGTCGCTCATGGCAGGCAGTCTGTTGTTCTCTGTCAACGCCTCGGCTGATACATCGTCCGGGGCGTTGTTGCAGCAGATGAACCTGGCCAGCCAGTCCCTCAATTATGAGCTGTCTTTCGTCAGCATCAGCAAACAAGGCGTTGAGTCGCTGCGCTATCGTCACGCGCGACTGAACAATCAACCGCTGGCGCAGCTTCTGCAGCTGGACGGTCCGCGCCGGGAAGTGGTCCTGCGCGGTACGGAAATCAGCTATTTTGAACCCGGCCTCGATCCGTTCACCCTGAACGGCGACTATATCGTCGATTCACTGCCGTCGTTGGTTTACAGCGATTTCAAACGTCTCAGCGCAGCCTATGATTTTATCTCCGTGGGCCGTACCCGTATCGCCGACCGCCTCTGCGACGTGATCCGCGTCGTGGCTCGCGACGGCACGCGCTATAGCTTTATCGCCTGGCTGGACGCTGAGACCAAGCTGCCGCTGCGCGTCGATTTGCTCGACCGCGACGGTGAAACGCTGGAGCAGTTCCGGGTCGTCTCTTTCAACGTTGGCGATAACGTCAGCGCCAGCATGGAGACGCTGGCGAAAGCGAATTTGCCGCCGCAGCTGTCGGTGCCTGAAGGGGGCGACAAAGCCAACTTCAACTGGGCGCCAACGTGGCTCCCGCAGGGCATGACTGAGGTCTCCAGCAGCCAGCGTCGTCTGCCCACCTTTGATGGTCCGGTAGAATCACGTCTCTATTCCGACGGCTTGTTCAGCTTCTCGATCAATATCAACCGCGCCACCGCGGCCAGCAGCGACCAGCTGTTGCGCACCGGCCGACGCACCGTCAGCACGACGGTACGCGATAACGCGGAGATCACCGTGGTGGGCGAACTGCCGCCGCAGACGGCGAAGCGTATCTCAGACAGCATTAAATTCAAGGCAGTACAATGATCAAAGAGTGGGCCACCGTGGTTTCCTGGCATAACGGCGTGGCGCAGGTGCACTGCGACGTTAAAGCCTCCTGCAGCAGTTGCGCCTCCCGCGCCGGCTGCGGCAGCCGGGTATTAAACAAGCTGGGGCCGCAGACCAGCCATACCATCAGCGTGCCCTGCGAGCAGCCGTTGACGGCGGGGCAAAAAGTGGAGCTGGGGATCGCCGAGAGCAGTCTGCTGGGTTCGGCGCTGTTGGTCTACATGGCGCCGCTGGTGGGTCTGTTTGTGATGGCGTCGATTTTCCAGGTGCTGTTTGCCAGCGATATCGCTTCGCTGTGCGGCGCGCTGCTGGGCGGCGTCGGCGGGTTTCTGGTGGCGCGCGGTCTGTCGCCGCAGCTGGCAGCGCGCCAGTCGTGGCAGCCGGTGATTCTGAGCGTCGCGTTGCCGCCGGATCTGGTGCGTATCGAAACGCCTTCCTCCGACATGGGTCAGTGATTTCACTGGCCCTTATCTTTATTTACCCTTCCTGTTACAACGCCACAATTTCTGCGGTTATGCTGGATCTAACAGCATTTCCTGGTTTCAAGGATGTAGTGTAGAATGCGGCGTTTTCGGATTAAAAAACGTCAGGCACAGTACAGCGGCCTCATGATACTCGTAAGGCATAATTAACTCTAAATATGAAGAATATACGTAACTTTTCGATCATCGCTCACATCGACCACGGTAAGTCGACGCTGTCTGACCGTATCATCCAGATTTGCGGTGGCCTTTCTGATCGTGAAATGGAAGCCCAGGTTCTGGACTCCATGGATCTTGAGCGCGAACGCGGGATCACCATCAAGGCGCAGAGCGTCACCCTGGACTATAAGGCCAACGACGGTGAGACCTATCAACTGAACTTTATCGACACCCCGGGCCACGTGGACTTCTCTTATGAAGTTTCCCGTTCCCTCGCCGCGTGCGAAGGCGCGCTGCTGGTGGTTGACGCCGGGCAGGGCGTAGAAGCCCAGACCCTGGCCAACTGCTACACCGCGATGGAGATGGACCTGGAGGTCGTTCCGGTACTCAACAAGATCGACCTGCCTGCGGCCGACCCTGAGCGCGTAGCGGACGAGATTGAAGATATCGTCGGGATCGACGCCCACGACGCGGTGCGCTGCTCGGCGAAAACCGGCGTCGGCGTGACCGAGGTGCTGGAGCGTCTGGTGCGCGATATTCCGCCGCCGGAAGGCGATCCGGACGCGCCGCTGCAGGCGCTGATTATCGACTCCTGGTTCGATAACTACCTCGGCGTAGTGTCGCTGGTACGAATTAAAAACGGCACCATGCGCAAGGGCGACAAGATCAAGGTCATGAGTACCGGCCAGGTCTATAACGCCGACCGTCTGGGCATCTTCACCCCGAAACAGGTTGACCGTACCGAGCTGAAATGCGGCGAGGTAGGCTGGCTGGTCTGCGCGATCAAAGACATCCTTGGCGCGCCGGTGGGCGATACCCTGACCGCCGCCCGCAACCCGGCAGACAAAGCGCTGCCTGGCTTTAAGAAGGTGAAACCGCAGGTGTATGCCGGCCTGTTCCCGGTGAGCTCCGATGATTATGAAGCTTTCCGCGACGCGCTGGGCAAACTGAGCCTCAACGACGCCTCTCTGTTCTACGAGCCGGAAAGTTCTACCGCGCTGGGCTTCGGCTTCCGCTGCGGCTTCCTCGGCCTGCTGCACATGGAGATCATTCAGGAGCGTCTGGAGCGTGAATACGATCTTGACCTGATCACCACCGCGCCGACGGTAGTTTACGAAGTGGAGACCACCTCCAAAGAAGTTATTTACGTCGACAGCCCGTCCAAGCTGCCGCCGCTGAATAATATTCAGGAGCTGCGTGAGCCGATCGCCGAGTGTCACATGCTGCTGCCGCAGGAGTTCCTCGGCAACGTGATCACCCTGTGCGTGGAGAAGCGTGGCGTGCAGACCAACATGGTTTACCACGGTAAACAGGTGGCGCTGACCTACGAAATCCCGATGGCGGAAGTGGTGCTCGACTTCTTCGACCGTCTGAAGTCTACCTCCCGCGGCTATGCGTCGCTGGACTACAACTTCAAACGCTTCCAGGCGTCGAACATGGTACGCGTCGATGTGCTGATCAACGGCGAGCGCGTCGATGCGCTGGCGCTGATCACCCACAACGATAACGCGCCGTATCGCGGCCGCGAGCTGGTGGAAAAGATGAAAGATCTTATTCCGCGTCAGCAGTTCGACATCGCGATTCAGGCGGCCATCGGCAACCACATCATCGCGCGCTCTACCGTGAAACAGCTGCGTAAAAACGTGCTGGCGAAATGCTACGGCGGTGACGTCAGCCGTAAGAAAAAGCTGCTGCAGAAGCAGAAAGAAGGTAAGAAGCGTATGAAGCAGGTCGGTAACGTTGAACTGCCGCAGGAAGCGTTCCTCGCCATTCTGCACGTTGGTAAAGACGGCAAATAACCCTAAGGAGTTGGCATGGCGAACATGTTTGCCCTGATCCTGGTGATTGCAACCCTGGTGACGGGCGTTTTATGGTGCCTGGACAAGTTCATTTTTGCACCGAAACGTCGTGAGCGTCAGGCCGCTGCTCAGGCAGCGACCGGCGAGCAGCTGGACAAAAAGACGTTGAAGAAAGTCGGCCCGAAACCGGGCTGGCTGGAAACCGGCGCATCGGTTTTCCCGGTGCTGGCGATCGTTCTGGTGGTACGTTCATTCATTTATGAGCCGTTCCAGATCCCGTCAGGTTCGATGATGCCGACTCTGCTGATTGGCGATTTCATCCTGGTGGAGAAATTTGCCTACGGCATTAAAGATCCTATCTACCAGAAAACGCTGATCGAGACGGGTCATCCGAAGCGCGGCGACATCGTGGTGTTTAAATATCCGGAAGACCCGCGCCTGGACTACATCAAGCGCGCGGTGGGGCTCCCGGGGGATAAAGTCACCTACGATCCGATTGCCAAGCAGGTCACTATTCAGCCGGGCTGCAGCTCCGGACAGGCCTGCGGCAACGCGCTGCCGGTGACTTACTCCAACGTGGAGCCGAGCGATTTCGTTCAGACCTTCTCCCGCAGCAACGGCGGCGAAGCGAGCAGCGGTTTCTGGCAGCTGCCGAAGGGTGAAACCAAAGCCGACGGCATTCGCCTCACCGAGCGTCAGGAGACGCTGGGCGACGTCACGCATCGTATTCTGATGGTGCCGATTGCTCAGGATCAGGCTGGCATGTATTACCATCAGAGCGGTCTGCCGCTGGCCACCTGGATTGTGCCGCCGGGTCAGTACTTCATGATGGGCGACAACCGGGATAACAGCGCCGACAGCCGTTACTGGGGCTTTGTGCCGGAAGCAAACCTGGTCGGGAAGGCCACCGCTATCTGGATGAGTTTTGAAAAGCAGGAAGGTGAATGGCCGACCGGCGTGCGGTTATCGCGCATTGGTGGAATTCATTAATTTCATCTGCTGAATTCACGCCGCTGCTGTTATCGCAGCGGCGCGAATTATTTAGTATTTAAATCCATTCAAACTAACGACATCCCGTGTCGTTGCGTATAGAATATCCCCCCGAAGTTTTTGGTTGTCGCTCTGCCGGGTGACACTGCACACGAAAGCGTATTGGTCTGTTTCAACTTACTGTTTGAAGCGTATGCTCAGGTCGGTTTCGTGTGCTGCATCTTTGACGCATTCATTTATTGGTAACGCATGAACCCCATCGTAATTAATCGGCTTCAACGAAAGCTGGGCTACACTTTTCATCATCAGGAGCTGTTGCAACAGGCATTAACTCACCGCAGTGCCAGCAGCAAACATAATGAGCGCCTGGAATTTTTAGGCGACTCCATTTTAAGTTTCGTGATCGCTAATGCGCTGTATCATCGCTTTCCTCGCGTGGATGAAGGCGACATGAGCCGTATGCGCGCGACGCTGGTGCGCGGCAACACGCTGGCGGAAATCGCCCGCGAGTTTGAACTGGGCGAATGCTTGCGCCTCGGGCCGGGTGAACTGAAAAGCGGCGGTTTCCGTCGCGAATCGATTCTCGCGGACACCGTTGAAGCGTTAATTGGCGGGGTTTTCCTCGACAGTGATATTCAGAACGTTGAACGCTTAATCCTCTCCTGGTACCAGACTCGTCTGGACGAAATCAGCCCGGGCGATAAGCAAAAGGATCCGAAGACGCGTCTGCAGGAGTATCTGCAGGGTCGTCATCTGCCGCTGCCGTCCTACCTGGTAGTCCAGGTGCGCGGCGAAGCGCACGATCAGGAATTTACTATCCACTGCCAGGTCAGTGGCCTGAGTGAACCGGTGGTTGGCACAGGTTCCAGCCGTCGTAAGGCGGAGCAGGCTGCCGCCGAACAGGCGCTGAAAAAGCTGGAGCTGGAATGAGCGAAGAAAAAAGTTATTGTGGGTTTGTCGCCATCGTGGGTCGTCCAAACGTTGGCAAATCCACGCTGTTGAATAAGCTGCTTGGGCAGAAGATCTCGATCACCTCCCGTAAAGCGCAGACCACCCGTCACCGCATCGTCGGCATCCATACCGAAGGGCCGTATCAGGCGATTTACGTCGATACCCCGGGCCTGCATATGGAAGAAAAGCGCGCCATTAACCGCTTAATGAACAAAGCGGCCAGCAGCTCTATTGGCGATGTTGAGCTGGTCATCTTCGTGGTGGAAGGCACCCGCTGGACTCAGGACGACGAGATGGTGCTCAACAAGCTGCGCGACGCCAAAGCGCCGGTGATCCTCGCGGTCAACAAAGTGGATAACGTGCAGGAAAAAGCGGATCTGTTACCGCATCTGCAGTTCCTCGCCAGCCAGATGAACTTCCTTGATATCGTGCCGATGTCGGCGGAAACGGGGACCAACGTCGACACCATTGCGTCGATCGTGCGTAAGCATCTGCCGGAAGCGATCCACCACTTCCCGGAAGATTATATTACCGACCGTTCCCAGCGCTTTATGGCCTCCGAAATCATCCGTGAAAAACTGATGCGTTTCCTCGGCGCTGAGCTACCGTACTCCGTCACCGTGGAAATCGAACGTTTCGTGACCAACGAGCGTGGCGGTTACGACATCAACGGCCTGATCCTTGTCGAGCGTGAAGGGCAGAAGAAGATGGTGATTGGCAACAAAGGCGCCAAAATCAAAACCATCGGCATCGAAGCGCGTAAGGACATGCAGGAGATGTTTGAAGCGCCGGTGCACCTCGAGCTGTGGGTCAAAGTGAAATCCGGCTGGGCCGATGACGAGCGCGCCCTGCGCAGTCTCGGTTATGTTGACGACCTCTGAGTTAACGCAACGTGGATGGATGGCAGCGCGCCTTTGTCCTGCATAGCCGACCGTGGAGCGAAACCAGCCTGATGCTGGACGTCTTCACGGAAGAATCCGGTCGCGTGCGCCTGGTTGCCAAGGGCGCACGCTCCAAACGCTCGAATCTTAAAGGCGCTTTACAGCCCTTTACCCCCTTGCTGGTTCGCTTCGGCGGCCGCGGGGAAGTCAAAACCCTGCGCAGCGCGGAAGCTGTCTCGCTGGCGCTGCCACTCAGCGGCATCACCCTCTACAGCGGTCTTTACGTTAACGAGCTTATCTCCCGCGTGCTTGAGCACGAAACGCGCTTCTCCGAACTCTTTTTTGACTACCTGCACTGCATTCAGGCGCTCGCCGGGGCCAGCGGCTCGCCGGAGCCTGCGCTGCGGCGCTTTGAGCTGGCGCTGCTCGGGCATCTGGGCTATGGCGTGGATTTTCTCCACTGTGCCGGGAGCGGCGAGCCGGTGGACGACACCATGACCTACCGCTATCGCGAAGAAAAAGGCTTTATTGCCAGCCTGGTGATTGATAACAACACGTTTACCGGGCACCATTTGAAAGCGTTGGCGAGTCGCGAGTTTCCTGATGTTGATACGTTGCGCGCCGCGAAGCGCTTTACCCGTATCGCCCTGAAGCCCTATCTCGGCGGCAAACCGCTCAAGAGCCGGGAATTGTTTCGCCAGTTTATGCCCGCGCGAAAGGCGCGAGCGGATAATACGAATAATGATTAACGAGGATTGTCATGGCTGAATTACTGTTAGGGGTCAATATTGACCATATCGCGACCTTGCGTAACGCCCGCGGCACCGCTTACCCGGATCCGGTTCAGGCGGCTTTCATTGCCGAACAGGCCGGCGCCGACGGCATAACCGTGCATCTGCGCGAAGACCGCCGCCATATCACCGATCGCGATGTGCGTATCCTGCGCCAGACGCTGCACACCCGCATGAATCTTGAAATGGCGGTCACCGAAGAGATGCTGACGATCGCCTGCGAAACCAAACCGCATTTCTGCTGCCTGGTGCCGGAGAAGCGTCAGGAAGTGACCACCGAAGGCGGACTGGACGTGGCCGGCCAGCGCGACAAGATGCGTGATGCCTGTCAACGCCTGGCGGATGCCGGCATCCTGGTCTCCCTGTTTATCGATGCGGATGAAGCGCAGATCAAAGCGGCAGCGGACGTTGGCGCGCCCTATATCGAAATCCACACCGGCTGCTATGCCGATGCTAAAACCGACGCTGAGCAGGCGAAGGAGCTGGAACGTATTGCCAAAGCGGCCACCTACGCCGCCAGCCTCGGCCTGAAGGTCAATGCGGGTCACGGTCTGACCTATCACAACGTGAAAGCGATTGCTGCGCTGCCGGAAATGCATGAGCTGAATATCGGCCACGCGATTATTGGCCGGGCGGTAATGAGCGGCCTGAAAGAGGCGGTGGCGGAAATGAAACGTCTGATGCTGGAAGCGCGCGGCTAATGGCCATCCTCGGGCTGGGTACCGACATCGTCGAGATCGCCCGCATCGAGGCGGTGATCGCCCGCAGCGGCGATCGCCTTGCCCGCCGGGTGCTGAGCGACCATGAATGGAGCATCTGGGAGCAGCACCAGCAGCCGGTGCGTTTTCTGGCGAAACGCTTTGCGGTCAAGGAAGCAGCGGCGAAAGCGCTGGGGACCGGGATCCGCAACGGGTTGGCCTTTAATCAGTTCGAAGTTTACAACGATGAGCTGGGCAAGCCGAAGCTGCGGCTATGGGGTGAGGCGCAACGGCTGGCGGAACGACTGGGGGTGAGCCATATTCATGTCACGCTCGCCGATGAGCGCCATTACGCCTGCGCCACGGTGATTGTCGAAAGCTAAGCCGGGAAGCGGTTAAATTTTATCCGCGTGGTGCATCAGGACGAATTTATCCCACAGCTGCTCTTCATTCTCGACGTGTGCCGGATCTTTCAGAATGGTATTTGGGATCGGGCACACCTTCTGGCAGGTGGGCGTGTCGTAATGGCCCACGCATTCGGTGCAGCGGTCGCTGTTAATTTCATAAATGCTGTCACCCATCGAAATGGCCTCATTAGGGCACTCCGGCTCGCACATATCGCAGTTGATGCATTTTTTGGTAATTAACAGCGCCATCAGGAAAATCTCAGAAACAACACAAACAGGGCGGGCATTATACGCCCATTTTCTGCTCAGACCAGCTTTTTCACCAGCGCTTCGCTATGGCGAATGCGCTCCGGCGCCCGCTCCAGATCCTGCTGCACCAGCCCCATAAACAGCAGGTCGGTGAGCATCATTTGCGCGCTGGTGGAAGAGATGGCCGCGCTGCGCGTCGCCTGCTCTTCGGCGATGGTGTACAGGCAGTGGGTCGCCTGCTGCTGCAGGGCGTTAGGGCTAAAGCCGGTGATCGCCAGGATCCTGGAGCCCACGCGCAGCGCTTCACCGGCCGCCATATTGATCTCCCGACGCTCGCCGGAGTAAGAGATCGCCAGCAGCAGATCGTCGCTGGACATGGCCTGCACCGTCGCCAGCAGGGCGTGCATATCCTGCTCCGAAACAGCGTTGACGCCGATCTTCATCAGTTTCCAGCTAAAGTTACGCGCCACCAGGCCGGACGCGCCAATCCCGGTGACGATCACCCGCCGGGCGTTGCGCAGCAGCGTGACGGCTTCCCGTAGCGTCTCTTCAGTGTTGACGTCCAGCGAGGCATGCATAGCGGCGACATTGTCTTTAATGAGTTTCTCGCCCACCAGACGCAGCGGGTCGTCACCGCGAATGTGGTTATGTACCGGAACGGAGTGCGGATCCGGGCTGCTGGCCAGGGCTTCACTCAGTGCCAGCTTCAGCGCCGGAAAGCCTTTGAACCCCAGTTTCTGGGCAAATTTAACCACGCTGGACTGACTCACACCGGCTTCCACCGCCAGCTGCTGCGAGCTGAGGTGCCGGGTGTCATCGGGTTGGCTCAGAATAAAATCGGCCAACTTTTTGTCGCTCGCCGCCAGGGTGGGATAGCGCTGACGAATACGCGTTAAACAGTTCATTGGAGCTCCGCTGGAGCCGTCCGGCTCGTGACTGACAGAATTTTTATTCGATTATAAGGGGTATACCACGAATTAAAAATTCATAAGCCACAATTTTTCCTTCGCCTGCTAATTTAATTCTTCCTTAACGGCAGGGATGTTTTCCCTCTTCATGGCATAAGACTGTTAAGCTTACCCTAACGAGAAGCGAATCCTGATAGAAGGAGGCAGTTTGCAGCACAGTGAACGGAGAGTGGTGTTTTTCGATCTGGACGGAACCTTGCATCAACAGGATATGTTCGGCAGTTTTCTGCGCTACCTGCTGCGCCACCTGCCGCTGAACCTGCTGCTGGTGGTGGCGATGGGGCCGGCGATCCTTGCCGGGCTGGCGGTGTGCGGGCGGGCGGCGCGCTGGCCGATGAGCCTGCTGCTGTGGGCGTCAACCTTTGGCCGCCGCGAGGCGGTACTGAAGCGGCTGGAAGCGGAGTTTGTCGGCTGGTTTCGTCATCATGTGACGGCGTTTCCGGTGGTTCATGCGCGGCTGACGGCCTACCTGACCAGTACCGATGCCGACGTCTGGTTGATCACCGGCTCGCCGCAGTCGCTGGTGGAACAGGTCTATCGCGATACCCTCTGGCTGCCGCGGGTGAATCTGATAGCCAGCCGCACCGCGCGCCGCTGGGGCGGCTGGGTATTGACCCTGCGCTGCCTGGGCCATGAAAAGGTGGTGCAGCTGGAGAAAAAGATTGGCGCTCCGCTGCAGCTGTATAGCGGCTATAGCGATAGCGAGCAAGATAACCCATTGCTCGGCTTTTGCCAGCATCGCTGGCGGGTCACCCCGCAGGGAGAGCTGCAGCAACTGGAGTAATAGTGTGTAATTGATAGCTCCCATGTATAATGCGCCCCGCTTTTTCTGCTGGAGTGGCCGCTGTGTCTGACCTCGAACTCAATGATGAATACTGGATGCGTCATGCCCTGACGCTGGCGAAGCGCGCCTGGGAAGAGGGCGAGGTGCCGGTGGGCGCGGTGCTGGTGCATAACAATCAGGTCATTGGCGAGGGCTGGAACCGGCCGATAGGCCGTCACGACCCCACCGCCCATGCGGAAATTATGGCCTTACGCCAGGGCGGGCTGGTGCTGCAAAACTATCGCCTGATCGACGCCACGCTGTACGTGACCCTCGAGCCCTGCGTGATGTGCGCGGGCGCGATGGTGCACAGCCGTATCGCCCGCCTGGTGTTTGGCGCCAGGGATGCCAAGACCGGCGCCGCCGGCTCGCTGATGGATGTTCTGCACCACCCGGGAATGAACCATCGGGTTGAGATTAGCGAAGGCGTGCTGGCGGGATCCTGCTCTGCCATGCTGAGCGACTTCTTCCGCTGGCGGCGGGAAGAGAAAAAAGCGCTGAAGAAAGCCCGGGAGCAGAACGGGGAAAGTTAATACAGGTGGCCGGGGAGTTTCATCCGGGCATTATCCATCTGTTTATCGGCGCGAAACTTGAAAAAGGGCAGGGTGGTCTCCTGCGGCTGTTCGAGCTCATTGGGGAGCACCGCCGGGTAATCCTCCGCCAGGGCCAGCGTTTGCTGCTGCTGGCGCTCCTTTTCTGACAAATAGCCGACAAGGCTTATCTGATATTTGCGGATGTTTTCCACATAGGCGTAGGCCTCATGGCCGCGGGCATAGCCGTATTTAAGTTTGCTGTAATAGGGTTTCTGGCTCAGCAGGGGTAAACGCAGCTTAACGTCTGCCCAGCTGTTGGGATTGCCTTTCTGTTTGCGGGTGAGCGCCATGGCGTCCAGCATATGGGCATAGCCCATATTGTAAGCGGCCAGCGCAAACCAGATGCGTTCATCTTTCGGGATCGAATCCGGCACTTTATCCATCATATCCTGGAGATAGCGCATACCGCCGTCGATACTCTGCGCCGCATCGGTCCGGTCAGTCAGCCCCAGACTCTGCGCCGTATTACGCGTAAGCATCATCATGCCGCGCACGCCGGTAGGCGAGGTGGCCTGCGGATCCCAGTGGGATTCCTGCCAGGCGATGGCGGCCAGCAGGCGCCAGTCGATCTCGCGGGCGTACTTTTCAAACAGCGGCTGCACCTCCGGAAGAATGTTTTCCACCGCGCGCAGGAAGGTGCGGGTATCGACATAATCGAAATCGTTGCCGTGGCCGAGGTACTTCTCTTCCAGGCGTGCCAGGGTGCCGTCTTCATTAATATTGTTGAAGAAATCAAGCATCGCCGCCGACAGCGAATTATCGTCGTCCCGGGCGCTGAACCAGGTGACCGGCTGTTCGTCGGTGATATCGAGGGCTACCGCCAGCTCCGGATGGACGCGCTGGAACAGGCTGACGGCCACCGAGTCGGCGATGGTGTAATCGAGTTTGCCGTCAATCACCGCCTGCATCAGCGCGGTGGTGCCGCGCTTTTCGTCCACGCGCCAGGCAAGATCCGGGTATTTCTCCGCTTTCAGTACCTGCAGGTCGTTGATCGCCACGTGACCCGGGGCGATGGCGAGCTGCTCGGCGGTCAGCGCCGCGAGGCTGCGCGGCCGGGTATTGCCGACGCGATAGACCAGCTGTTGGGAAACGGAGTAGTAGCCAGGGCCGGCCTGGTAGTTTTTCACCCGCTCCTGGTTATAGACCAGCCCGGCGGCCAGCATATCGGCCTGACCGTCGTCGAGGTCGTCAAACAGCTGGCTGATGTTCTGACGGACGGTTATCTTAAGCGTCACGCCGAGGTAGTCGGCAAACTGCTTCGCCAGTTCGTAGTCCAGGCCGAAGGTTTTATTGTTCATGGTGGCGAAGGTCATCGGCGAGTTGATGGTGCTGATGCGTAGCTCGCCGCGAGCGATAATGCCCGCCACCCGGTTCTCCGGTTTACCGGACCAGGGGATCGACGGCCACAGGGCAGCCGCCAGCAAAAGGGTGACAATGCCGATGAGCAGATAATTAATCTTTAATTTTTTCAGCGCGTTAATCTTCTGCAGCTTCAGGTTCCTCAGCAGGCGATGTCCGGAAAAAACGCAAGGTTGTCGTCGAATGAGCGGCATTCTGCTTAAGAATGCGCCAGTTGGCAACTTATTCGCGATGGACGTCACATTTATTGATAAACAGCATCAATGATTTTATTTCTACGCAAACGGTTTCGTCGGGGCGCAGGATTCACTATAATGACGCCCGTTTCCCCCCCTGGCTCACCCTGAAAGCTTCGAAGACGAGAGACTTATGATGGAAATTTTGCGTGGTTCACCTGCACTGTCGGCATTCCGTATTAATAAACTGCTGGCACGATTTCAGGCGGCCAACCTTCCGGTAAGCGCCATATATGCCGAGTATATTCATTTTGCCGATCTGAACGCCCCGCTGAGCGCTGACGATCGCGAGCGCCTGGCGCGACTGCTTAAGTATGGCCCGAGCTTAAACAGCCATACCCCGACCGGTAAATTACTGCTCGTGACCCCTCGCCCTGGCACCATCTCTCCCTGGTCTTCTAAAGCTACCGATATCGCCCATAACTGCGGCCTGGCTCAGGTTGTGCGTCTGGAGCGCGGCGTAGCGTATTATGTTGAAGCCTCGACCCTGACCGAAGCGCAGTGGGCCGCGGTGGCGGCGGAACTGCACGACCGCATGATGGAGAGCGTCTTCGACGCGCTGGAAG
Organism: Klebsiella sp. M041; assembly: GCF_059759695.1. Taxonomy (NCBI): domain Bacteria; kingdom Pseudomonadati; phylum Pseudomonadota; class Gammaproteobacteria; order Enterobacterales; family Enterobacteriaceae; genus Klebsiella; species Klebsiella sp. M041. The sequence goes on from NZ_JCAXWU010000001.1 coordinate 29,187, forward strand.
CGGGCGAAAAGCTGTTCGCTCACCATCAGCCGACGCCGGTGACCAGCGTTGACCTGTTGGGCGAAGGGCGTCAGGCGCTGATTGACGCCAACCTCCGTTTGGGGCTGGCGCTGGCAGATGACGAAATTGACTACCTGCAGGACGCCTTTACCCGTCTGGGACGCAATCCGAACGATATCGAGCTGTATATGTTCGCCCAGGCGAACTCAGAGCACTGTCGTCACAAAATTTTCAACGCCGACTGGATCATCGACGGCGAACAGCAGCCGAAGTCGCTGTTCAAAATGATCAAAAACACCTTCGAAAAAACGCCGGACTACGTCCTGTCGGCCTATAAAGACAACGCCGCGGTGATGGAAGGGTCTGAAGTGGGGCGCTATTTTGCCGACCACCAGACCGGACGCTATGACTTCCATCAGGAGCCGGCGCACATTCTGATGAAGGTGGAAACCCATAACCACCCGACGGCCATCTCCCCATGGCCGGGCGCGGCAACCGGCTCCGGCGGCGAAATCCGCGATGAAGGCGCCACCGGCCGCGGCGCGAAGCCGAAAGCGGGCCTGGTGGGCTTCTCGGTTTCCAACCTGCGCATCCCGGGCTTCGAACAGCCGTGGGAAGAAGATTTCGGCAAGCCGGATCGCATCGTCACCGCCCTGGACATCATGACCGAAGGCCCGCTGGGCGGCGCGGCGTTTAACAACGAATTTGGTCGCCCGGCGCTGAACGGCTACTTCCGCACCTATGAAGAGAAAGTTACCAGCCATAACGGTGAAGAGCTGCGCGGCTACCACAAACCAATCATGCTGGCCGGCGGTATCGGCAACATCCGCGGCGAGCACGTGCAGAAGGGCGAGATTACCGTCGGCGCGAAGCTGATCGTGCTGGGCGGTCCGGCGATGAACATCGGCCTCGGCGGCGGCGCGGCGTCTTCCATGGCCTCCGGCCAGTCCGATGCCGACCTCGATTTCGCCTCCGTCCAGCGTGACAACCCGGAAATGGAGCGTCGCTGTCAGGAAGTGATCGACCGCTGCTGGCAGCTGGGCGACGCCAACCCGATCCTGTTTATCCACGACGTCGGCGCCGGCGGTCTCTCCAACGCCATGCCGGAGCTGGTCAGCGACGGCGGCCGCGGCGGTAAATTCCAGCTGCGCGATATCCTGAGCGATGAGCCAGGCATGAGCCCGCTGGAGATCTGGTGTAACGAATCGCAGGAACGTTATGTCCTGGCGGTCGCCCCGGAGCAACTGCCGCTGTTCGACGAGCTGTGCCGCCGCGAGCGCGCGCCTTATGCGGTTATCGGCGAAGCCACCGCCGAGCAGCACCTGAGCCTGAGCGACAGCCACTTTAACGATCAGCCGATCGATCTGCCGCTGGACGTCCTGCTTGGCAAAACGCCGAAAATGACCCGCGACGTGCAGACCCTGAAAGCCCAGGGCAGCGCGCTGGATCGCCAACCGATTACCATCGCCGATGCGGTTAATCGCGTGCTGCACCTGCCGACGGTGGCCGAGAAAACCTTCCTCGTGACCATCGGCGACCGCACCGTGACCGGCATGGTCGCCCGCGACCAGATGGTCGGCCCGTGGCAGATCCCGGTGGCCAACTGCGCGGTCACCACCGCCAGCCTCGACAGCTACTACGGCGAAGCGATGGCGATGGGCGAGCGCGCCCCGGTTGCTCTGCTGGACTTCGCCGCCTCCGGCCGTCTGGCGGTTGGCGAAGCGCTGACCAATATCGCCGCCACGCAGATTGGCGAGCTGAACCGCGTGAAGCTGTCGGCTAACTGGATGGCCGCCGCCGGCCACCCGGGCGAAGACGCGGGTCTGTATGAGGCGGTGAAAGCGGTGGGCGAAGAGCTGTGCCCGGCGCTGGGCCTGACCATTCCGGTCGGCAAAGACTCAATGTCGATGAAAACCCGCTGGCAGGAAGGCAGCGAGCAGCGTGAGATGACCTCTCCGCTGTCGCTGGTGATCTCCGCCTTCGCTCGTGTCGAAGATGTTCGTCATACCGTCACGCCGCAGCTCTCGACGGAAGATAACGCCCTGCTGCTGATCGACCTCGGTAAAGGGCACAACGCGCTGGGCGCGACGGCGCTGGCGCAGGTCTATCGCCAGCTCGGCGACAAGCCGGCTGACGTGCGCGATGTCGCGCAGCTGAAAGGCTTCTGGGAGGCGATGCAGGCCCTGGTGGCGCAGCGTAAACTGCTGGCCTACCACGACCGCTCCGACGGCGGCCTGTTGGTCACCCTGGCGGAAATGGCCTTTACCGGCCACTGTGGACTGGAAGCGGATATCGCCGCGCTGGGCGACGACCGTCTGGCGGCGCTGTTCAACGAAGAGCTGGGGGCGGTGATTCAGGTCCGCGCCGCAGACCGTGAGGCAGTGGAAGCCATTCTGGCGGTTAACGGCCTGGCGGACTGCGTGCATTACCTCGGTAAAGCGGTCGAGGGCGATCGCTTCGTGCTGACCGCCAGCGGTCAGACGGTGTTTAGCGAAAGCCGCACCACCCTGCGCATGTGGTGGGCGGAAACCACCTGGCAGATGCAGCGTCTGCGCGACAACCCGGCCTGCGCCGATCAGGAGCACGAGGCGAAAGCCAACGACGCCGATCCGGGCCTTAATGTGAAGCTCTCGTTTGATATTAATGACGACGTCGCCGCGCCTTACATTGCCACCGGCGCGCGTCCGAAAGTGGCCGTCCTGCGCGAGCAGGGGGTGAACTCTCACGTTGAAATGGCGGCAGCCTTCCATCGCGCCGGCTTTGACGCCATCGACGTGCATATGAGCGACCTGCTGGCGGGCCGCACCGGTCTGGGCGATTTCCATGCCCTGGTGGCCTGCGGCGGCTTCTCCTACGGCGACGTGCTGGGGGCAGGCGAAGGCTGGGCGAAGTCGATTCTGTTCAACGAGCGCGTGCGCGATGAGTTCGCGACCTTCTTCCATCGTCCGCAGACCCTGGCGCTCGGCGTGTGCAACGGCTGTCAGATGATGTCCAACCTGCGCGAGCTGATCCCGGGCAGCGACCTGTGGCCGCGCTTTGTGCGCAACCAGTCTGACCGCTTTGAAGCGCGCTTCAGCCTGGTGGAAGTGACGCAAAGCCCGTCTCTGCTGCTGGAAGGCATGGTTGGCTCACAGATGCCGATTGCGGTCTCCCACGGCGAAGGGCAGGTGGAAGTGCGCGACAGCGCGCATCTGGCCCAGCTGGAGAGCAAAGGTCTGGTAGCGCTGCGCTTCGTGGACAACTTCGGCAAAGTGACCGAAACCTATCCGGCGAACCCGAACGGTTCCCCGAACGGTATCACCGCGGTGACCAGCGAAAGCGGGCGCGCGACCATCATGATGCCGCACCCGGAACGCGTCTTCCGCACCGTAAGCAACTCCTGGCACCCGGAAAACTGGGGCGAAGACAGCCCGTGGATGCGTATCTTCCGCAACGCGCGTAAACAGCTGGGTTAATCTTCCCGAAGCGTGTCTCGCGAACGTATCGGCCCCCTGCTCAGGCAGGGGGCTTTTTTTATCTGTGACGGCCGGCACGCCAGGATGTCGGGAATCACCGACAACTGGCATATTGCGGTGTCGCCAAAAGGCGACACTTAAGTTATTGATTTAAATGATAAGTAACCTGGGGCATATTTAGTGTCGTTAATCGGCGACATCATGGATGAAAAGTATACAGCGCTGGAATGGTTGGGTTTTATGGTGAAAGTCATATATATCAACGTGTTAATAAAATGTTTTGAAAGATGGCATAGTTCATGCATAATATTAACCAGTGGCTCATTCACCTTCTTATGTCAGCCCCTTCGGGACGCGCTACATAAACTTCGAATGACGCACAAACAGGTGCCTGCCGTCCAACTCCTGATAACAGCCTGGCTTTATCAGACATCGGGCGAAACGTCGAGTAAGGCACCGCCTCATTTCTCAACAAAGCCAGGCCTTGCGCCTGGCTTTGTTGTTTCTGCTGCGCCGTGGCGACGGGTATCGCTTTTCTCCGCCGCGCTCCTCAGTTAGCATCGACCAGAGCTAATGATTGAGACCACACCCTTGAAGCGACTCTCTCTTTTTCCCCGTTCGCTGCGTCAGCTGGTGACGCTCTCCTTTGTGCTGATCCTGCTGCCGTTGCTGGTGCTGGCCTGGCAGGCCTGGCAGAGCCTCAATGCCCTCAGCGCCCAGGCGGCGCATATCAACCGCACTACGCTGGTCGATGCCCGCCGCAGCGAGGCGATGATCAATGCCGCGCTGGAGATGGAGCGCAGCTATCGCCAGTACTGCGTGCTGGACGATCCGACGCTGGCGCGCGTCTATCAAAACCAGCGGCAGCGCTACAGCCAGATGCTGGACGCGCACGCCGGCGTGCTGCCGGACGAGAAGCTCTGGCAGGCGCTGCGCCAGGATGTCAGCGATCTGGCGCAGCTGCAGTGTAACAACAGCGGTCCCGACGCCCAGGCCGCCGCCAGACTGGAAGTGTTCGCCAGTAATAACAGCGACATGGTCCAGGCGACCCGGGCGGTGGTCTATTCCCGCGGCCAGCAGCTGCAGCAGGAGATTGCCGAGCGCGGCCAGTTTTTCGGCTGGCAGGCGCTGGTGCTGTTTCTGCTGAGCCTGGCGCTGGTGCTGCTTTTTACCCGCATGATCATCGGCCCGGTGAAAGGCATCGAAAGAATGATCAACCAGCTGGGGGCAGGGAAGTCGCCGGACGACGCGGCATTGTTTACCGGCCCGCGCGAGCTGCGCTCGGTGGGCAAGCGCATTATCTGGCTCAGCGAGCGCCTGGCATGGCTGGAGTCGCAGCGGCATCAGTTTCTTCGCCATCTGTCGCATGAGCTGAAAACCCCGCTGGCCAGTATGCGTGAAGGCACCGAGCTGTTGGCCGACCGTGTCGCCGGGCCGCTGACGCCGGAGCAGCAGGAGATCGTCGAGATCCTCGACAGCAGCAGCCGCAACCTGCAAAAGCTGATTGAACAGCTGCTGGACTACAACCGCAAACAGGCCGACGGCCCGGTAGCCCGGGAAGAAGTGGACCTGGTGGAGCTGGTGGAAAACGTCGTGGCGGCGCACAGTTTGCCCGCGCGGGCTAAACTGATGCATACCGAGCTGGCGCTGCGGGCGCGGCATTGTCTGGCAGAGCCTGCGCTATTGATAAGCGTAATGGATAATCTCTACTCCAATGCGGTGCACTATGGCGCTGAATCCGGTAACATTCGTATCCATAGCTACCGGCACGGAGAGCAGGTGCGTATTGATGTCGCCAATAGCGGCGAACCGATCCCGGCCGCGGAAAAGAATATGATTTTTGAGCCCTTTTACCAGGGGAGTCACCAGCGTAAAGGGGCCGTGAAAGGCAGTGGGCTGGGGTTAAGCATCGCCCGCGACTGCGTCCGTCAGATGCAAGGGGAGCTCAGTCTGGTTGACGCCCCCGCCGGGCAGGTCTGTTTTCGCATTACGCTTCCCTTAGCGCCGGAATAATCCAACTAATGAATCGATATCGGGGAACTATGTCCCAATTCCTGGCCTGGCGCCGTTCCCTTAGCGGATGGCTGCTCTCAGGCATTGCTTGTCTGACGCTGGCGGGGTGTTCCGCCGGCTTCTCGCCGCATAGTGCGGAAGGTGCCGCCGCCCCCGGGCAGGCGCAGCATCAGGTGGCCGATTTTGTCGCGGTGGACTGCGCCGATATCTGGGCGCACAGCAGCGATGCCAGCGATAAAAACCCCCTCTACTGGCTGCGGGGCATTGACTGCGCCGATCGTCTCGCGCCGGCGCAGGCGCGAGCGGAGGCGAAACGCCATACCGACGACAGCTGGCAGGACGCGTTCCGCCGCGGCATTCTGCTTGCCGATGCCAAAATTACCCCTGACGAGCGCCGCGAGCTGGTGGCGCGTCTCGACACCTTCAGCCCGCAAATCGCCGTTCAGGTCCGCCCGCTGTATCAGCTCTGGCGCGACGGGCAGGCCCGTCAGCTGCAGCTGGTGGAGGAGCGAGCCCGCTACGCGAAGCTTCAGCAGTCCAGCGATAGCGAGCTGGAGACGTTGCGCCAGCAGGAGCAGTCGCTGCGCGAACAGCTGGAGCTGACCACCCGTAAGCTGGAGAATCTGACGGATATTGAACGCCAGCTCTCCAGCCGCAAGCCGGGCGGCAATTTCGGCAGCGAAAAAGTGCCGGAGGTGATCCATGACGATCCGTAAACCGGCGCGTTTGCTGCTGGTGGATGACGATCCGGGGCTGCTGAAGCTGCTGGGCATGCGCCTGGTCAGCGAAGGCTATAGCGTGGTCACCGCCGAGAGCGGCCCGGAAGCGCTGCGCGTGCTGGGGCGTGAGAAGGTGGATCTGGTGATTAGCGATCTGCGGATGGATGAAATGGACGGTCTGCAGCTGTTCAGTGAGATCCAGAAGGGGCAGCCCGGCATGCCGGTGATCATTCTCACCGCCCATGGCTCGATCCCCGACGCGGTGGCGGCCACCCAGCAGGGCGTCTTCAGCTTCCTGACTAAGCCGGTTGATAAAGACGCCTTGTATCAAGCCATTGATGAGGCGCTGGAGCAGCGCTCGCCAGCCACCGACGAAGCCTGGCGTCAGGCCATTGTCACCCGCAGCCCGCTGATGCTGCGCCTGCTCGAGCAGGCCGGGATGGTGGCGCAATCCGACGTTAGCGTGCTGATTAACGGCCAGAGCGGGACCGGGAAGGAGATAGTCGCCCAGGCGATCCACAACGCCAGCCCGCGTCATGACAAGCCGTTCGTGGCGATTAACTGCGGCGCGTTGCCGGAACAGCTGCTCGAGTCCGAACTGTTCGGCCATGCGCGGGGCGCCTTTACCGGCGCGGTCAGCAACCGAGAAGGGTTATTCCAGGCCGCCGAAGGCGGTACGCTGTTTCTCGATGAGATTGGCGATATGCCGGTCGCCCTGCAGGTGAAGCTGCTGCGCGTCCTGCAGGAGCGTAAGGTACGCCCGCTCGGCAGCAACCGCGATATCGAGATCAACGTGCGGATCATCTCCGCCACCCACCGCGACCTGCCGAAGGCGATGGCTCGCGGCGAGTTTCGCGAAGATCTGTTCTATCGCCTCAATGTGGTTAACCTGAAGATCCCGCCGCTCTCCGAACGCACGGAAGATATTCCGCTGTTGGCCAATCATCTGCTGCGTCAGTCCGCCGATCGCCATAAGCCGTTCGTGCGGGCGTTTTCCAGCGATGCGATGAAGCGGCTGATGGCCGCCAACTGGCCGGGCAATGTGCGCCAGCTGGTGAACGTGATTGAGCAGTGCGTGGCCCTGACCTCGTCGCCGGTGATCGGCGATGCGCTGGTGGAGCAGGCGCTGGAGGGCGAGAACACCGCCCTGCCGACCTTCGTGGAGGCGCGCAATCAGTTTGAGCTGAACTACCTGCGCAAGCTGCTGCAGATTACCAGGGGCAACGTTACCCACGCCGCGCGGATGGCTGGACGCAACCGCACTGAATTCTATAAGCTGCTGTCGCGCCATGAGCTCGACGCCAACGACTTTAAAGAGTAGCTCCGCAACATAGCGCAAGTTATGATACGGTAAGCAACCGGTTACGCGACTAAGACAGGAACACCATGAAAAAGATTGATGCGATTATTAAACCTTTCAAACTGGATGACGTGCGTGAAGCGCTGGCCGAAGTCGGCATCACCGGGATGACGGTAACGGAAGTGAAAGGCTTTGGCCGCCAGAAAGGGCACACCGAACTCTACCGCGGCGCGGAGTATATGGTCGATTTTCTGCCGAAAGTGAAAATTGAAATCGTGGTGACCGACGATATCGTCGATACCTGTGTGGATACCATCATCCGTACCGCGCAGACCGGCAAAATCGGTGACGGTAAAATCTTTGTCTTTGATGTCGCGCGCGTGATTCGTATCCGTACCGGCGAAGAAGACGACGCGGCGATTTAACGCTCGCCGCTCGCTGCAGTATTGCCGGGTGGCGCTGCGCTTACCCGGCCTACAAATCCCCGCGTCGTCGGGGCTTACAGCACTTTATGCGGCCCGAAGCATTCGTAATGAATGTTGTCGCTGCTCACGCCCAGATCTACCAGCTGCTTCGCGGCAAACTGCATAAACGCCACCGGGCCGCAGAGATAGAACTGCATTTGCGGGTCGCCGATCTTGCCGGCCAGGGCCGTTAAATCCATCAAACCTTCGCTATCAAACGCGTCGGATTCACGGTCCGCTTCGCTCGGGCTGCGGTACCAGACGTGAGATGTAAACTTCGGCAGAGTTTCACCCAGTGTTTTAACTTCGTCCGCGAAGGCGTGCACGTCGCCGTTCTCTGCCGCATGGAACCAGTTCACCTGACCCTGATGGCGGCTCTTCGCCAGCGCATCCAGCATCGCCAGCATCGGCGTTTGCCCGACACCGCCGGAGAGCAGAGTGACCGGCGTCTGCGGCTCAACGTTAAGGAAGAAGTCCCCGGCCGGCGCCGCCAGATAGACCACATCGCCTTCGCTGGCATGGTTATGCAGCCAGCTGGAAACCTGGCCGCCTTCTTCGCGTTTAACCGCGATGCGGTAGCCCTTGCCGTCCGCTTTGCGGGTCAGGGAGTACTGGCGAATTTCCTGATATTCGAAATCTTCCGGCTTCAGCCAGATGGCCAGATACTGGCCAGGCTGGTAATCGGCGACCGGCTGGCCGTCGACCGGCTCGAGCTCAAAGCTGGTGATAAGCTGGCTGCGCGGGGTTTTCTTCACGATGCGGAACGCGCGGGTCCCTTCCCAGCCGCCGGTTTTACTGGCGTTTTGCTGATAGATCTCGGCTTCGCGGCCGATAAAGACGTTCGCCAGCACGCCGTAAGCTTTCCCCCAGGCATCAAGGACTTCCTGACCCGGGCTGAACATTTCATCGAGGGTCGCCAGCAGATGGCTGCCCACGATGTTGTACTGCTCCGGTTTGATCTGGAAACTGGTGTGTTTCTGGGCGATTTTTTCCACCGCCGGCAGCAGGGCGGGCAGGTTATCGATATTGCTGGCGTAGGCGGCAATGGCGTTGAACAACGCTTCTCGCTGGTCGCCGTTGCGCTGGTTGCTCATATTGAAGATCTCTTTGAGCTCCGGGTTATGCGCAAACATACGATCGTAGAAATGGGCGGTTAATTTTGGTCCAGTCTCTACCAGCAGGGGGATGGTGGCTTTGACCGTAGCGATGGTTTGAGCGTCGAGCATAGCGTGCTTCCTTGTGTGTTACTTTAATGATGTATTTTAAATACATCTTAAGGAAATAACCCTGCGTTGTAAATGGTTCTTTAACACTTTCCGCCGTTGCAGTTACAACATGAAGAATTTGCATCACAATCCTGAAAAGAAATCCGTTGATACTGAGAGAGGCGTTATTGCTCAAAGCCTTGTGTCATGCGGAGCCAAACGTTTGCGTAAAATCCTTTGTCAAGACCTGTTATCACAGAATGATTCGGTTATACTGTGGGCCGTTGTCCAATCGGACCGCCTTTTTAGGCCGAAATTTTATTGTTAGCTGAGTCAGGAGATGCGGATGTTAAAGCGTGAAATGAACATTGCCGATTATGATGCCGAACTGTGGCAGGCTATGGAGCAGGAAAAAGTACGTCAGGAAGAGCACATCGAACTGATCGCCTCCGAAAACTACACCAGTCCGCGCGTGATGCAAGCGCAGGGCTCTCAGCTGACCAACAAATATGCTGAAGGATATCCGGGCAAGCGTTACTACGGCGGCTGCGAATATGTCGACGTGGTTGAGCAGCTGGCTATCGACCGCGCGAAAGAGCTGTTCGGCGCTGACTATGCTAACGTCCAGCCGCACTCCGGCTCCCAGGCTAACTTTGCCGTTTACACCGCGCTGCTGCAGCCGGGCGATACCGTGCTGGGGATGAACCTGGCGCAGGGCGGCCACCTGACTCACGGCTCTCCGGTTAACTTCTCCGGCAAACTGTACAACATCATCCCTTACGGTATTGATGAGTCCGGCAAAATTGACTATGACGACATGGCGAAGCAGGCTCAGGAACATAAACCGAAGATGATCATCGGTGGTTTCTCCGCTTACTCCGGTATCGTTGACTGGGCAAAAATGCGTGAAATCGCTGACAGCATCGGCGCATACCTGTTTGTCGATATGGCGCACGTGGCAGGCCTGATCGCCGCTGGCGTGTATCCGAACCCGGTTCCGCATGCTCACGTCGTGACCACCACCACCCACAAAACCCTGGCGGGTCCGCGCGGCGGCCTGATCCTGGCGAAAGGCGGTAGCGAAGAGCTGTACAAGAAACTGAACTCTGCGGTATTCCCAAGCGCGCAGGGCGGCCCGCTGATGCACGTTATCGCAGCGAAAGCGGTGGCGCTGAAAGAAGCGATGGAGCCAGAGTTTAAAGTTTACCAGCAGCAGGTTGCGAAAAACGCCAAAGCAATGGTGGAAGTGTTCCTGAACCGCGGCTACAAAGTGGTGTCTGGCGGTACTGAGAACCATCTGTTCCTGCTGGACCTGGTGGATAAAAACCTGACCGGTAAAGAAGCTGACGCTGCCCTGGGCCGCGCCAACATCACCGTCAACAAAAACAGCGTGCCGAACGATCCGAAGAGCCCGTTCGTAACCTCCGGTATCCGTATCGGTTCTCCGGCGGTGACTCGCCGTGGCTTTAAAGAAGCGGAAGTCAAAGAGCTGGCTGGCTGGATGTGTGATGTGCTGGACAATATCAATGACGACGCGGTCATTGAGCGCGTGAAAGGCAAAGTCCTGGATATCTGCGCCCGCTTCCCGGTTTATGCGTAAGCGTTAGCGTTGACATCAAAAAGGCCGCGTTTGCGGCCTTTTTTGCGTCTGGAGATTAGCGGCGGTCGAGCGAAATCGCTCCGGGGCCGGTTACCGCCAGCAGCAGGAAAGCGCCGGCGATGCTGACGTTTTTCCAGAAGTTAATCATGTTCGGCAATACCGCATCGCCAGTCATATCCCAGTAGTGATGGCCAATCACCGCGGTGCCCAGGGTGTAGAAGATAAAGATGACCGCCAGCGGGCGGGTGAAAAAGCCCAGCACAATTAAAATGGCGGCAGGCACTTCCATAATGACGGCGATAATCGCCGCCAGGGTCGGCATCGGCGCGCCGGAGGCGGCCATGTACTGCACCGTACCGTCAAAGCCCAGCAGTTTGGGGTAGCCAAAAAGAATAAACAGAACTACCACGGCGATGCGGGCGATAAGCAGTAGCAGAGAGCGGGATGCGCCAAAATCAAAATAGCGGAGTGTGTTCATAATCAGCTCGTTATGAGAGAAGTGTCCTTTAAACGTAATACACGTTTTTGCTTCCCGCCACGTTAGTCCTGGCAACATCCCCGGTCCGCTGAACAACGAAATTACCGCATTTTTAACGGGACGTTTTCATCGCATAGCGTTTCGGCATTCACCGCTTTACCACTCTGGATGAGCTTGCGTAGCGTGCGGATCTCGCGACCGTGATTGAGGGTGACCGCGCCGGTTAACACGCCGTCGCGCAGCTGGAACCAGATCGCTTTGCGATCGGCGGGCGCTCCCCGACACCACCACTTTTCGCCCTGCATATCGCCAATAAACTGCAGGTTATCTTCGTACTGATCGGTCCAGAACCAGCCTGGCGCCCTGGCGGGGCGTGGTTTGCCAAGCATGGCCGCAGCGGCAATCTGCGCCTGGATATTAGCATTTTCCCAGCTCTCGACACGCGACAGCGAACCATCTGATTGCCGCGTCAGCGTGACGTCGCCGGCGGCAAAAATAGCCGGGTCCGAGGTCCTGCCGTCGGCATCCACGACGATGCCATTGTCGGTCTCCAGCCCGGCGCGGCGCGCGAGAGCATCGTTAGCCACGATGCCAATGCCATATACGACCGTCCCGGCGCGCAGGGTTTCGCCACTCTGTAAAGTGAGGGTGAGGTGAGTTCCCTGTTCCGCCTGTTCGATGGCGCTGTTCAACAGCACCCGTACCCCGGCCTGGCGATGGCGGGCCAGCAGGTAATCGCGGACCGGCGGCGGGGCGTTGCGACCCATCACCGTCGATGCCTGCTCCACCACCGTGACGCGACAGCCGCGCTGAATAGCGCTGGCGGCCAACTCCAGGCCGATGGTGCCTGCGCCGACGATAACCACCTCACTCCCTGGCTGCAGCGCCGCGCGCAGACGCGCAGCATCGCCGGCGTGTCGCAGGGTCAGGCAACGTTCCCCCAGCGCGTCGAGCAGCGGCAGCGGCCTGGCGGCGGCTCCGGTCGCCAGCAGCAGTTGTCGCCAGTGAAAGACGCGATTGTCTGCCAGCGTCAGGCTCTGCGCCTGACGATCGATATCGCGCAGCGTCACACCGAGATGCAGCTGGACGTTGTTGTCCTGCCACCAGCTGGCGGGGAGCACCGGCTGTCGCTGTGGATCTGCATCCAGCAGCATCGCTTTCGACAGCGGCGGGCGCTCATAGGGTAAATGGGGTTCATCAGAAAACAGGTGCAGGGGACCCTGGTAACCCTGCTGGCGGAGGGCCGCGGCGGCCATCGCCCCGGCCTGTCCACCGCCGATAATGGCAATCATCGGTTCGCTCATCATCACTCCTTACAGGTTTAGTCCGGCGGCGACATGGCGGATCCCGCGGATCCCCAGCCCGCCATCGGCATTGATCATAACCCCGCTCAGCGTCCGATTATTACGTCGGGAAGCCAGCATGACGTACGGGCCGGTGAAATCGACCGGTTCGGGGAAAAACTGCAGTGGCAGGATGGCGGCGATCTTCTCCGCCGTCAGGGAGTGCATTATCGTGGTGTCGCTTTGCCCCAGCGCCTGCGGGCCGCGCAGATCGGTCGCCATCCCGCAGGGGCCAACGCCGTTGACCCGCACCTTCGGCGCCAGCTCGTAGGCCAGCTGGCGAATTAAGCCGGTCGCCGCATGTTTGCTGGCGGTGTAGAGCGGGCCGCCGCCGCCCGGATACCAGGCCGCGTTGGAGAGGGTCAGAATAATGCTGCCTTCGCTGGCGATTAATGCCGGGGCGCAGGCCTTGGCGCCGAGCAGATAGCCCAGCACGTTGACGTTGAACAGCTCATGGAAGCCATTCTCCAGCGCCTCCGCCGGGGTGTCCATCAGGGAGGCGTTATGATCCCAGATGCCGGCGTTGCCGATAAAACAGTCCAGACGGCCATAGGTGGTGAGGATCTGATCCACTGCGCGCTGATAATCACCGTAGCGGGTTACGCTACCTTCCACCGCCAGCACCCGATCGCCAAAGCGCTGGCGCAGGCTGGCGACTTTCGCGCCGGACAGTTCGAGGGTCGCGACCTTCGCCCCCTCGTCAATAAAGCGCTCAACCAGCGCCAGACCCAGGCCGGAACCGCCGCCGGTAATCAACACCATGTTATCGCGTAAATCGCTCATCAGGCCTCCTCAGGAATATCAATAAACACCTCACCGCCTTCCACGTGCACCGTATAGGTGGTCAGCGGCTCGGTGGCGGGCAGACACAGCGCTTTGCCGGTTTTCAGGCAGAAACTGGCGGCGTGTAGTGGACATTCCACCGTCGCGTCGTCTTCCAGGTAGCCTTCGGACATCGACGCGTTGCCATGGCTGCAGCGATCGTTAACGGCATAAAACGCTCCGCCAATATGGAACAGGGCAATAACGGGAGAGGTCTCCAGGCGGAGGGCTTCCCCCTCCGGCAGCTCCACGGTGGAGCAGGCGAATATTCGATTCATCAGAAGAGTACGCTCAGGTTGTGGGACGCGATCACTGCCTGATCGAGCACGATCTCTCGTGCCGTCAGGCGCCACTCGCCGCCAGGCAGACGGCGGACGGTGTCCCTCCGCGTGCCGACGTAGCAGGTCTCGTCACGCTCCTTTTGCGCGCGATATAGCAGATAGTTAAGGCGCACGGCGAAGCGATCCGGTTGTCCGGTTTCGCTGATCTGCAGGTTGTTAATCAGATGGCGGGTGCGGGATGGCGGCTCCTCTGCCCATGCCATGCCGGTCTCCAGGCGAGCAATCCGGCGCTCAAGCTGGTCTTTGTTGTCATTAAAGATCCAGGTGGTCGGTGGCTGGACCCCTTTGCGACGGTCACGGGTCTGGGCGTTGACGGTCGTGCGCATGGTGTAGCGGATCTCGTCGTCCAGCTGCGTCAGCCAGTCGCGAAACTGCCAGTCGTCCAGCAGACGCGCCTCCTCGTAGAGGAACTGGCTGATGCGGTAGTGCAGTTCAGCAGAGACTAAGGCGCTCATTTCATCACCTCCTGCTGGTAAGCGGCGGTTTTTTCCTGCACTTCCTGCCACGTTTCGCTGCTTAACAGATCGGCCCAGCGCTGGTACATACCGCGGGCGGCAGTTTCGGAAAAGATATAGTTGGTTATCCCGGGAATGCCGTCTGTGCGGCGTTTTTCCTCGCCTAATCCCATCTCCAGGCACAGGCTGGTGTGACGCGCCCGGTGTCCTTTCAGCAGTTTTTGAATTTCACACCAGTTTTCCGAGTCATCCTGCTCGAGGAAACCAGCCGGACCAAAGGCGCGCGTGGCGCTGTTTTCGAACGCCGCTTTGACCTCATCGGAGGCGGCTTTATCGGTGAGACAGAATGCCCAGACCTCAACCCGATCCGGTCCTCGCGGGTGCCAGACGCGCAGCGTGGCGGTACCGTTTAGCCACGAGAGGGTCGGGAAGATGTTATTGTGACCTGCGAGGCGCAGGGCGCGGACGGTGCCCAGCCGCTGCTCGGCTTCGGCAAAGGTATCGCGGTAATAGCGGGAGACCTCGCCGTCGACCCAGACGTTAGCGTCCGGCTGTTCGGTGAAGAAAAAGCCGCTGCCGTGCCCCTCCTGACCAAACTGCAGCGCGTCTTTGGCAGTCTCCCACACCGGACGGGCGGTCTGTCCTTCGCCCAGGCGCTTTTCACTGCCATCATCTTTCGCGCCCAGCACCTGCACCGCCGAGGCGTGGCTGAACAGCGCGTGATACTGGTCGCTGGCGAACTGCTCGGCGGGGAATTTCCAGTTGCAGTCGATGGTCCACTTCTGTACGCCGCCAACGATCTCGGTCCCGCCTTCACGACGGTCGAGGACGCCGTCAAGATACCAGGCCATATCGCCCAGATAGTCACGCAGCGTGGGGGCTGTAGGATCCCAGTTGGCGAAAATAAGGCCTTTGTAACTTTCCACACACGGGACTTCATTGAGCCCCCAGTGGGACTTGCACAGCCCCTGCGGGTAGGCGCGCGGCTCGAGCGGGACGTCGATCAGCTCGCCGTCGATGCCATAAGACCAGCCGTGATAGGGGCAGGTGAAGGCTCGGGTATTGCCGCAGTCGGCGTAGCTCACGCGCATCGCGCGGTGACGACATTGATTTAAAAAGGCTTTAATGCTGCCGTCCTTTTGGCGGACCACCACCACGGCATCTTCACCCATGTACGTGTTAAAGAAATCCCCTGCCCGCGGGATCTGGCTTTCATGGGCCAGAAACAGCCAGCAGCGGCCAAAGATCCGCTCCAGCTCAAGCTGATAGATCTCAGGGTCGGTATAGATCCGTGGGGTGACGCGACCGTTTTGCGGGTCGACCAGTTGGTAGACATCGGTTTTCATTTTGATGGTCATTTTTTTCATCCTGTGGGGTAAGAGGTATTGACCTTCTCTTTTTTGTGTCATCCTTATGTTGCTTGTGGGTTATCAATGTGTGAAATAGTTAATTTCTACCAGCTGAGATGTTTTATCGATAACAAGGAGGGGTTGATGGAATTGAGGCACCTGCGCTATTTCGTCGCGGTGGCGCAGGAACTAAACTTCACCCGCGCGGCAGAAAAACTGCATACCTCGCAGCCTTCGCTGAGCAGTCAAATTCGCGATCTGGAACAGTGCGTCGGCGTGTCGTTGCTTGAGCGCGACAAACGCAAGGTGACGCTGACGGCGGCGGGGGAGTGTTTTCTGCAGGATGCGAAGGCGATACTCGACCAGGCAGAGAGTGCCAAAATGCGCGCGCGAAAAATCGTCCAGCACGATAACCACCTGGCGATTGGTTTTGTTCCGTCGGCCGAAGTCAATTTGCTGCCCGACGTTCTGCCCTTGTTTCGCCGCAAACAACCGAATACCCGGGTTGAGCTGGTCAGTCTTATCACCACCGAGCAGGAAGATAAAATTCGCAGCGGTGAACTGGATATCGGACTGATGCGCCAACCGATCTACAGTCCGGAAATTGACTATCTTGAGTTGCTCCACGAACCGCTGGTGGTGGTGCTGCCGGTAGATCATCCGCTGGCGAAAGCAGAGAAGGTGAGCGCCAGCCAGCTGGACGGCGTTGATTTTGTCAGCACTGACCCGGCGTACTCTGGGGCGCTGGCGCCGATCGTCCAGGCGTGGTTCGAACAGCAAAAAAGCCAGCCGCGTATTGTCCAGGTGGCGACCAATATTCTGGTGACCATGAATCTGGTGGGGATGGGGCTCGGGGTGACTTTGATACCCGGTTATATGAATCATTTTAATACTGGCCGGGTGGTTTTTCGTCCTATCGCCGGCAATGCCCCGACCATTGCGCTGCTGATGGCATGGAAAAAAGGCACCATCAAGCCGGCGCTGGCCGATTTTATCGCCACGGCCAGAGAGCATGCGGCTGCGGGATAATCTCCTGTCTGTAGCGGACCGCTGACGGGCGGCGGCGCCTGAACGTCGGTCGTGAGCTGTGATGAACTTCACGATTTTAACGCAAACTTTCAGGGTTATGTCTGTCAGCCTGTCTGGCCTGTCATCCTACGCCATGGCTAACTCCAACGCCTCGGGCACTGCGTTTCAGCCGCGGTATCCGCCGGAATGCCATTTTTTCCGCCAGGGGCATCGCCCGGAGAACGAGGCACCGTGGTGAATAAACCGCCTTTTTCCGCTTTCTGCCTGACTTGCGTCCGCCGGGGTTTATCGCCAGACTGTCGCCACCATTCGGGAGGAAATCATGGTCTTGCACTCCACGCGCTGGCTGGCGCTCAGTTACTTCACCTACTTTTTTAGCTACGGTATTTTTCTGCCCTTCTGGAGCGTCTGGCTGGCCGGTAACGGACTGACCCCGGAAACCATCGGCATCTTGCTCGGCGCCGGTCTGGTAGCCCGTTTTCTCGGCAGCCTGCTGATCGCCCCGCGGGTGAGCGACCCCTCCCGGCTGATCGCCGCGCTGCGCGTGCTGGCGCTGTTAACCTTGCTCTTCGCGCTGGCCTTCTGGGCCGGCAGCCATGTCGCATGGCTGCTGGCGATCATTGTGGGCTTCAATCTGTTCTTTTCGCCGCTGGTGCCGCTGACGGATGCCCTGGCCAATACCTGGCAAAAGCAAATCACCATGGACTATGGCCGGGTGCGGCTATGGGGCTCCATCGCCTTTGTGATTGGTTCGGCGCTGACCGGCAAGCTGGTGAGCCTGTTTGATTACCGGGCGATCCTGCTGATGCTCAGCCTGGGCGTCGCCTCGATGCTGCTCGGCATGCTGCTGAAACCGTCGGTGATGCCCGAGGGGGCGTCGCGCCAGCAGCAGGGGGCCGGGCTGGCGGCCTGGCTGACGCTGGTGCGCCAGAGCTGGCGCTTTCTCGCCTGCGTTTGCCTGCTGCAGGGGGCGCACGCCGCCTACTACGGCTTTAGCGCCATTTACTGGCAGCAGGCAGGCTATTCGGCCTCGGCGGTGGGCTATTTGTGGTCGCTAGGCGTGGTGGCGGAAGTGGTGATCTTCGCGCTGAGTAAAAAGGTGTTCCGCCGCTTCAGCGCGCGGGATCTGCTGCTGCTCTCTGCCCTGTGCGGGCTGGTCCGCTGGACGCTGATGGGCTGGACCACGGCGCTGCCGGGGCTTATCCTCGCGCAGATCCTTCACTGCGGCACCTTTACGGTGTGTCATCTGGCGGCGATGCGCTATATCGCCGCCCGCCAGGGCAGCGAAGTGATCCGCCTGCAGGCCGTCTACTCCGCGGTGGCGATGGGCGGCAGTATTGCCATCATGACCGTCTTCGCCGGCTTCCTCTACCAGCACCTGCACCAGGGCGTGTTCTGGGTGATGGCGCTGCTGACCATCCCGGCTCTGGCTATCCGGCCAAAAACGGTGGCGGCCTAGTCTTCGAGCATCGCGCAGATATGCTGCTGCTGGCGTTCAGTGAAGCAGTTCTCCGCGTGGATCAGCGGCGGTGAAAACAGCGGCAGCGCCGTCGCATAGGGGGTGACGATAAGCGTCACCCCTTTGGGCGCCCCCTCTTTCTGAAAGCGCTCTACGCTCTGGTATTTGATGTTCAGCGGCAGCAGCGTCAGTTCGCGCAACTGCTGCTCCAGGGCCGCCTCCATATCCGGATTATCATCGGTCAGCAGCAGGACCTGCTTCTCATGCAGGTCGCTTTTCTGCATCAGCCAGGCGCCAAAGATCACCGCAATTAAGCCGGTCTCTTCCTCATTAAAACGGACGTGCCAGGCCTCTTCGAATTCGCTCAATGCCGCCTGGGTGGTACGCAGTAAGCGAGGATAGAGCCGACTCACTTCCTCTGTGAGCGTGTTATCGATGCCGATAGCAAACACGCTGCGGATCAACGCCTGCGACAAGTGAATATAAAGCTGATCGCTCAGCCCCTGCTCGTCACTGAACGACCTGCCGGCGAGCATCTGGAAGCGGTGGATCAGGCCGGAAATAGCCAGCCGCAGGCGTCGATCCTGCGGGTGACCATCGCGAAGCGGATCGGGGGTTTTGAGCATCATAAACAGCAGCGAGAGGAAAAAAGGCTCTCCGACATGCGGCGTCGCGCCGACCCGACGCTGCCAGTGGCGGACAATCTCCTGCGCCAGCGTGAACTCGGCGGCGGTCTGCGCCCAGCGTTGCTGTTCATCATTGAAGTCGGGTGAATATCCCCGGTGATGCTCAAGCAGACAGTACTGCAGGTACAGGCGCAGAAACTGAACGTCCCGGCAGTCGAACTGGCGATTGAGCGCTCGCGCGCAGCGGTTCACCAGCGCCTGCAGGTTAGTATCATCGTACAGAGTACGGGCGATGCCTTCCTGTTTAAGCTGCGTTTTCAGCGCCGGGGTAAAATGATGGTTAACGAACTGCGGGCACAGGCGCAGGCCCCGCCGCAGCGCATGCAGCAGGCATAAACGTTGGTCGAGCGCGGCGCCTTCAATCCGATAGCTGCCGTCCACCTGTGACCGAAGGGTCAGGCGGTGGTAACGCTGAATTTCGCGTCCGGTCTCCTCAATATCCTGCCGGGCCGTGGTCTCATCAACGAGGTTGATTCTGCCAAGCCGTTCAGTCGTTACCGACTGTCCGGGCAGATAAAACATCAGGAGCACCTGGCTACGGCGCTGTGGACTGGAAAGCGCAGATGGTGGTTCAATGACGGTCATCATCTGGTAAGTTCCAGTTAGGGTTTCCGCTAAGAATAGACAATGACAGCGGCGGGGGCAGGGAAGTGCGCCCGCTTTAGCTCAGGATTGCTGGCGAAGTTCACAGAATTTTTCACGTGAGGAACAGATGAACAGAGTGAAACAATGCACCAGCGCGGCGTTTTTCATGGTTTTATCATGGACAGCCGCCGCGCATCCGCATAGCTTCATCAGTTTGCAGAGCGAGCCGGTGGTCAAAGACGGCCTGCTGAGCGGGTTTAAAATGCGCTGGACGATGGATGAAATTACCTCATCGGATCTGCTCTACGACGCCGGAAACGCGAAACCGGGCAGCGAAGTATGGAAAAAACTGGCGGCGGAGGTGATGGCCAACGTGCTCGGCCAGCACTATTTCAGCGAGCTGTGGCACAACGGCCAGCGGGTGAAATTTGAAAATCGCCCCGACGGCTACGGTCTTGAGCGCGACGGCCTGCAGGCGGTACTGACCTTCACCCTGCCGCTGGCGACGCCGCAACCCGTTGCCGGACAGACATTTACCTTTTCCACTTTCGACCCAACCTACTATGTCGACATGTTTTATGACAAAGATAGCGATTTTTCCCTGCCCGCAGGGCTGCAGGCCGACTGTAAGGCAACGGTAATGACGCCAAAACCGAATGACAAAATGCTCTCATACGCCCAGTCGCTGGATAAAGCGGATGCGCCGCCGGAGGATATGGCGCTGGGCAGCTATTTTGCCCAGAAGGTGACCCTGACATGTCAGTAATTTTTACCCCGCGCACGCGCGCGTCGCGCTGGAAAGCGCTGTGGCCGTTGGCGCTACTGCTGGCCGTGAGCGTCACGGGCGGCTTCTGGCTGTGGCAGGCCTGGCCGCAGGTGCTGATGCAGAGCGCGGTCTGGCAGCGCGCGCTCAATCTGGAGCTCAGCCGCCTGCTGCAGGCGGTGGCGGAGAATCCGGCGGCGGCGGGGCTGTCGCTGCTTGGGTTCAGCTTCGTTTACGGGGTGCTCCATGCCTTAGGGCCCGGCCACGGCAAAATTGTCATTACCACCTGGCTTGCCACCCATCCTTCGAAGTTGAAATCGAGTATTAACCTGACGCTGGCCGCCTCTTTATTGCAGGGGCTGGTGGCTATCGCGCTGGTGGTAGTGGTGCTGGCGCTGCTGCAGCTGCCGGCGCGCCAGCTGCATCTCAGTAGTTTCTGGCTCGAGAAGGGGAGCTATTTGCTGGTGGGCGCGTTAGGTCTGCTGCTCTGCTGGCGGGCGCTGAAAAAGCTGCGTCTGCTGCTGAGCCGGCCAACGTTTACCGCGTTTACCCCGCATCATGTTCATAACGAACATTGCGGCTGCGGGCATCAGCATCTCCCGGCCCCGGAGCAGCTGCAGGCCGGCGACGACTGGCGGGCTCGGTCCGTGATTGTCCTGTCGATGGGCATGCGTCCCTGCTCGGGGGCGATCATGGTCCTGCTGTTCAGCAAGGTGATCGGGGTGTTCAACTGGGGGATGGCGGCGGCGCTGGCGATGGCGGCAGGGACCTCATTGACTATCACGGCGCTGGCGCTGCTGGTGCACAGTTTTCGCCAGCTGGCGGTGAAGCTGGGTCGGCATCAGGCGCCGCCGCTGTGGCGCCAGGTGGGCTGGCTGACGCTGGCGCTGGCCGGCGGCGTGGCGCTGCTGGTGGCCGCTGTCGTGATGTGGAGTAGCGCGATCGCGCCAGGCGGCGGTTTGCGGCCGTTTTAGAACATAAAAAAAGGAAGCCGCGGCTTCCTTTTTACATCTGCAAGAGATTAACGCTTCAGCGCGTCGCTCAGCTGCTCGCGCATATTCGCCAGCATCGCTTTCACCACACGCGGGTTACCGGCAACGATGTTGCCCGTCAGCATATAGTTATGACCGCCGGTGAAGTCGCAAACGATAGCGCCTGCTTCACGGGCGATCAGCTCGCCTGCGGCGAAATCCCATGGTTTCAGGGCAATTTCAAAGTAACCGTCAACGCGGCCGGCGGCAACGTAGGCCAGATCCAGCGCGGCGGAGCCGGTGCGGCGGAAATCGGCGCATTCGGTGAACATGTTGCCGAGAATATTCATGTAAGTGGTGGCGTGCTGCTTCGCCTTGAACGGGAAACCGGTCGCGATGATGGTGCCGTCGAGGTCGCGAGCGTTGCTGCCGCGCAGACGGTAGCCGTTCAGTTGCGCGCCCTGGCCGCGGGTCGCGGTGAACAGTTCGTTACGCATCGGATCGTAAACCACCGCGACTTCAGTACGGCCTTTGATGCGTACGGCGATGGAAACAGAGAAGTGCGGCAGACGTTTAACGAAGTTGGTGGTGCCATCCAGTGGATCGATAACCCATTGAACATCCTGCTCTTCACCAGCGTGTTCACCGCTTTCTTCGGTGATAATGGTGTGCTGCGGGTAAGATTTGCGAATGGTTTCGATAATAATCGCTTCGGCGGCTTTATCGACGTTGGTCACAAAATCATTGCTGCCTTTCTGGCTGGTTTCTACGGTGTCTGGCGTTTCGTAGTGTTTGGCAATTAAATTACCCGCCTTGCGCGCGGCGCGCACGGCGATGTTCAGCATCGGATGCATCGGTCTCTCTCACTGGATGTTAAAGAACGGGAAAAAACGGCGCATATAATAACAGCGAATTCTGCTTATGTCTCCGTTTTATGGTAGCATGCCCGAATAATCTTTAGCCGAAGAACCATAATGCTGCAAAATATTCGAATCGTACTGGTAGAAACCTCCCACACCGGCAATATGGGCTCCGTTGCCCGCGCGATGAAAACCATGGGCTTAACCAACCTGTGGCTGGTCAATCCGCTGGTGAAACCTGATTCCCAGGCCATTGCGCTGGCCGCGGGCGCCAGCGACGTCATTGGCAACGCGCAGATCGTCGATACCCTTGATGAAGCGCTGGCGGGCTGTAGCCTGGTGGTTGGCACCAGCGCGCGCTCCCGCACGCTGCCGTGGCCGATGCTCGATCCCCGCGAATGCGGCCTGAAAAGCATCGCCGAAGGCCAGCATGCGCCGGTGGCGTTGGTGTTTGGCCGCGAGCGCGTTGGCCTGACCAACGACGAACTGCAGAAGTGTCACTACCATGTGGCCATCGCCGCCAACCCGGAGTACAGCTCGCTGAACCTGGCGATGGCGGTGCAGGTTATCGCCTACGAAGTGCGGATGGCCTGGCTGGCGGCGCAGGAGCAAGCGCAGCCGGCGGTTGAGCACGAAGAAGCGCCGTACCCGCTGGTAGATGACCTGGAGCGTTTCTACGGTCATCTTGAGCAGACGCTGCTGGCGACGGGCTTTATTCGCCCGAATCATCCGGGGCAGGTGATGAACAAACTGCGTCGTCTGTTCACTCGTGCGCGCCCGGAAAGCCAGGAGCTGAACATCCTGCGCGGCATGCTGGCCTCGATTGACCAGCAGAATAAAGGCAAGTAACCGCGTTGATGCCGGATGGCGCTGCGCTTATCCGGCATGCAAATCACGCGGCCCTTGCTATCTCCTGGTGGGAGAGAGCCGGGGTGAGGGCGCCCGGCAACGCGGAAGGAAAACGGCACGGAAAGCCAAATACCTGACTAAAACAGTCAAGTAAATAGTTGACCAAATTACTCGGGAATGTCAGACTTGGCCCTGCTATGCAATACCCATATTAATAAAAAGCCCGGCCAGGGGCGAGTTTGAGGTTAAGTAAGACATGAGACTGACATCTAAAGGGCGTTATGCCGTGACCGCGATGCTTGACGTTGCGCTCAACTCTGAAACGGGCCCGGTGCCGTTGGCAGATATTTCAGAGCGTCAGGGAATTTCGCTTTCCTATCTGGAACAGCTGTTCTCTCGCCTGCGTAAAAATGGCCTGGTTTCCAGCGTTCGTGGCCCAGGCGGCGGTTATCTGTTAGGTAAAGATGCCGGCAGTATCGCCGTCGGCGAAGTCATTAGCGCCGTGGACGAATCCGTTGACGCCACCCGTTGCCAGGGCAAGGGCGGCTGTCAGGGCGGCGATAAATGCCTGACTCACGCGCTGTGGCGCGATCTGAGCGAACGCCTGACCGGCTTCCTGAACAATATCACCCTCGGGGAACTGGTGAATAACCAGGAGATCCTCGATGTTTCCGGTCGTCAGCATCAGCACGAAACCCAGCGCAATGCGCGCACCCAGGACGCGATCGACGTTAAACTGCGCGCCTGAGTGACCCGTCCCGTTTCGGGCTGCGGCTGACAGGGCGAGGCAGCGCGAAACGGCGGGACAACGATTATAAAGAGCTTTCAGAATCAGGCCGGGATGCTCCGACATTCCGTGTACTCGGTCGTACATCAAGCCGGTTGCCTGATTCCTTGCATTGAGTGATGTACGGAGTTTAAGAGCAATGAAATTACCGATTTACCTCGATTACTCCGCAACCACGCCGGTGGACCCGCGTGTTGCCGAGAAAATGATGCAGTTCCTGACCATGGACGGGACCTTTGGTAACCCGGCCTCCCGTTCCCACCGTTTTGGCTGGCAGGCTGAAGAGGCGGTTGATATCGCCCGCAATCAGATTGCCGAGCTGGTCGGTGCCGACCCGCGCGAAATCGTCTTTACCTCTGGTGCGACTGAATCCGACAACCTGGCGATCAAGGGTGCAGCCAACTTTTATCAGAAAAAAGGCAAGCACATCATCACCAGCAAAACCGAGCATAAAGCGGTTCTGGATACCTGCCGTCAGCTGGAGCGCGAAGGCTTCGAAGTGACCTACCTGGCGCCGCAGAGCAATGGGATTATCGATCTGAAAGAGCTGGAAGCGGCGATGCGTGACGACACCATCCTGGTTTCCATCATGCATGTGAATAACGAAATCGGCGTGGTGCAGGATATCGCTACCATCGGCGAGATGTGTCGCGCCCGCGGTATCATTTACCACGTAGACGCCACCCAGAGCGTGGGCAAGCTGCCTATCGATCTGAGCCAGCTGAAAGTTGACCTGATGTCCTTCTCCGGCCACAAAATCTACGGTCCGAAAGGCATCGGCGCGCTGTACGTGCGTCGTAAGCCGCGTATTCGTATCGAAGCGCAAATCCACGGCGGCGGCCACGAGCGCGGTATGCGTTCCGGTACTCTGCCTGTTCACCAGATCGTCGGCATGGGTGAAGCTTACCGTATCGCCAAAGAAGAGATGGAAAGCGAGATGGCGCGTCTGCGCACGCTGCGCAACCGTCTGTGGAACGGCGTGAAGGATATGGAAGAAGTGTACCTCAACGGCGACCTCGAGCAGGGCGCGCCGAACATTCTTAACGTCAGCTTCAACTATGTTGAAGGCGAGTCGCTGATTATGGCGCTGAAAGACCTGGCGGTTTCCTCCGGTTCAGCCTGTACTTCCGCGAGCCTTGAGCCATCCTACGTGCTGCGCGCGTTAGGCATGACTGATGAACTGGCGCACAGTTCTATTCGTTTCTCTTTAGGTCGTTTCACTACCGAAGAAGAGATTGACTACGCCATCAACCTGATTCGTAAATCCATTGGCCGTCTGCGCGAGCTTTCTCCACTGTGGGAAATGTTCAAACAGGGCGTGGATCTGAACAGTATTGAATGGTCACATCACTAATTCGGCACCAATAAGGAGAATTCATCATGGCTTACAGCGAAAAAGTTATCGATCATTACGAGAACCCGCGCAACGTCGGCTCTTTTGACAACAGCGACGAGAACGTCGGCAGCGGCATGGTCGGCGCGCCGGCCTGCGGCGACGTGATGAAGTTGCAGATTAAAGTCAACAATGAAGGTATCATTGAAGACGCGCGCTTCAAGACCTACGGCTGCGGTTCCGCTATCGCTTCCAGCTCTCTGGTTACCGAGTGGGTGAAGGGCAAATCCCTGGACGAAGCGCAGGCGATCAAGAACACCGATATCGCCGATGAACTGGAGCTGCCGCCGGTGAAAATTCACTGCTCTATTCTGGCGGAAGACGCGATTAAAGCCGCGATTGCGGATTACAAAAGCAAACGTGAAGCAAAATAATTAGTTGAGGTTTTGTTATGTCGATTACTCTTAGCGACAGTGCAGCAGCGCGAGTCAATGCCTTCCTGGCAAACCGCGGAAAAGGGTTTGGCCTGCGCCTGGGCGTGAGAACCTCCGGCTGCTCAGGTATGGCCTATGTACTGGAGTTTGTTGACGAGCCGGCGGCTGAAGACACCGTGTTTGAAGACAAAGGCGTGAAGGTCGTGATCGACGGCAAAAGTCTGCAATTCCTCGACGGCACGCAGCTGGACTTCGTCAAAGAAGGCCTTAACGAAGGGTTCAAGTTCACTAACCCTAACGTCAAAGATGAGTGCGGCTGCGGCGAAAGCTTTAACGTATAATCGGTACTCCCCAACCCCACCGCGGTCACGCCGCGCGTGGGGTTTTCGTTTAGATGCATGACCCTGAGGTTACTATGGACTATTTCACCCTCTTCGGGTTACCAGCCAGCTATACCCTCTCGCTTGAACAACTGGCTGTCCGGTATCAGGATCTGCAGCGCCAGTACCATCCGGATAAATTTGCCAGCGCGCCCGCTGCGGAACAGCTTGCGGCGGTTCAGTATTCCGCCACCATTAACCAGGCCTGGCAGACGCTGCGCCATCCCCTGACCCGCGCAGAATACATCCTCTCGCTGCATGGCTTCGATCTGGCCAGCGAGCAGCATACCGTTCGCGATACCGCGTTCCTGATGGAACAGCTGGAACTGCGCGAAGAGCTGGATGAGATCGGCCAGGCGAAAGACGAAGCGCGGCTGGAAGGCTTTATCAAACGAGTGAAAGCGCTGTTTGATACCCGCCATCAGCTGATGGTTGACCAATTGCATAATGAGAGCTGGGAGGCGGCGGCGGACACGGTTCGTAAGCTCCGTTTCCTCGATAAACTGCGCAGCAGTGCTGAAGAACTCGAAGAAAAACTGCTCGATTTTTAATTTTCGGAAGCAATTATGGCCTTATTACAAATTAGTGAGCCCGGCCTGAGCGCCGCGCCGCACCAGCGTCGTCTGGCGGCCGGTATCGACCTGGGCACCACCAATTCTCTGGTGGCTACCGTGCGTAGCGGCCAGGCCGAGACTCTGCCCGATCATCAAGGCCGCTATCTGCTGCCGTCGGTGGTGAATTACCACGCATCGGGGCTGACCGTCGGCTATGACGCCCGGCTGAACGCCGCCCAGGATCCCGCCAATACCATCAGCTCCGTGAAACGGATGATGGGGCGCTCCCTCGCCGATATCCAACATCGCTATCCGCATCTGCCGTATCAGCTGCAGGCCAGTGAAAACGGCCTGCCGATGATCCAGACCGCCGGCGGCCTGCTGAACCCGATTCGCGTCTCCGCCGATATCCTGAAAGCGCTGGCCGCCCGGGCCACTGAAGCGCTGGCCGGCGAGCTCGACGGCGTGGTCATCACCGTCCCCGCTTACTTTGATGACGCCCAGCGTCAGGGGACCAAAGACGCGGCGCGCCTGGCGGGTCTGCACGTGCTGCGCCTGCTTAATGAACCGACCGCGGCGGCTATCGCCTATGGCCTTGATTCCGGCCAGGAAGGGGTGATTGCGGTCTACGATCTCGGCGGCGGCACCTTTGATATTTCTATTCTGCGCTTAAGCCGCGGGGTGTTTGAAGTGCTGGCCACCGGCGGCGACTCGGCCCTCGGCGGCGATGATTTCGATCATCTGCTGGCGGACTACCTGCGCGAGCAGGCGGGCTTCAGCGACCGTAGCGACAACCGCCTGCAGCGTGAGCTGCTGGATGCCGCCATCGCGGCGAAAATCGCCCTTAGCGATGCCGAGGTGGCGCACGTTGAGGTCGGCGGCTGGCAGGGCGATATCACTCGCAGCCAGTTTAACGATCTCATCGCCCCGCTGGTAAAACGCACGTTAATGGCCTGCCGCCGGGCGCTGAAAGACGCTGGCGTTGAGGCGCAAGAGGTGCTGGAAGTGGTGATGGTCGGCGGTTCCACCCGCGTGCCGCTGGTGCGCGAGCGCGTCGGCGACTTCTTCGGTCGCACCCCGCTGACCTCCATCGACCCTGACAAAGTCGTCGCCATTGGCGCGGCGATCCAGGCCGATATTCTGGTCGGCAACAAGCCGGACAGCGAACTGTTGCTGCTCGACGTTATCCCGCTGTCGTTAGGGCTGGAAACCATGGGCGGCCTGGTGGAGAAAGTGATCCCGCGTAATACCACCATTCCGGTGGCCCGCGCCCAGGAGTTCACCACCTTCAAAGATGGCCAAACGGCGATGTCCATTCATGTGATGCAGGGCGAGCGTGAGCTGGTGCAGGATTGCCGCTCCCTGGCGCGCTTTGCGCTGCGCGGTATCCCGGCGCTGCCGGCGGGCGGGGCGCATATTCGCGTCACCTTCCAGGTGGACGCCGATGGCCTGCTGAGCGTCACGGCGATGGAAAAGTCGACCGGCGTGGAAGCCTCTATTCAGGTGAAACCGTCTTACGGTCTGACCGATGGCGAAATCGCCACCATGATTAAAGATTCGATGAGCTACGCCGAACAGGATATTCAGGCGCGCATGCTGGCTGAACAGAAAGTGGAAGCCGCACGCGTCCTGGAGAGCCTGACAAGCGCGCTGGCCGCCGACGCCGCGCTGTTAAGCGCCGCGGAGCGTCAGGCTATCGATGCCGCTGCGGAGCAGGTACGCGCCGCCGCGGCAGGCGACGACGCCGACGCCATTAAAGAAGCGATTAAAAATATCGACACACAAACCCAGGAATTCGCCGCCCGCCGTATGGATCAGTCGGTCCGTATCGCGCTGAAAGGCCAATCCGTGGACGAGGTTTAAAATGCCAAAAATTGTATTTCTGCCCCACCAGGACCTGTGTCCGGATGGCATCGTTGTGGAAGCTGAGACCGGTGAAACTATTCTGGATGCGGCGCTGCGTAGCGGCATCGAGATTGAACACGCCTGCGAAAAATCCTGTGCCTGCACCACCTGCCACTGCATCGTGCGTGAAGGCTTTGACTCGCTGGCGGAAAGTACCGAAGATGAAGACGATATGCTGGATAAAGCCTGGGGACTGGAGCCTGACAGCCGCCTGAGCTGCCAGGCGCGCGTCACCGACGAAGATCTGGTCGTTGAGATCCCGCGTTACACCATCAACCACGCACGCGAGCACTAATATGGCACTGAAATGGACCGACAGTCGTGAAATCGGCG
Organism: Klebsiella sp. M041; assembly: GCF_059759695.1. Taxonomy (NCBI): domain Bacteria; kingdom Pseudomonadati; phylum Pseudomonadota; class Gammaproteobacteria; order Enterobacterales; family Enterobacteriaceae; genus Klebsiella; species Klebsiella sp. M041. The sequence goes on from NZ_JCAXWU010000001.1 coordinate 57,659, forward strand.
AAGCGCTGTATGACGCTTACCCTGACCTCGACCCAAAAACCGTTCGCTTTACCGACATGCATCAGTGGATTTGCGATCTGGAAGAGTTTGATGATGACCCGAACGCATCCAATGAAAAAATTCTCGAGGCGATTCTGTTAGTCTGGTTAGACGAAGCCGAATAATTTTCGCATCATGATTTATGCGGCGGTATAAAGTCGGATGAATCATTGAGCGAGAGAACGTTACGGGCTGCCATACGGTGGCCCGTTTGCTAAGAAGGATAATGATAATGACCGAAGCCATGAAGATTACGCTTTCCACTCAGCCAGCCGATGCGCGCTGGGGAGAAAAGGCGTCTTACAGCATTAATCATGACGGCATCGCCCTGCATCTCAACGGCAAAGACGACCTGGGCTTGATTCAGCGCGCGGCGCGTAAAATTGACGGCATGGGGATCAAACATGTCGCGTTAAGCGGCGAAGGCTGGAACACCGACCGCGCGTGGGCGTTCTGGGCGGGTTATAAAGGCCCGAAAGGCACCCGTAAAGTTGAATGGCCGACGCTGGACGATGCGCAGAAAAGCGAGCTGGATAACCGTCTGACCATTATTGACTGGGTGCGCGACACCATCAATGCGCCGGCGGAAGAGCTTGGCCCGGAACAGCTGGCGCAGCGCGCCGTCGACCTGCTGTGCAGCGTGGCGGGCGAGAAGATGAGCTATCGCATCACCAAAGGCGAAGATCTGCGTGAGCAGGGCTATCTCGGCCTGCACACGGTGGGCCGCGGCTCCGAGCGCCCGCCGGTTTTGCTGGCGCTGGACTATAACCCGACCGGCGATAAAGAAGCCCCGGTATACGCCTGTCTGGTAGGTAAAGGCATCACCTTTGATTCCGGCGGCTACAGCATCAAACAGAGCGCCTTTATGGATTCAATGAAATCCGATATGGGCGGCGCGGCGACTATCACCGGCGCCCTGGCCTTCGCTATTACCCGCGGGCTGAACAAGCGCGTGAAGCTCTATCTGTGCTGCGCCGACAACCTGATCAGCGGCAACGCTTTCAAACTGGGCGATATTATTCATTATCGCAACGGCAAAACCGTCGAAGTCATGAACACCGACGCCGAAGGTCGTCTGGTGCTGGCGGATGGCCTGATTGACGCTTCGGCGCAGAAGCCGGAGCTGATCATCGATGCCGCCACCCTGACCGGCGCGGCGAAAACCGCGCTCGGCAACGACTACCACGCGCTGTTCAGCTTTGACGATGCGCTGGCGAATCGCCTGCTGGCGAGCGCTCAGGCGGAAAATGAAGCGTTCTGGCGTCTGCCGCTGGCCGAATTCCACCGTCATCAGCTGCCGTCTAATTTCGCGGAACTGAACAATACCGGCAGCGCCGCCTATCCGGCCGGCGCCAGCACCGCGGCGGGCTTCCTGTCCCACTTCGTGGAAAACTACCACCAGGGCTGGCTGCATATCGACTGTTCGGCAACCTACCGCAAATCTGCCGTTGAGCAGTGGTCGGCGGGCGCGACGGGGCTTGGCGTACGTACTATCGCCAATCTGCTGACGGCTGAGTAATGGCCTTGCCGGGTGGCGCGACGCTTACCCGGCCTGGAAAATCCGCAGGCCCGTGCGGACGTAGCGCCGCCGGGCGATTTTTGAAGTAGCCAAACTATGTCCGAAACCAAAAACGAATTAGAAACCCTGCTGGAAAAAGCGGCTACCGAGCCCGCTCATCGTCCGGCATTTTTCAGCGCGCTGCTTGAGGCCACCGTCTGGGTACCAGGCCGCGCAGCCGATGGCGAGCAGATTGTCGAAGATAGCGCGCTGGATCTGCAGCACTGGGAAAAAGATGACGGCACGTCGGTCATTCCGTTCTTCACTTCGCTTGAGGCCCTGCAGCAGGCGGTGGAAGACGAACAGGCTTTCGTGATGATGCCGGCCCGCACGCTGATGGCGATGACTCTCGGTGAATCGCTGTTCCTCAACCCGAAGCTGCCGAACGGTAAAGCGTTCACCCCGCGCGAAATCAGCCATCTGCTCGGGGAAGAGGGCAGCCCGCTCAGCACCCAGACGGTGCTGGAAGGGGGGGAAGCGCTGCTGCTGTCTGAAGTCGCCGAGCCGCCGGCGCAGATGGTGGATTCGCTGACCACGCTGTTCAAAACGCTGAAAACCGTCAAGCGGGCGTTCCTGTGCTCGATCAAAGAGCACGCCGACGCGCCCGCTAATCTGCTGATCGGCATTGAAGCGGAAGGGGATATCGAGTCCATCATTCAGACCACCGGCAGCGTGGCCACCGATACCCTGCCCGGCGATGAGCCGATCGATATTTGCCAGGTGGTGGAAGGCGAGAAGGGCATCAGCCACTTTATGATTGCCCATATCACGCCGTTCTATGAAAAGCGCTGGGGCAGCTTCCTGCGCGATTTCAAACAAAACCGCATTATCTGACAGCGGGGGCGGTTGCCCCCGGTTTCGGTATGCTTTCAGCTCGATGCAAAAGCGGGGTTGCAAAAGTTAATGCAGGGCGGCAACGATCCGTGGATAGGCTGACGCCATGTTATAGAGCAGAAATCCCGTCACGCACAGCGTGACGACGCCGTTGAAGAGCGCCATATCCCCGCGCCAGGCCCGGCACCTTTCCTCTCCCAGCAGATAGCGTAGCGCTGCTACCAGCCCGGCGAGCAGCACCATCAGAAAACCCAGCAGCGCCTGATGACCATAGGTGATCAGCGGGACGTCTTCCAAAGTGACGCCGAGAAAGCGGGTATAAACGGAAACGGGCGCAGGAACCAGGCTTAACCATGTCCGGTTCCATTGCGGCCAAAAATAGAGGAGTGCGCCGCCGACCAGCAGGCCAGCGATGCCTCCCAGCCAGGGAAGGCGCGGGGAATACGCAGAATGTGGGTTGGAGACTAATGCCATTTTCACTCCTTGTGGTGCCATCAGGTTATGGATTAAACGCTCAATCCAGGCGCTGGCCCCGACGGCGCGCGTTAATCGCGCTATCGGTGGGAGATGGTGAATTAGTCAGGACAACCTTCGAGCCTGGCGTAAAGATCCTCATGAATATATTCCAGCTCCAGCAAGGCGCAATCGCGTGACTCGTTGAGGGCTTGTTGATGCTGCCATTCGTCGTGGCTCTCCTTTCCACCGGTAAAAATCCCCTGCAAATATTCAATCAGCGACGATTCTGCCAGCCAAAGCTCATTCTCTTTACCCTCGAAGCGGACGACAGGATATTCACCCTGTTCATCACGCTCGGTGACGTAGATAAATACCTGCTGATCCCCGGGATGGCAGAGGCGAATCAGGGCAGGAAGACGCGGATCGTCGTTCCAGACGGGCATTAGCTCTTCAAAATCCAGCCCGATCATATCAAGGCCATTCATATAATAAGCCTCTTCATCCAGCGAGTCGGAAAGCAGGACGCCATGTTCATCAATGGCGTTCAGAACCGATTCCAGCACCCGTTGACCGTAGGGGCTTGTCAGCTGGCAATCGTAGGCCAGCAGCGCTTTCAGACTCTCCGGAAGCGCCACGGTTTCGCTATTTTGCGGATCACGGTATTTCCGGACGCGCAGGCGATCCACTTCGTCTACGGGCATCGGTTTCGGGGTGGGATTGCGGTTGTGCTTGTGTACGACATCCATGAGATCCGCTAATGAAAAAGCCATCATTCAATTTCCTTATAGAGTGGGCGGCAGTAAAGCCAACACGGCAGGCGCAAGCCCTGCGGCCGCACAGAGTAGATGGTTTAGCGACTGGCAGGAGAATGAGGCGGAGAAAATCAGAAATTATTTAGTGGCCGCGGGACGGGACGTCCGCGGCCATGCCGCGTTTATTGAGCGGCAGGAGCCGGTTCAATCGGCAGATCGCTGCGCGCCCCCCATTCGCTCCATGAGCCGTCGTACAGGCAGACGCCGTTCACGCCAAGCGTGGTGAGCGCCAGCACGACCACCGCCGCCGTCACGCCGGACCCACAGCTGGCGATAATGGGCCGATCAAAATCGACGCCCTGACGCAAAAAGATGTCGTTCAGCTCGTCGACGGTCTTCAGCTCGCCGTTAATCACCAGCTCCGTCCACGGGACGTTCAGCGCGCCGGGGATATGCCCGCGCCGCAGGCCGGGGCGCGGTTCGTCAGCCTGGCCGTTAAACCGGGCCGCCGGACGCGCATCGACAATCTGCGCCGATCCTTCATGGCTGACCAGCAGCACGTCGGTCAGGCGCTTAATTTGCTGAGGATCGAACCGCACGTCGAATTCTCCTTCGGCCACCTCCGGCACCCCTTGTTCCAGCGGCAGCTCGTCGCGACGCCAGCCCTCCAGCCCACCGGCCAGAATCGACACTTTCTCCACGCCAAAGGCGCGCAGCATCCACCAGGCGCGCGGGGCGGAAAACAGATTGCCTTCGTCATAGACGACCAGGTGCTTATCGCTGCAGACGCCCAGTTCGCGCATGGCCACGGCAAACGCCTCGGCGCGCGGCATCATATGCGGCAGCGGGCTGGTGTGATCGGACAGCGCCTCGATATCGAAAAACAGCGCGTTCGGCACGTGGCCGGCGCGGTACTCCGCGGCCATATCGCGCAGGGCCTCCTGCCCGGCGGGCGCCATGCGGGCGTCGATAATCTGGATCTCCGGGTCATCAATATGTTCCGCCAGCCAGTCGGCGGCGACAAAAAACGAGGTGGACATAGGTGCCTCCGTTTTACTATTCATGACTGAATTGTCGGCGTTTTATCGGGTGCTGACAAGTTAAGGACGCCAGAGTGGGGACGACGTCACGGCACTTTTCTGATTAATCGGCAGAAACCCGCGTCATCACTGTTGAGAAGCGCCGCCTTAACGCATAATAAAAAGTGATAATTTGCATCAGGCCCACCGGCCGAGGGGTTAGAAGGATGAAACCATTTCGTTTAGCGGCGCTGTCACTGGCGCTCCTTACCGCATTTTCATTAACCGGGTGTGATGACAGCGGTACACCGCAGGCTACGGCCCCGACGCCGGCCGCCGATAGCGGCCCTGGCGCGGCGGCAAAACCGGACAGCGCCCAGCTGGCGGCGCTGGCGGAAAAAAGCCAGGGCAAAGCGCTGACGCTGCTCGACGCTTCGGAGGTGCAGCTGGATGGCGCCGCGACCCTGGTGCTGACCTTTTCCGTACCGCTGCAGCCGGACCAGGATTTCTCCCGCAGCGTGCACCTGGTGGATAAGAAGAGCGGTAAGGTAGATGGCGCGTGGGAGCTGGCGCCGAACCTGAAAGAGCTGCGTCTGCGTCACCTTGAGCCAAAGCGCGAGCTGATTGTCTCGGTCGACCCGACGCTGACCGCCCTGAACAAGGCGACGCTCGATAAACCGTTCGAGAAGACCCTGACTACCCGCGATATCGCGCCAAGCGTCGGATTTGCCAGCCGCGGCTCGCTGCTGCCGGGCAACGTGATCGCCGGGCTGCCGGTGATGGCGCTGAACGTCGATAACGTCGACGTGAACTTCTTCCGCATTAAGCCGGAATCGCTCTCGGCCTTCGTCAGCCAGTGGGAATACCGCAATTCATTAAGCAACTGGGAATCCGACGAGCTGCTGAAGATGGCCGATCTGGTATACAGCGGCCGCTTTGACCTCAATCCGGCGCGCAATACCCGCGAAAAGCTGCTGCTGCCGCTGAGCGACATCAAGCCGCTCCAGCAGCCAGGCGTCTACGTGGCGGTCATGAACCCGGCGGGTCATTATAGCTACAGCAACGCGGCGACGCTGTTTACCCTTAGCGACATCGGCGTGTCGGCGCATCGCTACCACAACCGGCTGGACGTCTTTACCCAGAGCCTGGAAAACGGCGCCGCCCAGTCTGGTATTGATGTCCAGCTGCTCAACGCCAAAGGGCAGACCCTGGCGCAGGCGAAAAGCGATAGCCAGGGCCACGTCACCCTGCAAACCGATAAAGAAGCCGCGCTGCTGCTGGCGCGCAAAGAGGGACAGACCACGCTGCTCGACCTCAAACTGCCGGCGCTGGATCTGGCGGAGTTCTCCATTGCCGGCGCGCCAGGCTTCAGCAAACAGTTCTTTATGTTTGGCCCACGGGATCTCTATCGTCCGGGCGAAACGGTGATCCTCAATGCGCTGCTGCGCGATAGCGATGGCAAGCCGCTGGCGGAACAGCCGGTGAAGCTGGAGGTGGTCCAGCCGGACGGCCAGGTGATCCGCTCGGTGATGAGCAAACCGGTTAACGGCCTGTACCAGTTTACTTATCCGCTCGACAGCGGCGCGGCCACCGGCATGTGGCACATTCGCGCCAGCACCGGCGACAACCAGCCCCGCGAGTGGGATTTCCACGTCGAAGACTTTATGCCGGAACGCATGGCCCTGAAGCTGACGCCGCAGGCGGCGCCTGTCGCGCCGAATGCCGATGTCGCCTTTGACGTCAGCGGCGCTTATCTCTACGGCGCGCCGGCCAGCGGCAACACGCTGCAGGGCAAACTGTTCCTGCGCCCGCTTCGCGACGCCGTCGCCGCGCTGCCGGGCTTTGAGTTCGGCGATATCGCAGAAGAAAATCTCTCCCGCAGCCTTGATGAAGTCCAGCTGACGCTGGATGAAAAAGGCCATGGCGAAGTGACCACCTCCAGCCAGTGGCAGGATAGCCATTCGCCGCTGCAGGTGGTGTTGCAGGCGAGCCTGCTGGAGTCCGGTGGGCGTCCGGTCACCCGTACGGTTAAGCAGCCGATCTGGCCTGCCGAGGCGCTGCCGGGGATCCGCCCGCAATTTACCCTGAAGGACGTTTACGACTACCGCACCGACACCACGGTGAAGCAGCCGGTGGTGGATGAAAACAGCAACGCCGCGTTCGATATCGTCTATGCCGACGCCAAAGGCGAGAAAAAAGCCGTTTCCGGCCTGCAGGTACGGCTGATCCGCGAGCGCCGGGATTATTACTGGAACTGGTCCGATAGCGAAGGCTGGCAGTCGCAGTTCGATCAAAAAGATCTGCAGGAGGGCGAGGAGTCGCTGGATCTGCAGGCCGGCCAGATCGGTAAAGTGAGCTTTCCGGTAGAGTGGGGCTCCTATCGCCTGGAGGTGAAAGGACCGGACGATGTCGTCAGCAGCGTGCGCTTCTGGGCGGGCTACAGCTGGCAGGATAACAGCGAAGGCACCGGCGCAGCGCGCCCGGACCGGGTCACCATGAAGCTGGATAAACCGAGCTATAAGCCGGGCGACACCATCAGGCTGCACATCGCCGCCCCGGCGGCGGGTAAAGGCTACGCGATGGTGGAATCCAGCGAAGGGCCGCTGTGGTGGCAGGAGATTGACGTACCCGCCGAGGGGATGGACCTGTCGATCCCGGTGGATAACGCCTGGAATCGCCACGACCTCTACCTCAGCACGCTGGTGGTTCGCCCCGGCGATAAATCCCGCTCGGCGACGCCGAAACGCGCGGTGGGCCTGCTGCATCTGCCGCTGGGCGATGAAAACCGTCGCCTGACGCTGGCGCTGGAGGCCCCGGATAAAATGCGCCCCAACCAGCCGCTGACGGTGAAAGTGAAAGCCAGCGTCAAAGAGGGAGAGGCGCCGAAGCAGGTTAACGTTCTGCTCTCTGCTGTCGATAGCGGGGTGCTGAATATTACCGATTACGCCACCCCGGATCCGTGGAACGCCTTCTTCGGCCAGAAACGTTATGGGGCGGATATTTATGATATTTACGGCCAGGTGATTGAAGGGCAGGGGCGTGTGGCCAGTCTGCGCTTCGGCGGCGATGGCGACGAGTTAAAACGTGGCGGTAAACCGCCGGTTAACCATGTGACCATCATCGCCCAGCAGGCGCAGCCGGTGGTGCTGAACGATCAGGGCGAAGGGACGGTGACGCTGCCGATCGGTGATTTTAACGGCGAGCTGCGGGTGATGGCTCAGGCCTGGACGGCGGATGACTTCGGCAGCAGCGAAGACAAAGTGGTGGTGGCCGCCCCGGTCATCGCCGAACTGAATACCCCGCGCTTCCTCGCCAGCGGCGACACCACCCGTCTGGCGCTGGATCTCAGCAACCTGACCGATAAACCGCAAACTCTGCAGGTACATCTTGCCGCCAGCGGACTGGTGACCTTGACCGAGGGTCAACTGCCGTCGGTGCAGCTGGCGCCGGGGGCGCGCAGCACGCTGTTTGTGCCGGTGAGCGCGCTGCCGGGCTTTGGCGATGGCCAGGTGAGCGCCACTATCAGCGGCCTGAGCCTGCCGGGGGAAACCTTCGCCCCGCTGCAGAAGCAGTGGAAAATCGGCGTTCGTCCGGCGTTCCCGGCGCAGACCGTCAACAGCGGCGCCGTGTTGCAGCCCGGCGAAAGCTGGCAGGCGCCGGCGGCGCAATCGGCAGGTTTCGCCCCGCAGACGCTGCAGGGCCAGCTGCTGCTCAGCGGCAAGCCGCCGCTGAATCTCGCGCGCTATATCCGCGACCTGAAAGCCTATCCTTACGGCTGCCTTGAGCAGACCGCCAGCGGCCTGTTCCCGTCCCTGTATACCAGCGCGGCGCAGCTAAAAGCGCTGGGCATCAGCGGGGACAGCGACGAAAAACGTCGCGCGGCAATCGATGTCGGGATCTCGCGCCTGCTGCAGATGCAACTGGAAAACGGCGGCTTTGCGCTATGGGATAAAGAGGGGCCGGAAGAGTACTGGCTGACCGCTTACGCCATGGATTTCCTTGTTCGCGCGGGCGAGCAGGGCTATAGCGTACCGGTCAACGCCATTAATAAAGGTAACGAACGCCTGCTGCGCTACCTGCAGGAGCCGGGGCTGATGACCGTGCGCTACAGCGACGACGCCCAGGCCAGCCGCTTTGCCGCTCAGGCCTATGCCGCGCTGGTGCTGGCGCGTCAGCAAAAAGCCCCGCTCGGCGCATTGCGTGAAATCTGGAGCCGTCACGACCAGGCGCGATCCGGCCTGCCGCTGCTGCAGCTCGGCATTGCGCTGAAAACCATGGGCGATGCGCCGCGCGGCGACGCCGCGCTGAAGCTGGCGGTTGCCACGCCGCGCCATGATGAGAACCGCTGGCTGGGCGATTACGGCAGCCCGCTTCGCGATGACGCGCTGAAGCTGGCGCTGCTGGAAGAGAACAAGCTGCTGCCGGAGGCGCAAAACACGCTGTTGAGCACACTGTCGGAAGAGGCCTATGGCCAGCGCTGGCTGTCGACCCAGGAAACCAACGCTCTGTTCCTTGCCGGGCGCACGCTGGCCGACCTGCCGGGCGACTGGCAGGCGCAAACCTCGCTGCAGGCCGAGCCGCTCGCTGGCGATAAAGCGCAAACCCGTAACCTCGACGGCGATCGGCTGGCGACGTTGCAGGTGAGCAATACCGGCAGTCAACCGCTGTGGCTGCGTCTGGACAGCAGCGGCTATCCGCAAAGCGCGCCGCAGCCGGGCGGCAACGTCCTGGGGATTGAACGCGCCGTTTTCGATACCCAGGGGCGGCAGAAGTCGCTGTCGTCGCTGCGCAGCGGCGAACTGGTGCTGGTCAAGCTGGAGGTGACCGCCAGACGCAACGTGCCTGACGCGCTGGTGGTTGACCTGCTGCCGGCGGGACTCGAGCTGGAAAACCAGAATCTGGCCAACAGCAGCGCCAGCCTGCAGGAGAATGGCGAAGCGGTGCAAAACCTTCTTAACCAGATGCAGCAGGCCGATATTCAGCATATCGAGTTCCGCGACGACCGCTTCGTCGCCGCTGTCGCGGTCAATGAAGGTCAGCCGGTGACGCTGGTCTACCTGGCGCGGGCGGTCACGCCGGGCACCTACCAGGTCCCGCAGCCGCAGGTGGAATCGATGTATGTGCCGCAGTGGCGGGCGACCGGGACCGCCAGCGGTCCGCTCACCGTGACGCCGTAAATGCGCGTAGTGCATCGGGTAAAACGCCGCTGGCGCTGGCTGGCGGCGTTTATTTTTCTGCTGTGGCTGGCGGTTCTGACCGCCGATCGCCTGTGGCCGCTGCCGCTGCATGACGTCACGCCTGCCCGGGTGGTCGTGGCGGAGGACGGGACCCCCCTGTGGCGGTTTGCCGACGCGCAGGGCGTCTGGCGTTATCCGGTGACTCTCGCCGACGTGTCGCCGCGCTATCTGCAGGCGCTTATTCAGTATGAGGACCGCTGGTTCTGGCGCCATCCGGGGGTCAATCCCTTCGCTGTAGTGCGCGCCGCCTGGCAGGATCTCACCTCCGGGCGGGTCATTTCCGGCGGCAGTACCCTCACCATGCAGGTGGCGCGCCTGCTCGATCCCCACCCCCGCACTTTCGGCGGCAAGCTGCGCCAGCTGTGGCGGGCGCTGCAGCTGGAGTGGCATCTGTCAAAGAGCGAAATCCTGACCCTGTATCTGAACCGTGCGCCCTTTGGCGGCACCCTGCAGGGGATCGGCGCGGCCAGTTGGGCTTATCTCGGCAAGCCGCCCGCGCAGCTCAGCTACGGCGAGGCGGCGCTGCTGGCGGTGCTGCCCCAGGCGCCCAGCCGTTTACGTCCGGACCGCTGGCCGCAGCGGGCCCAGGCGGCGCGGGATAAAGTCCTTGCGCGCATGGTCAGCCAGGGCGTCTGGCCGAGACTGGCGGTAAAGGAGGCGATGGAGGAGCCGGTGTGGCTGTTTCCGCGGCAGATGCCGCAGCTGGCGCCGCTCTTCGCCCGCCGGGCGCTGGCGACCAGTCGTGAGGAAAAAGTGGTGACGACCCTCGATGCCGGACTGCAGCGGCAGCTCGAGGATCTGGCGCTGAACTGGAAGTCGCGCCTGCCGCCGCGCAGTTCGCTGGCGATGGTTGTCGTCGACCACACGGATATGAAAGTCCGCGGCTGGGTGGGGTCGGCGGATATTACGGACGACAGTCGCTTTGGCCACATTGATATGGCGTCGGCGGTCCGTTCGCCTGGGTCGGTGCTGAAACCCTTTATTTATGCGCTGGCGATGGATGAAGGGCTGATCCATCCGGCGTCGTTATTGCAGGATGTGCCGCGGCGCTTTAGCGATTATCGCCCCGGTAACTTTGACAGCGGCTTTCACGGCCCGGTGAGCGCCAGCGACGCGCTGGTGCGCTCCCTGAATCTGCCGGCGGTCCAGGTGCTCGAAGCCTACGGGCCCAAACGTTTCGCGGCGAATTTGCGCAATGCCGGGTTGCCCCTGATGCTGCCCGCCGGCGCCGAGCCGAATCTGTCGTTGATCCTCGGCGGCGCCGGAGCGAGACTGGAAGATATCGTCGCGGCGTACAGCGCCTTTGCCCGCCACGGGAAGGCGGCGCGGCTGCGCATGACGCCCGGAGACCCGCTGGTGGAAAGGGCGCTGATATCCCCGGGGGCGGCGTGGATCGTCCGGCGCATCCTGGCCGGCGAAGCGCAGCCGGTTCCCGATGCCTCACTCCCGCAAGCGGTGCCGCTGGCCTGGAAGACCGGCACCAGCTACGGGTACCGCGATGCGTGGGCGGTGGGCCTCAATGCGCGTTATCTGATTGGCATCTGGACCGGGCGTCCGGACGGTACGCCGGTGGTGGGGCAGTTTGGCTTCGCCAGCGCGGTGCCGTTGCTCAATCAGGTCAATAATCTGCTGCTCGCCCGCCCGGCGATGAGCCGCGGCGGCCTGCCGATCGATCCGCGACCGGCAACGGTTAGCCGCGGGACGCTCTGCTGGCCCGGCGGCCAGGCGCTGCCGGCGGGCGACAGCAACTGCCGTCGTCGCCTGGCCAGCTGGCTGCTGGAAGATAGCCAGCCGCCGACCCTGCTGCTGCCGGGGCAGGAGGGCGTGCGCGGGATCCGCTTCCCGGTGTGGCGCAATGAACACGGCGAACGGGTGGCGGCGGATTGTCCCGGGGCGCGCGAAAGTGTGGTGGAGGTCTGGCCGCTGCCGCTGGATCCCTGGCTACCGCCGGGGGAACGTCGCTCCGCGCGTCTGGGGCCGGTATCGAAGGCATGCCCACCGTTGCAAACTCAGGATGCCGCGCCGCTGGTGCTCTCCGGGGTCCGCGAGGGGGCGGTGATTAAACGTCTGCCGGGGGAGGCGCGGGTGATGTTGCCCCTGCAAACCAGCGGTGGTGAAGGGCGGCGCTGGTGGTTTATCAACGGCCAGCCGATAGATGCCGCCGGCGCGAGAACCACGCTAACTCTGGATAAGCCCGGCGAGTGGCAGCTGGTGGTGATGGATGAGGCAGGACAAACGGCGGCCGCGCGTTTTACCCTGCAATAACCAGGGTAAATTTGTTGTTGGCGGTTTGTGTTTTCAATACTCATCTTATTTTAACAAAATGTTACCTTCAGCCGTAGGCAGGGGCGGGGATGCTCATTATAATGCGCGCCAGGCCATACGATCGTATGCGCAACAACAGAACATTTAATTAGAGGTAATCATGGCTATTGAACGTACTTTTTCCATCATCAAACCAAACGCGGTGGCAAAAAACGTTATTGGCAGCATCTTTTCCCGCTTTGAAGCTGCAGGGTTCAAAATCGTCGGCACCAAAATGCTGCACCTGACCGTAGAGCAGGCTCGTGGTTTCTATGCTGAGCACGAAGGTCGCCCGTTCTTCGACGGTCTGGTTGAGTTCATGACCTCCGGCCCGATCGTGGTTTCCGTCCTGGAAGGCGAAAACGCCGTTCAGCGTCACCGTGACCTGCTGGGCGCCACCAACCCGGCAAACGCCCTGGCGGGTACCCTGCGCGCTGACTACGCTGACAGCTTCACCGAGAACGGCACCCACGGTTCCGACTCTGTAGAATCCGCTGCACGCGAAATCGCGTTCTTCTTTGCTGAAGGCGAGGTTTGCCCGCGCACTCGCTAATCTCCTGCGTCTTTCACGCCACAGCATTGTTGGCTTCCTTCGCGCACCCCGGTCACATAGTTATCTATGCTCCCGGGGATTAGCGAACTCGCCGCCTCGCTGTGACCTGAAATACTTTGGAGATACGAACCTCGTCTTTTCGACCGTCGCGGCGTTGGCCACGCGCGTTCACCCCGGTCACATAGTTATCTATGCTTCCGGGGATTCACTTGCTTGCCACCTTGCGACAATCGAAAAGCCATAGAGGATTAAGCACACGGTTACGATTTTTTTATCATTGACTACGTGCAGGCATGGCTTCCATGCGCCAGAATTTGTAGAATATAGCGCCCCTGGACGAGCTGTCGCTCTCCGGGGCGTTTCTTTTTCAACCCACCTGGGGCCATAACGTGTAATAACGAGGCCGGAAAACATTATGTCTGAACAAATTGTCACGCCTGATACCGCCGCTCTGACGGTGCCGAACAAAGATGCCAAAATCAACCTGCTGGATTTAAACCGTCAGCAGATGCGCGAGTTTTTCAAAAACATGGGCGAGAAGCCTTTCCGCGCCGATCAGGTGATGAAATGGATGTATCACTACTGCTGCGACGACTTTGATGAGATGACTGACATCAACAAAGTCCTGCGCAGTAAACTGAAAGAAGTGGCGGAGATCCGCGCCCCGGAAGTGGTTGAAGAGCAACGCTCAACCGACGGGACCATTAAATGGGCGATTGCCGTTGGCGATCAGCGCGTCGAGACCGTCTATATCCCGGAAGAAGACCGCGCCACCCTGTGCGTCTCCTCCCAGGTAGGCTGCGCGCTGGAGTGTAAATTCTGCTCCACCGCCCAGCAGGGCTTTAACCGCAACCTGCGGGTTTCCGAAATTATCGGCCAGGTCTGGCGCGCGGCGAAAATCGTCGGCGCGGTGAAGACCACCGGCGTACGTCCGATCACCAACGTGGTGATGATGGGCATGGGCGAGCCGCTGCTGAACCTCAACAATGTCGTTCCGGCAATGGAAATCATGCTCGACGATTTCGGCTTTGGCCTCTCCAAACGTCGCGTCACCCTGTCGACGTCCGGCGTGGTGCCGGCGCTGGATAAACTCGGCGATATGATCGACGTCGCGCTGGCCATCTCCCTGCACGCGCCGAACGACACCATTCGTGACGAAATCGTCCCGATCAACAAAAAGTACAACATCGAGACCTTCCTCAACTCGGTGCGCGGCTATATTTCGAAGTCCAACGCCAACCAGGGCCGGGTGACCATCGAGTACGTGATGCTGGATCATGTCAACGACGGCACCGAGCACGCCCACGAACTGGCGGCGCTGCTGAAAGATACGCCGTGCAAGATCAACCTGATCCCATGGAACCCGTTCCCGGGCGCGCCGTATGGCCGCAGCTCCAACAGCCGCATCGACCGTTTCTCCAAAGTCCTGATGGAGTACGGCTTTACGACCATCGTGCGTAAAACGCGCGGCGACGATATCGATGCCGCCTGCGGTCAGCTGGCGGGCGACGTCATCGACCGTACCAAGCGCACGCTGCGTAAACGGATGCAGGGCGAAGCGATTGACGTAAAAGCGGTCTGACAAATGATGGCCCGTGCAGCGCAGGCGGCACGGGTCATATTTATGACCAATAGCCAGGCGAAATACGCTGATTCGGTTAATAATTACGGTGCGTTTTTGTCGACTTTGAGGCAGTATGTAGCGGCACAACAACCGCTTAGCATTCAATTTTGATTCGTCTCTGTGATCGCGCGGCTGACAGTCCTATACTGTGAGGCTGACGTACCACAGATGTCTCGCGGCGCCGGCTTTTTCCCGCGCTGAACTTTAAATTTCACGTACCAGTAGTTGTAGCGAATGAATACTGAAGCCACTCAAGATCATCAAGAAGCAAACACCACGGGCGCGCGTCTGCGTCACGCCCGCGAACAACTCGGACTTAGCCAGCAAGCGGTGGCAGAACGCTTATGCCTGAAGGTGTCCACGGTTCGTGATATTGAAGACGATAAGGCGCCTGCCGACCTCGCTTCCACCTTCCTGCGCGGGTACATCCGCTCCTATGCTCGCCTCGTACATATCCCGGAAGACGAGCTGCTGCCGATGATGGCCAAGCAAGCGCCCATCCGCGCGGCGAAAGTCGCGCCAATGCAGAGCTTCTCTTTAGGTAAACGTCGCAAAAAACGCGACGGCTGGCTGATGAGCTTCACCTGGCTGGTGCTGTTTGTGGTTATCGGCCTGAGCGGCGCCTGGTGGTGGCAAGACCATAAGGCGCAGCAGGAAGAGATCTCCACCATGGCCGATCAGTCTTCCGCTGAGCTGAACAGCGGCGACACCAGCAGCCAGAGCGTGCCGCTGGATACCAGCGCCCCGGCAGTCCCGACCGCCGATAGCGCTGCGAACAGCGCGCCAACCGATACCGCCAGCGCCCCGACCACCAGCGCCCCGACCACCAGCGCCCCGGCCCAGACGCCGGCGGACAATAACGCCGTTGTCGCGCCTTCCCAGGCCAATGTCGATACCGCAGGCGCGGCGCCGACGGCGTCGGCTACCCCGGTCTCGCCATTGCCGACCGATCAGGCGAACGTGACGAACCCGGCGGCGGCGGCGCAGGATCTGGTGATGAACTTTTCCGCCGATTGCTGGCTGGAAGTGAGCGATGCCACCGGCAAAAAACTGTTCAGCGGCCTGCAGCGTAAAGGCGGCAACCTGAACCTGAGCGGTCAGGCGCCGTATAAGCTGAAAATTGGCGCCCCGGCTGCGGTAGAGATCCAGTATCTGGGCAAGCCTGTCGATTTAAGTCGTTTTATCAGAACTAACCAGGTTGCGCGTCTGACCCTTAATGCCGAATCATCACCGGCGCAGTAACAGACGGGTAACGCGGGAGATTTTTCATGCATAACCAGGCTCCGATTCAACGTAGAAAATCTAAACGTATTTACGTTGGTAATGTGCCAATTGGCGATGGGGCTCCCATCGCCGTTCAGTCAATGACTAATACGCGCACCACTGATGTGGCGGCAACCGTAAATCAAATCAAAGCGTTAGAGCGCGTGGGCGCGGATATTGTCCGCGTCTCTGTTCCGACGATGGACGCCGCCGAGGCGTTCAAACTGATCAAACAGCAGGTCAACGTCCCGCTGGTCGCCGATATCCACTTTGACTACCGTATTGCGCTGAAAGTCGCGGAATACGGCGTCGACTGCCTGCGTATCAACCCGGGCAACATCGGCAACGAAGAGCGCATCCGCATGGTCGTAGATTGCGCGCGCGATAAAAATATCCCGATCCGCATCGGCGTTAACGCCGGCTCGCTGGAAAAAGATCTGCAGGAAAAATATGGCGAGCCGACGCCGCAGGCGCTGCTCGAATCCGCCATGCGCCACGTCGATCATCTCGATCGCCTCAATTTCGATCAGTTTAAAGTCAGCGTTAAAGCCTCCGACGTCTTCCTGGCGGTAGAGTCTTATCGCCTGCTGGCGAAACAGATCGATCAACCGCTGCACCTCGGGATCACCGAAGCGGGCGGCGCGCGCAGCGGCGCGGTGAAATCGGCGATCGGTCTTGGGCTGCTGTTGTCCGAAGGGATCGGCGATACGCTGCGCGTCTCGCTGGCGGCGGATCCGGTGGAGGAGATCAAGGTCGGCTTCGATATCCTCAAATCGCTGCGTATTCGTTCCCGCGGTATTAATTTCATCGCCTGCCCGACCTGTTCGCGTCAGGAGTTTGACGTTATCGGGACGGTGAACGCCCTGGAGCAACGTCTGGAAGATATCATCACTCCGATGGATGTTTCGATCATCGGCTGCGTGGTGAACGGCCCGGGCGAAGCGCTGGTTTCCACCCTCGGCGTGACCGGCGGCAACAAGAAAAGCGGCCTGTATGAAGACGGCGTGCGTAAAGATCGCCTGGACAACAACGACATGATCGACCAGCTGGAAGCGCGGATCCGCGCCAAAGCCTCGATGCTCGATGAAGCCCGTCGGATTGACGTTCAACAGCTTGAAGCAAAATAACGTGTTGGGAAGCGATACGCTTCCCGTGTATGATTGAACCTGCGGGCGCGAGGCGCCGGGGTTCATTTTTGTATATATAAAGAGAATAAACGTGGCAAAGAACATTCAAGCCATCCGTGGCATGAACGATTATCTGCCGGGCGAAACCGCTCTCTGGCAGCGCATTGAAGGCTCACTGAAGCAGGTGCTCGGTAGCTACGGTTACAGCGAAATCCGTTTGCCGATTGTAGAGCAGACCCCGTTATTCAAACGCGCGATCGGCGAAGTGACCGACGTGGTTGAAAAAGAGATGTACACCTTTGAGGACCGCAACGGCGACAGCCTGACGCTGCGTCCGGAAGGGACGGCGGGCTGCGTACGAGCCGGCATCGAACATGGTCTGCTGTACAATCAAGAACAGCGCCTGTGGTACGTCGGGCCGATGTTCCGCCACGAGCGTCCGCAGAAAGGCCGTTACCGCCAGTTCCATCAGATCGGCGCCGAAGTTTTCGGCCTGCAGGGGCCGGACATCGATGCGGAGCTGATCATGCTGACCGCGCGCTGGTGGCGTGAGCTGGGCATCTCCGATCATGTCAGCCTTGAGCTGAACTCCATCGGTTCTCTTGAAGCCCGCGCCAACTACCGCGACGCGCTGGTGGCTTATCTCGAGCAGTTTACCGATAAGCTTGATGAAGACAGCAAACGCCGGATGTATACCAATCCGCTGCGGGTGCTGGACTCCAAAAACCCGGACGTGCAGGCGCTGCTGAACGACGCGCCGGCGCTCGGCGATTATCTCGACGAAGAGTCGAAAGCCCACTTTGCCGGCCTGTGCGCGTTGCTTGACGATGCCGGGATCCGCTATACCGTCAACCAGCGCCTGGTGCGCGGCCTCGACTACTATAACCGCACCGTGTTTGAGTGGGTGACCACCAGTCTCGGTTCTCAAGGCACCGTCTGCGCCGGCGGCCGTTACGACGGCCTGGTTGAGCAGCTTGGCGGTCGTGCCACCCCGGGCGTGGGCTTCGCCATGGGTCTGGAACGTCTTGTTTTACTGGTCCAGGCAGTGAATCCGGAATTTAAAGCCGATCCTGTTGTCGATATATACCTGGTAGCCTCCGGGACCGATACTCAGTCCGCCGCCATGCGTCTGGCTGAGCAGGTTCGCGATGCGCTGCCCGGCGTGAAACTGATGACCAACCACGGCGGCGGCAACTTTAAGAAGCAGTTCGCCCGTGCCGATAAATGGGGCGCACGTATCGCCCTGGTGGTGGGGGAGTCAGAGATCGCTGACGGAAACGTGGTAGTGAAGGATTTACGCTCAGGTGAGCAAACTACCGTAACGCAGGAGAGCGTTGCCGCGCATTTGCGCACACTTCTGGGTTAATCTCCCGGGAATTATTAGTCAGGAGAAGGACTGCGTGGAAACTTTTAACAACGAGAACGATCAGGTCGATGCGCTGAAGCGCTTCTTTGCCGAAAACGGCAAAGCGCTGGCGGTCGGGGTGATTTTAGGGATTGGCGCGCTGGTTGGCTGGCGTTACTGGACCTCCCATCAGCAGGATACCGCAAGAGACGCGTCGCTGGCTTACGAAAAGGCGACTTCCGCGCTGAAATCAAATACGCCAGACGTGCTGTCAGGGGCGGAGAAGTTCGCGGCTGACAATAAAAATACCTACGGCGCCTTCGCCTCTCTCGAGCTGGCACAGCATTTTGTTGAACAGAACGATCTGCCGAACGCCGAAAAGCAGCTTCAGCAGGGGCTGGCGGCCGCGTCTGATGATAACCTGAAATCGGTTATCAGTATGCGTCTTGCCCGCGTTCAGCTGCAGATGAAGCAGGCTGATGCGGCGCTGAAAACCCTCGACAGCATTAAAGGCGAAGGTTGGACCGCGATTGTGGCTGATTTGCGCGGCGAAATTCTGTTGAGCAAAGGCGATAAGCAAGGGGCCCGTGCGGCGTGGGAAGCTGGCGTGAAAAGCGATGCTTCTCCTGCGCTCAGCGAAATGATGCGTATGAAAATGAATAATTTGTCCATCTGAGAGGGACTCGATGCAATTGCGTAAATTACTTTTGCCAGGGCTGCTTTCCGTTACCTTGCTGAGCGGGTGTTCGCTGTTTAATAGCGAAGAAGATGTGGTGAAAATGTCACCGCTGCCGACGGTAGAAAACCAGTTTACGCCGTCCACGTCCTGGAGCACCTCGGTTGGCGATGGTATCGGCGAATTTTACTCTAACCTTCATCCGGCCTTCGCCGACGGCGTGGTCTATGCCGCTGACCGTAAAGGCACCGTCAAAGCGCTGAGCGCTGACGACGGCAAAGAGGTGTGGTCGGTGAATCTGGCGGAGAAAGATGGCTGGTTCTCGCGCACCCCGGCGCTGCTTTCCGGCGGTGTGACCGTCTCGGGCGGCCATGTTTATATCGGCAGTGAGAAAGCGCAGCTGTATGCGCTGAATACCAGCGATGGTACCGTTGCCTGGCAAACCCGCGTCGCCGGCGAAGCGCTGTCGCGCCCGGTGGTGAGCGATGGCATGGTGCTGGTCCACACCAGTAACGGCCAGCTTCAGGCGCTGAATGAGACCGATGGCGCCGTGAAGTGGACGGTTAACCTGGATATGCCTGCGCTCTCCCTGCGCGGCGAATCCGCTCCGGCCACCGCCTACGGCGCGGCGATCGTGGGCGGCGACAATGGCCGCGTCAGCGCGGTATTGATGCAGCAGGGGCAGATGATTTGGCAGCAGCGTATTTCCACGGCCACCGGGCCGACGGAAATCGACCGTCTGAGCGACGTCGACACCACGCCGATTATCGTCAACGGCGTTGTCTATGCGCTGGCTTACAACGGTAACCTGACCGCGCTGGATCTGCGCAGCGGCCAGATTATGTGGAAACGCGAGCTGGGTTCGGTGAATGATTTTATCGTCGATGGCAACCGTATCTATCTGGTTGACCAGAATGACCGCCTGCTGGCGCTGACTACCGATGGCGGCGTGACCCTGTGGACACAAAGCGATCTGCTGCACCGTTTGCTGACCGCGCCGGTGTTGTATAATGGCAATCTGGTGGTCGGCGATAGCGAAGGCTATATGCACTGGGTGAACCCGGAAGATGGCCATTTTGTGGCGCAGCAGAAAGTGGACAGCTCCGGTTTCCTGACCGACCCGGTTGTGGCCGATGGTCGACTGCTGATCCAGGCGAAAGACGGTACGCTGTACGCGATTACGCGTTAATTACCGCTGTCGTGAGTGATTAAGAAACGGCCCCTGGCAGACAGGGGCCGTTTTGACTTTTTTAAAAACGTCGTTATGACGATGTTGCTTAGTGATTGTATGAGGCATTTAACATGATACCTGTGGTCGCGCTTGTCGGGCGCCCTAACGTTGGAAAATCCACGCTCTTTAACCGCCTGACGCGCACTCGTGATGCGCTGGTTGCGGATTTCCCGGGGCTGACTCGTGACCGTAAGTACGGTCGGGCCGAAGTCGAAGGCCGCGAATTCATCTGTATCGATACCGGTGGTATTGATGGTACGGAAGAGGGCGTGGAAACCCGGATGGCGGAGCAGTCGCTGCTGGCAATCGAAGAGGCCGATGTGGTGCTGTTTATGGTCGATGCGCGCGCGGGCCTGATGCCGGCGGACATCGCGATCGCTAAACACCTGCGCTCTCGTGAAAAGCCCACCTTCCTGGTGGCTAACAAAACCGACGGCATCGACGTCGACCAGGCGATGGCGGACTTCTGGTCGCTCGGCCTGGGCGATATCTATCCTATTGCCGCTTCGCACGGCCGCGGCGTGACCAGCCTGCTTGAGCAGGCCCTGCTGCCATGGGTCGATGAGGTTAATCCTCAGGAAGAAGTGGATGAAGACGCCGAATACTGGGCAAAATTCGAAGCTGAGCAGAATGGTGAAGCGGAAGAAGAACCGGAAGACGATTTCAATCCGCAGGATCTGCCGATCAAGCTGGCGATTGTCGGACGTCCTAACGTCGGTAAATCGACGCTCACCAACCGCATCCTCGGCGAAGATCGCGTGGTGGTCTACGATATGCCGGGCACCACCCGCGACAGCATTTACATCCCGATGCAGCGTGACGAGCGCGAATACGTGCTCATCGATACCGCCGGGGTGCGCAAGCGCGGCAAAATTACTGACGTGGTGGAGAAATTCTCGGTCATCAAGACGCTGCAGGCGATTGAAGACGCCAACGTCGTGCTGCTGGTGATTGATGCCCGCGAAGGCATCTCCGATCAGGATCTGTCGCTGCTGGGCTTTATCCTCAACAGCGGCCGCTCCCTGGTGATCGTCGTCAACAAATGGGACGGCCTGAGCCAGGAAGTGAAGGAGCAGGTGAAAGAGACCCTCGACTATCGTCTGGGCTTTATCGACTTTGCCCGGGTGCACTTCATCTCCGCCCTGCACGGCAGCGGCGTCGGCAACCTGTTTGAATCGGTACGTGAAGCCTACGATAGCGCAACCCGCCGCGTAAGCACCGCGATGCTCACCCGGATCATGAACATGGCGGCGGAAGATCATCAGCCACCGCTGGTTCGCGGCCGTCGCGTGAAGCTGAAATATGCCCACGCCGGGGGCTACAACCCGCCTATCGTGGTGATCCACGGTAACCAGGTGAAGGATCTGCCGGATTCCTACAAGCGCTATCTGATGAACTATTTCCGTAAATCCCTGGACGTGATGGGTACGCCAATCCGTATCCAGTTCAAGGAAGGGGAAAACCCGTTCGCCAACAAGCGCAACACCCTGACGCCGAACCAGATGCGGAAACGTAAACGCCTGATCAAGCACATCAAGAAAAGCAAATAATCATTAAACCCGCTTCGGCGGGTTTTTTTGTGGCCGCCATGCCGGTAAATGTCAAAACCATCCGCCATAATCCCGCGATACTTCGCCGGGAACAGATCGGCTCAGGGGTGGACTAAACATGCAAATTGGATTTATCGGTCTCGGCGCGGTGGTGGAAACCGCCTATTTACCCGCGCTGCGTCGCCTGGGATACCGTATTGACAGCTGCCAGGGCTATGACCTGGACAGCAGCAGAGCGCTGCCGGGGATCCAGCGCTGCAGTTCGCTGTCGGCGCTGCTGGCCAAACCCCTGGATACGCTCTTCATCACCACGTCATCCCTCCAGCACCTGCCCGTGCTGGAGGGGGCGTTAGCCAGCGCCATTCCCCGCATCGTGGTGGAGAAACCGATTGTCGCCAACCTTGAGCAGGCCGCGCGGCTGCGGGCGCTGCTGGCGCCGGCGGGGGAGGCCGGTCGGGTGCTGGCCCTCGACCACTGGATGGCGCGTGGGTTAGCCCTGAACGCTCTTGCTCCGCCGTGGCAGGCGGAAGAGGAGGCCAGCGGTCTACCGCCACCGCACCTTTCAGCGCAGGATATCGCCTGGATAGAAGGCTATTTGCAGGAGCCAAGCGGCTTTAACGCTGTCGGAGAACCGGTCGCGCTTAACTTTGCCACCGGCGAACTGGATACCCGGCGGCTGCGTCATCCTGACGGCGTGATCCTCGATATCGGTACCCATGTCCTGGCGATGCTGCGGGAAACGCTGCTCGGCTGCGGAGGCGATGTGACGCTGGACCTCGCCGTTCGGGCGGCGAAAGACCGTCTCGGCCGAGATATTGCTCATGGGGATACGGTCACTGCCGAGGGAGAGGCGCATCTGCAGGGACGCCTGGGCGATATCCCGCTGAATATCTGGCTTAACAAATATGCCGGTCCCGCGGGCGGGCAAAAGGGAATGCGGATAGGGCTGCGGGACGGGCGACTGCTTGCCCTCGATCGCGCCCCTGATGGCGAGGTGGCGACGCTACAGGACGGCGAGCGGATCCAGCGCTGGACCCGACCCGGAGCGATCTATGCGCACTGTCTCGATGAGCAGATCCTTGGCGCGGAGAATGTGTTTACCCGGGCGCCCGAAAGCGTGGCCGGGCTGACGCGGCGTCGGCTTGAGGAAGTGGAATGGCTGCTCAGGTTGCAGCAGCAATTACGCGGCCCTCATTAAACCCGGAACATGATAAAATAGGTGCAGATAAACGTTGAAAGGAATGGTTATGGAACTTGATTGCCCTCTGTGCCACGCGCCGTTAGATGTCAAAGGCAGCAGCGCGCATTGCGCTCAGTGCGAAAGGGTATTTGCCCTTGAGGCGCGCTGCCCGGAATGCCACCAGCCGCTGGAGGTGCTGAAGGCGTGCGGCGCGGTGGATTACTTTTGCCAGCACGGGCACGGCCTGATCTCGAAAAAACGGGTGGAGTTTATTCCGCTGGTTTAGGCGGCGATGGCTTTCTGGCCCGCGTTTTTTTCACCGGCGCAATCTGCCTCACTTCGCTTTCGACCCAGCCGTCTTTCAGGCGGGTGGTGAGCAGATCGCCGGTTTTGACCTGTTTTGTCTGCTTCAACACCGTGCCGTCGCTCACCGAAGTGACGCTATAGCCGCGCGCCAGGGTGGCTAAGGGACTCACCGCCTCCAGATGGGTCACCGCGTGACCAAACCGTTCACGCCGCTCGCTGAGGCGGCTACGCATCGTTTCCGCCAGCCGGTATTCCAGCTGCTGGACGCGCGATTGCGTCCGGTGGATACGCGGCTGCGGGTTATAGTGATTCAGGCGCTGAACAGTGCGCTTTTGCCGCTGCTCGGCGCGTTTAAGCTGCGATTCCATGGCGATGCGCATCCGCTGGCGCAGGCGTTCCAGTGCGGTCTGCTGGCGGGCCAGCCGCAGCTGCGGGTGCTGCTGCTGCAGACGATGGAACAACTGGGTAAAACGGCGCTGGCGACTGGCGAGGAAATAGTCCATCGCCATCTCCAGCCGCTGCTGCCCGGCCTGCAGCTGGCGCAGCAGCTCCTGCTGATTACGGCTGACGATCTCCGCGGCGGCAGAAGGGGTCGGCGCTCGCAGGTCGGCAACAAAATCAGCGATAGTGACGTCGGTTTCATGGCCGACGGCGCTGACGATAGGGATCTGGCTGGCGAAGATAGCGCGCGCCACCCGCTCATCGTTAAAACTCCACAGATCCTCCAGCGAACCGCCGCCGCGTCCGACAATCAGCACGTCACACTCCTGACGCGCGTTCGCCAGCGCGATGGCGCGCACAATCTGCCCGGGGGCATCGTCACCCTGGACCGCGGTCGGGTAGACGATCACCGGCAGCCCGGGGTCGCGGCGTCTGAGGACATGAAGAATATCGTGCAGCGCGGCGCCGGTTTTCGAGGTGATGACCCCGACGCAGCGGGCGGGGGAGGGGAGCGCCTGCTTATGTTTTTGATCGAACAGCCCTTCCGCGGTTAACTGCGCTTTCAGCTGCTCATACTTCTGCTGCAGCAACCCTTCGCCGGCGGGCTGCATGCTTTCGACGATAATCTGGTAGTCGCCGCGCGGCTCATACAGGGTGATGTTGGCGCGAACCAGCACCTGCTGCCCATGCTGCGGGCGAAACGTGACCCGACGGTTGCTGTTGCGGAACATCGCGCAGCGCACCTGGGCGTTATCGTCTTTTAAGGTGAAGTACCAGTGGCCGGAAGAAGGCTGGCTGAAGTTAGAGATCTCGCCGCTGATCCAGACCTGGCCCATTTCGCGCTCAAGCAGCAGACGCACCGTCTGATTGAGGCGGCTAACGGTAAAAATTGCGGGGGATTGAGAGGGTAACATGTGAGCAAGATCAAACTTTAAATCAGCAGGTTATTCAGTCGATAGTAACGCGCTCAGAGGGGATGGCAAGTATTATTTGCAAAAAAGGGTAGATGCAATCGGTTACGCTCTGTATAATGCCACGGCAATATTTATCCACCCTGGTCGAGATATTGCCCATGCTACGTATCGCTAAAGAAGCCCTGACGTTTGACGACGTCCTCCTCGTTCCCGCTCATTCTACCGTTCTGCCGAATACAGCCGATCTCAGCACTCAGCTGACGAAAACCATTCGTCTGAATATTCCTATGCTCTCCGCAGCCATGGATACCGTAACGGAAGCGCGTCTGGCTATTGCCCTGGCACAGGAAGGCGGCATCGGCTTTATTCACAAAAACATGTCCATCGAGCGCCAGGCGGAAGAAGTTCGCCGCGTGAAGAAACATGAGTCCGGCGTGGTCACCGACCCGCAGACCGTTCTGCCGACCACCACCCTGCGTGAAGTGAAAGAGCTGACCGAGCGTAACGGCTTCGCCGGCTACCCGGTGGTTACCGAAGAGAACGAGCTGGTCGGCATCATCACTGGCCGCGACGTGCGTTTCGTCACCGATCTGAACCAGCCGGTCAGTGTCTACATGACCCCGAAAGAGCGTCTGGTTACCGTTCGTGAAGGCGAAAGCCGTGAAGTGGTCTTTGCGAAGATGCACGAAAAACGCGTTGAGAAGGCGCTGGTTGTGGATGAGAGCTTCCACCTGCGCGGGATGATCACCGTAAAAGACTTCCAGAAAGCGGAACGTAAACCGAATGCCTGTAAAGATGAGCAGGGCCGTCTGCGCGTAGGCGCTGCGGTCGGCGCCGGCGCGGGCAACGAAGAGCGCGTTGACGCGCTAGTGGCTGCGGGCGTTGACGTCCTGCTGATCGACTCCTCTCACGGCCACTCCGAAGGCGTTCTGCAACGTATTCGTGAAACGCGCGCGAAATACCCGGACCTGCAGATCATCGGCGGCAACGTCGCCACTGGCGCAGGCGCGCGCGCGCTGGCGGAAGCTGGCTGCAGCGCGGTGAAAGTGGGCATCGGCCCGGGCTCCATCTGTACGACCCGTATCGTGACCGGCGTAGGTGTGCCGCAGATCACCGCCGTTTCCGACGCGGTGGAAGCGCTGGAAGGCACCGGTATTCCGGTTATCGCCGACGGCGGTATCCGTTTCTCCGGCGACATCGCTAAAGCGATCGCGGCCGGTGCGGCGGCAGTAATGGTCGGCTCCATGCTGGCCGGTACCGAAGAATCCCCGGGCGAAATCGAACTCTACCAGGGGCGCTCTTACAAATCCTATCGCGGGATGGGCTCCCTCGGCGCGATGTCAAAAGGCTCTTCTGACCGCTACTTCCAGAGCGATAACGCCGCTGACAAACTGGTGCCGGAAGGTATCGAAGGCCGCGTGGCCTATAAAGGCCGCCTGAAAGAGATCATTCACCAGCAGATGGGCGGCCTGCGCTCCTGTATGGGTCTGACCGGCTGTGGTACCATTGACCTGCTGCGTACCAAAGCTGAATTCGTACGCATCAGCGGTGCGGGCATTCAGGAAAGCCACGTTCACGACGTGACCATCACCAAAGAGTCCCCGAACTACCGTCTGGGCTCCTGATTTCTTCGCCCGACCTTGCGTCGGGCGATTTATTTACTCTGTTTCACTTGCCTCGGAATTAGCGTCAATGACGGAAAACATTCATAAACATCGCATTCTCATTCTCGACTTCGGGTCACAGTATACTCAGCTGGTGGCGCGTCGCGTGCGTGAGCTGGGCGTCTACTGTGAGCTGTGGGCATGGGATGTCACGGAAGCACAGATCCGCGAATTTAATCCAAGCGGCATCATTCTTTCCGGCGGCCCGGAAAGCACCACCGAAGAGAACAGCCCGCGCGCGCCGCAGTATGTGTTCGAAGCCGGCGTGCCGGTATTTGGCGTCTGCTACGGTATGCAGACCATGGCGATGCAGTTGGGCGGCCATGTAGAAGGCTCTAACGAGCGTGAGTTTGGCTACGCGCAGGTTGAAGTGGTTAACGACAGCGCGCTGGTGCGCGGTATCGAAGACTCTCTGACCGCGGACGGCAAACCGTTGCTGGACGTGTGGATGAGCCACGGCGACAAAGTCACCGCCATCCCGTCTGACTTCGTCACCGTCGCCAGCACCGACAACTGCCCGTTCGCCATTATGGCCAACGAAGAAAAACGCTTCTACGGCGTGCAGTTCCACCCGGAAGTGACCCATACCCGTCAGGGGATGCGTATGCTGGAGCGCTTCGTGCGCGACATCTGCCAGTGCGAAGCCCTGTGGACCCCGGCGAAAATCATCGACGACGCCGTTGAGCGTATCCGCCAGCAGGTTGGCGATGACAAAGTGATCCTCGGCCTCTCCGGCGGCGTGGACTCTTCGGTGACTGCGATGCTGCTGCACCGCGCCATCGGCAAAAACCTGACCTGCGTATTCGTGGATAACGGTCTCCTGCGTCTGAACGAAGCCCAGCAGGTGATGGACATGTTCGGCGACCACTTTGGCCTGAACATTGTTCACGTCGAAGGCGAGCAGCGCTTCCTCGACGCGCTGAAAGGCGAGAACGATCCGGAAGCGAAACGTAAGATTATCGGCCGCGTCTTCGTGGAAGTGTTCGACGAAGAAGCGCTGAAGCTGGACGACGTCAAATGGCTGGCGCAGGGCACCATCTACCCTGACGTTATCGAATCTGCCGCTTCCACTACCGGTAAAGCGCACGTCATCAAATCTCACCACAACGTGGGCGGCCTGCCGAAAGAGATGAAGATGGGGCTGGTTGAGCCGCTGCGCGAGCTGTTCAAAGACGAAGTGCGTAAGATCGGTCTGGAGCTGGGTCTGCCGTACGATATGCTCTACCGTCATCCGTTCCCGGGTCCGGGCCTCGGCGTGCGCGTGCTGGGCGAAGTGAAGAAAGAGTACTGCGACCTGCTGCGTCGCGCCGACGCTATCTTCATCGAAGAGCTGCACAAAGCTGACCTGTACAACAAAGTGAGCCAGGCGTTCACCGTGTTCCTGCCGGTTCGCTCCGTCGGCGTGATGGGCGATGGCCGTAAATACGACTGGGTGGTTTCCCTGCGTGCGGTGGAAACCATCGACTTCATGACCGCGCACTGGGCGCACCTGCCGTATGATTTCCTCGGCCGCGTCTCCAACCGCATCATCAATGAAGTGAACGGTATTTCCCGCGTGGTGTATGACATCAGCGGTAAGCCACCGGCGACGATCGAGTGGGAATAACGCCCGCCCGTTAATCGTTTTTGATTTAAGCCCGCATCCTGCGGGCTTTTTATTGCCTGTCTCATTTCACCGCTTGCTCAATCACCCGGGCAATCTCCTCCGGTTGGCTCACCATCGACACATGGCTTGCCGCCACCTCAGTGGTTTTCGCATCAATCGCCTTCGCCATCGAACGCTCCAGATCCGGATTGATCATCCGGTCATTCTTGCTGACCACATACCAGCTCGGCTTATCATGCCAGGCCGCATGCGTGACCTTTTCGGTAAAGGCCTCCGCGCGGATCGGGCCCTGGGTGGCGATCAGCCTGTTTTGCTCAGCAGCCTTAATATCTGGCGCAAAGTCCTGGCGTACCGATTTTTCAGGTAACCAGAGAAAACCCTCTGCGGTTTTAGCAATACCTGCGCTGCCCGGTGGGGCAGGGTAGCTCCCCGCCAGATCCGCCGTCGACTGGCCCGAGTCCGGGGCAAACGCCGCCACGTAAACCAGCGATTTGACCCGCGCAGCGTTACCCGCCTCGCTGATCACCGTCCCGCCCCAGGAGTGGCCTACCAGCACCACATCCCCGTGGGCCCGGGCGATGGCGCGCTGGGTTGCGGCGACATCCTCTTTCAGCGAGTTGAGCGGCAGCTGAACGGCAATGACCTCGGTATGCTGGCGTTGCAGTCTGTCGATCACCTGGTTCCAGCTGCTGCCGTCGGCAAAAGCGCCGTGCACCAGCACCACGGTTTTATTGCTACTCGCCAGTGCGGTACCGCTGGCGGCGGCCAGCAGCAGGCCCACCGCGAAGGTATGAAGAGACTGTTTTTTCATGGTGACGCCTCAACGGTAAATATCTGCGGTGCCCGACAGGGTGTTGTTCCCCCCGGCGGAGGTAATGCGAAACGCACCGGCGCCCGCTTTAACGGCTTTGGCCTGCAGTTTCGCCTCCAGATCCGCCAGCGACGTTGCGCCGCTGCTGTCGGAAACGGTGCCAATTTTTTGCAGCCCCTGAGGCTGGTTAATTTCCCGGGCAGCGAAAGCGGAAGACGCCATTGCGGCGGAGAAGGTCAGAACAGCAATCAGTAATGCTTTCATGGTTAAGATCCTCAAAAATAAGTGACTGGTGGCGTTCAGTGCATAACCGCAGCATGCGGCGGTACGATGAATTCGACGGTCTTGCGATCAACAGGTTTATGGGTTGGATCGGCGAGAATAAGGGTCACCTTGTGATGACCGGCAGGCAGGCCCACCAGAATAACCGGCTCGCCGCTGGCGTCGGCCCAGTGCCAGGGGTTGTCATCCACGATGACGTGGATATGGCCGATGCGCGGCGCCACTTTCAGCGCCTCGGGCCCGAACACCGGTTCAATACGCATGTTCTCGGCGCGGTATTGAATAAAGACCGCACCTTTACTCAGCGGGCCCGCCAGCGGCGGATCCACAATCAGTGTTGCCGGTGGCTGGGGCTGTTCGGGCGGTGCAACGGCGGCGGGGCCGTTAACATCCGCGGCGCTGAGTCCGCTAAGCGGTGCAGCCCAGGCGCAGCCTGATGTCAGCGCGAACAGCGTGAAGAGTAAATGTGGACGTATCATCGGGGTATCTCCTCATCGGGTCATCAATGGCGACAGCCTCATAAAACCATTTTTATGTATCGGGTCTGTTTGCTGTGGGCGGCTTTTTTGTATGGCTGCGTAAGCAGGGCGGCGTGGATACAGTGCGATACATTCCGCGCATGCGAAGGGCTGTATCTGCTGGCATGGTGTCTGCAGAGGCACCCGGGTGGGTGCTACAGCAAACAGGAGAATGACCATCATGAATCACGAAAAGGTAGCGTTGATTTTCGGCGGCGCGCGCGGTATCGGGGCGGCCATTGCGGCGCGACTGGCGCAGGAGGGCTATCGGGTTGCCATCACCTGGGTATCACGCCCGGATCGGGCGCAGGCGCTGGTCTCAACGATTGAGCAACGGGGCGGTCAGGCGATAGCCATTGAAGCCGACAGCGCAGACCCCAGGGCTATCCAGGCCGCGGTGGATAAGACATTACGGCACTACGGCAGGCTGGATGTCGCGGTGGTAAATGCGGGCGTGCTGCGTCTCGGTACCCTTGAGGCCTATTCGCTGGACGATCTGGATACCACCCTGGCCGTCAACGTGCGTGGTGTCTTCCTTGCCATTCAGGCGGCGGTTAAGCCGATGGCGGAAGGGGGGCGTGTGATCACCATCGGCAGTAATACCGCGGTGCGTACCGGCCATGTGGGCAGTAGCGTGTATGCCATGAGTAAAGCGGCTGTCGCCTCAATGGTGCAGAACCTTGCGCTGGATCTGGCGCCACGGCGCATCACGATTAACAACATCCAGCCGGGGCCCATCGCCACCGATATGACTGCCGGAATGGCGGAGCAGATCGTCGGGCGCATTCCCTTGCAGCGTATGGGCGAACCGGACGAAATCGCCTCGCTGGCGGCCTGGCTTGCCGGTGAATCGTCCGGCTACATGACGGGTACAAGCCTGACCATCGACGGCGGCTTTGTGCTCTAGTCGCTAAGGGCAGGGATACCCTCAGCCTGGTGCGATGCCTGTCCCTTGACGATAGCCACCGCCAGTACGGCAATCAGCAGCGTTAACCCCCACGACAGCCACATCGCCCCGATCGTCCCTAAAGCCCGGTTCAGCCACGCATAGGCCAGCGGGGAGGCCGCCGCCATCAGCTGGGCCGGGATCAGCAGCACCCCGGTGCGTCTGGCGTACGCTTCAGGGGCAAACAACTGCAGCGGCAGCGTGGCTTTGACGATGGTCACCAGCCCGTTAATCGCCCCGTAGCCCAGCACAAAACCGGCGGCTGACCAGAGAAAAAGCGAGCTACTCAGGCCGAGCATAAAGCACACCGGCATAGCCAGCGCGGTAAGCAGCGTCAGGCGAAGCGGGGTGAGCCCCGCCCCGGCCACCACCTCCAGAAACCGTGCACCAGTCTGTCCAACGCCCCATAACATGCCGACGGCAACCGGCAGACCGACGCTTATGATAAATTCCGGCAGATGGGTGGAAGTGCCATTAGAGACAAAGGTGATCAGCGCGATAAACGCGGCGTACAGCCAGCCGTTTCGCCGATCCCGTACCGCGGCAGGGGCGGCGGGTTTATTGACGATAAAGCCTGTTTTATTGGGTAGCGACAGGGTTAACGCGGCGCTTAGCAAGCCGAACAGGGCATAGATCAGCAGTGCTTCCCGCCAGCTCATGGCCGCGAGCAGAGCCTCCCCCAGCGGCCAGAACACCACCGAGGCCAGCCCACCCGTCAGGGTTATGCGGGAGATCGTCCGTCGCGCCTGCTTGCCGTAGAGATTAACCAGCGCGGCAAACAGCGCGTCATACAGCGACAAACGCATGCCGATGCCGGTCAACAGCCAGGCGCTGTACCAGGCGACAAGCGAGTGTGCGTCAGCCATAAGCAGACAACCGACGGCGAGCAGCAGGGAGCCTGCCATCACCACGCGTTGCCCGCCAGCACGCGACAGCAGCCGGGCGACAAACGGCGAGAGGGTGGCCATCACCAGCATGGCGAGCGTCAGGCCTGAGTAGATTTGTGGGGATGACCAGCCGGTATCTGCCGACATCGCCCCGGCAAAGGTGCCGGGCATATAAAAAGAGATACCCCAGTTGATCAGTTGCTGAGCGCCCGCCGTGAAGGCGAGGCGTCGGGGAATAGCCGGTGTTTCCATGGTTTTTCATTCCGTTAAGACAGTTGTCCTGAGCATACCCGGCAGGCTATTGTTCTGGCAGAGCGGCCACCTTATGCGCGGTATAAGAGAAACTTTGCATGACAACACTGAACCTGGGAAACCTGGCGACCTTCCGGCTGGTCGTACAGCGCGGCAGCTTCTCCGCCGCCGCCGACGCGCTGGGGATCTCCCAGCCTGCCGTTAGCCTGCAGGTGCGTCAGCTGGAGCAATTTTTACAGACTCGGCTGCTGGAGCGCACCGGGCGTGGGATCAAGGCGACGGCGGCGGGAATGGCGCTGCTGTCCCACAGCGAGCAGATCGATCGGGCGGTGAATAGCGCGGTGCAGTCGGTCAGCGCATTTAGCCAGGAAGTTAATGGCTCGTTGACGCTGGGGACCGGCGCGACGGCCTGCATTCATCTTCTTCCGCCGCTGCTGCAGCATCTTCGTCAGCAGCACCCGCTGCTGACGGTGGGGGTGACCACCGGCAACACGCTGGATATCGTCCGGGCGGTGGAGGAAAACCGGCTCGATCTTGGACTGGTTACCCTGCCCGTGCAGGGGCGCAGTCTGGCAGTGACCGCAGTGGTTGACGAGGAGTTCGTGGTCATTCATCCCAGCCACGAGGCGGGGATCCCGGCGGTGTGCACCCCTGAAGCGCTGCAGGCGCTGCCGCTCATTGCCTTCGAGGCGGGCAGCGGCACGCGGGATCTGATTGACCGCTGGTTCCGTTCGGCGGGCCTGGCGGTTACGCCGGTGATGCAGCTGGGAAGCATCGAGGCGATCAAACGCATGGTGCGGGCCGGGCTGGGCTACAGTATTGTGCCCCGCATGGCGGTGGAGCAGGCGGAGGATCGCTGTGGCTTAACGGTACATTCTCTGGCCCCGTCGCTGTACCGTCAACTGGCGGTTGTCATGCGTCAGGATAAAGTGATTACCAAAGGAGTGGCGGAAATGCTGCGTCTGCTACAGGCCGTGCGCTTATAAATCGCCAGCGTCAACACATGCCTCGTCAGGAATAGTGTCTCGAAAACGGGCGTCTCTGACTGCGGCTGGGGGCGCACCCGGCACGGGCTCAACGGGTTACTCGCGGGCGGAAGGCTCGACGGTGAGCGTTGACTCCTGCGACGCTTTTTTATCCTGGTGATGGTACCAGGCGCCAATGGAGGAGTAGACAAAGCGTCCAAAGAAGAAGAGAAAGCTGATAAGCAGTACGATACGGGTCATGCGACGGTTAAATCGATGTCGTTTACGCATACTGGGTGCCTGACTCACAAAAGGTTCCTTGAAGTATACCCGAAGATGGGCGATGGGGGTATTAAGGCACAGGAACGAGGTGGGGTCAATTGATGCAGATGTAAAAGTGCGGCAGTGAAAACATTAATTAATGTTATATAAGATAATCGGCGTATTTACATGCTCACTTTATTAGCCAGGGAAAGGTGAAAAAATAAGTTTTATTAATGTTGGTGTCAGCATTTGTTGATTTATATCAACAGCCTCATTCTCTTGGCCACTAAAATCAGCGGACGTTACCGTATCGTAATTACTTATGCGGTCAGCATGGGGTGGTTGGATGCCTGCCTGAATATGCCTCGCAGGAGCAGAGGCTCTCTGTAGAGCACCTATGAATTTATTAAAATACTATCAACAATATCGCGACAAATGGTGGGCCTTACCGCTTCTCCTGCCTGTGCTGTTATTACCCCTTGCCAGAGGGATGAATACATATACCGTGCTGAATGGTCACATGGTTTATCTTTATTATCTTCCCCTGGCGCTGGTGCTCAGCCTGATGATGTTTTTCGGCTGGGCGGCGATCCCCGGTATTATCGTTGGCCTGCTGCTTACGCTGGCCCGGGGCATGACGCCGGAACAGGCCTTTGGCGTACTGTTCCATTTTCTGATCCCCTGCGTACTCTGCTGGGGCGGATACCGCATCTTTGTTCCTCAACGGCAGCAGGTATCGCACGGTAACGTCAGACTGATGCCGCATCGTTTGTTCTGGCAAATGCTGCTCCCTTCGGTCATTTTTCTGATTCTGTCGCAGATCGCCGAGTTTCTGGGGCTGCATCCGCGCACAACGGAGATGACCGGCGTCTCGCCGTTTAGTTTACGGTCGTTAATCACCTTTCAGGCGCTGATGGTAGGGTGCCTGACCGGCGTGCCCTTATGTTATTTACTGCTGCGGGTAATTCGTAACCCTTTTTATTTACGCGGATTTATTTCTCAGGTTCGCTTACAAATTGATCCAAAAATAAAAAAAATTGAAATCATCAGCTGGGTGGCGATATTAATCCTGCTGCTGGGGCTATTATTGATGCCGCTTAATGATAGCAGCACTATATTTAGTACAAATTATACATTATCCTTACTGATGCCGGTGATGCTGTGGGGGGCGATGCGTTTTGGCTATCGCTTTATCTCGCTGATCTGGACGCCGGTACTGATCGCCGTGATCCATTTTCATTACCGTTATTTACCCATTTATCCAAGTTATAACACTCAGCTGGCGATCACCTCGTCAAGCTATCTGGTGTTCTCGTTTATTGTCGCCTATACGGCGATGCTGGCGACACAGCAGCGGCTGATCTACGCCCGCGTCCGACAGATGGCCTTTCTCGACCCGGTGGTACATATGCCGAATCTGCGGGCGCTGAGCCGGGCGCTGAACGGCGGGAGCTGGTCGACGCTCTGTTTTTTGCGTATTCCTGAGCTTGAGCTGCTGGGCCGCCACTATGGGGTGCTGTTGCGCATTCAGTATAAGCAAATGCTGGCGAATCACCTGCGTGCGCTGCTGCAGCCGAACGAAGCGGTATATCATCTTGCCGGTCACGATTTAGTGTTTCGTCTCAACAGCGAAGGGCACCAGGCGCGCATTCATTTAATTGAGCGCTCCCTGCGACAGTTCCGTTTTCACTGGGACGGGGTCCCCCTGCAGCCGCGGATCGGCATGAGCTATTGCAACGTCCGCTCGCCGGTGAAGCATCTGTATTTGCTGCTTGGCGAGCTGAACACGATTGCCGACATGTCGCTGGCCAGCGGCCATCCGGAGAATTTGCAGCGCCGCGGCGCCGGGCATGTCCAGCAGGATCTGAAAGACAAAGTGGTGATGATGAACCGCATCCTCAAGGCGCTGGAGCAAGACCATTTTGTCCTGATGGCGCAACCTATCCAGGGCATTCGCGGCGACAACTACCATGAAGTGTTGTTAAGGATGAAAGGGGAGTCGGGGGAGCTGACGGGGCCAAACGAGTTCCTGCCGGTGGCGCACGAGTTTGGGCTGTCCACGCGCGTGGATCAGTGGGTCATTGATCACACCCTGGCCTTTATGGATGCCAACCGGCGGGCGCTGCCCGGTCTGCGGCTGGCGATCAACCTCTCTCCGGTCTCGCTGAGCCGCAGTCAGTTTCCCGAGGAGGTGGAAAACCTGCTGCAGGCCTATAACATTGAGCCATGGCAGATTATCTTCGAGTTGACCGAAAACTATGCGCTCAGCAACCCCGAGCTGGTCTGCCAGACATTAGAGCGTCTGCGGGCGCTGGGCTGCCGGGTGGCGATCGATGATTTTGGTACCGGCTACGCCAGCTATGCGCGGTTAAAAACGATGAACGTCGATATTCTTAAAATCGACGGCAGCTTTATTCGCAATCTGCTCGCCAGCAGTCTTGATTACCAGGTGGTGGACTCTATCTGTCGTCTGGCGAGGATGAAGAACATGCAGGTGGTGGCCGAATATGTCGAGTCGCCGGAGATACGCCAGGCGGTCATCGCGCTGGGGATAGATTATATGCAGGGCTATGATATTGGCGTTCCGGTACCTCTGGCGCAGCTGGCGGAGGGGATGAGCGCCTGAAGCGGTAAAAAGCCGGGCGCGATGGCCCGGCTCGAATGCTATCCACAGAGGCGATCAGGCGTCTGGCTCTTCTTCCGCAATCTTCAGCAGCCACTCCGGCACACCTTCCCAGTACTGCTGCTCTTTTTCCAGATCCAGCAGCACCAGCGCATTCTGGCTAAACCAGTTGTGCGGGAAGGTCAGCGTCCAGTGGTGAGCTTCCGTCTGCAGCCGTAGCGTCGGCGGCGTGGTGGTGGCCTGACGCTGGTTATTCAGCAGCACGCCGAGGCGCAGCAGCTGGATCAGCGGCAGAAACTGCTTTTTCCTGAATAGCGTAAAGCGCGGCAGGTCGTCGAGTTTTATCGCTTTGCGATGATAGCGCACCAGCGTGGCCATCAGCATCTGCTGCTCCTGGTTGAAGCCCGGCAGGTCGCTGTTCTGCAGAATGTAGGCCGAGTGGCGGTGCATACCGCTGTGGTTAATATTCAGGCCCACCTCATGGAGCATCACCGCCCACTTCAACAGCGCCGCGAGGTGTGGATTGGCCAGCTTCGGATTCTGCTCCTGCCACTGCTCCAGCATAAGGGTGGTGGTTTCCAGTACCCGGCGCGCCTGTTCGCGATCGATGTTGTACTGATTCGCCAGACTCTGCGCCGTGCGGCTACGAATATCCTGGTGGCGGAAACGGCCTTCCATTTCGTACAGCACGCCTTCACGCAGCGCGCCATCAGACAGACGAAGCTCTTTAATGGCTAACGCGTCAAACACGCCGCACAGGATCGCCAGCCCCGGGGCAAAGACCGCTTTACGGTCTTCCGAGAGGCCGGGCAGGCTGAGCGCGTCGAAGTTTTTATGTTTCAGCAGCTCACTGACCAGCATTTCGAGGCGTTCCGGCGTAATAAACCCGTCCTTCTCGCCCATAGCCACCAGCACTTCCTGGGCGGCTTTAATGGTGCCGGAGGCGCCCAGCGCCACGGTCCAGCCCTGAATACGGAACTGCCAGGCCAGGGTTTCCAGCTTTTGCACCGCCGCCAGGCGAGCGCGCTGAAAATTTTCCTTATTGATCGTCCCGCCCGGGAAGTAGGCCTGGGAGAAACTCACGCACCCCATGCGGCGGCTTTCCACCAGGCGGGGCTCAAAATCTTCACCGATGACCAGCTCAGTCGAACCGCCGCCGATATCAATCACCAGCTTACGGCCGCGCTCCGGCTGCGTGTGCTCCACGCCCATAAATATCAGGCGCGCTTCTTCATTACCGGAGATGATCTCGATCGGGTAGGGGATCACTTTTTCCGCGCGTTTAAGAAACTCCGCCGCATTGGTCGCCTGACGCAGCGTATGCGTCCCGACGATGCAGACGCTGGAGGGAGAAAATCCCTGCAGGCGTTCGGCAAACAGCGACAGGCAGTTCAGCCCGCGGGTCATGGCTTCTTCGCTCAACACCGAGTTTTCATCGAGGCCATCGGCCAGATGTACGCGCTGTTTCAGGCGTCCGATGATCTGCATGGCGCCGTCGACGACACGGGCGATCACCATATGAAAACTGTTCGAACCAAGGTCAACCGCAGCGAACTCCTGCGGTCGAGGGGTTTTTTCGTTTATTGGCATAGGTTAGTCGGGTTGTTCGAGTGATTTGAGATAATCGTAAATCGCCATCTGAGCGCGCACTTTACGGCGATTGCCGCGCGGCACATAGCGATTACTCAGTTCTTTATCAAGATAGCGCGCTTTTACCGTATCGTTGAACAGGATATCAAAAATATCCAGCACCCGCTGTTTCAGGCGCGGGTCGAGCAGCGGGGCGGCAACTTCGATACGATAATCGATATTACGCGTCATCCAGTCGGCAGAGGAGAGCCAGACCTGCTTATCGCCACCGTTTTCAAAACAGTAGACCCGGTCGTGCTCGAGGAAACGGTCCACAATGCTGATGACGCGAATATTTTCGCTGATGCCTTCCAGACCGGGGATCAGCGAGCACATGCCGCGGATCAACAGGTTGACCGGCACGCCGGAGCTGGAGGCGGCATACAGTCTGTCCACCAGCCCTTTGTCCACCAGGTTGTTCAGCTTCAGGGTAATACCGGACGGTTGCCCGTTCTGCGCATTAGCGATCTCGCGGTCGATCATCTCATACAGCAGACGACGCGAGTTCTGCGGCGACACCAGCAGGTAATCGAAGCTGACCGGGCGGTAGGGGTTTTCAATAAAGTTAAACACCCGGCGGACTTCATTGGTAATGCGCGCATCGGCGGTTAACAGCGAATAGTCGGTATAGATCCGCGCGGTCTTCTCGTTGAAGTTACCGGTGCCGATGTGGGCGTAGCGCACCACCTCATCGCCTTCTTTACGCGAGATAAGGAACAGCTTGGCGTGGATCTTCAGGCCCGGCGCGGAGAAGATCACGTGAACGCCCGCTTCCGTCAGGCGCTTCGCCCAGTGAATGTTGGCCTCTTCGTCAAAACGCGCCTGCAGCTCCACCACCACGGTGACTTTTTTACCGTTGTGGGCGGCGTGGATCATCGCGTCGATGATGCGCGAATCCTTGGCCACGCGGTAGATGTTGATTTTGATCGCCAGTACGCTGGGGTCGAACGAGGCCTGGCGAAGCAGCTCCAGCACATGCTCAAAAGTATGATAGGGGTAGTAGAGCAGCACATCGCGTTCGCGAATGGCGTCGAAGCCGTTGCGGAATTTATCAAACCACAGATGACGCAGGCGCGGCATAGGTTTATTGACCAGATTGGCCTTACCCACGTTCGGGAAGCCGATAAAGTCTTTAAAGTTGTGATAGCGGCCGCCCGGCAGCATTGAGTCATAGTTGGAGATGGAGAGCTTATCGCGCAGCATTTCGACCATCGCGTCCGGCATATCGCGCTGGTAGACGAAGCGAACCGGCTCGGCGGTCAGGCGCTGTTTCAGGCTGGAGGACATCAGCTCCATCAGGCTCGACTCCATCTCATGCACCAGATCGTACTCGGCGTCACGGGTCATTTTCATCGAGTAGGCGTTCAGCGCATCGTAATCAAAGAAGCCTTTAAAGATGTCGTCCAGGCAATAGCGCAGAATGTTATCCAACAGGATCATTGGCTTACGGCGACGAGGCGCTTCCGGCGGCAGGTTTACGAAGCGCGGGACCTTATCCGAGGGAATTTCCAGCAGGGCATAATTGATGTTTTCCCCGCGGATAATCTCCACCGCCAGATAGGTGTAATCATCTTTCAGAAACTGCACGAGGTCCGTTTCGCGGTTAATCAGGATCGGCGAGATATGCTGGCGCAAATACTGTTTAAAGTAGTTGCGCAGCCAGGCCTGCTGATTGACGGACAGCTGACGCTCATTGATCAGGAAGATCTGGTTGCGCGCCATCTCCAGCAGCAGTTCGTTATACAGACTATCGAATTCCTGATCGGCCTTCAGCACGCGGGCCTGGATTTTGCCTAACAGGTGGCGAGAATGGGCGGTACTGCCTTGTTCTTCACTGATAATAATCCGGCGCTTAAGCTCAGCGAAGCGCACTTTGTAAAACTCATCAAGGTTGTTGGAGTAGATCCCTAAGAAGCGCATGCGCTCAATCAGTGGGTTACTCTTGTCCGCCGCTTCCTGCAGCACGCGCTCGTTAAAAGACAACCAGCTGAGTTCTTTTTCGATGTATAGCTTTTCCTGGCCCATTACCGCTCACACTCCGTTTTACTCACAGGACGTAGACTATTATGACGAATTTTTCTGCATAGCGATTTACTGTGTCACAACTATATGACAGTAAGAAGAATTATTTCTGTGAGATGTTTGATTAATAAACAATTTTAATTAAAAAAAAGCCCCGCGATGGCGAAAGGCGGGGCTGTTGTTCATTCTTCAGCGGCATAGCCCTGGGGGGGAAGCTGTCGTTCATCCAGCCAGGCGTGGTTGCCCTCCATGCGCAGACGTCCCTCGACGAACCAGCTTATCACCAGCGGATAAATGGCATGTTCCTGGGTCTGAACCCGCGCCGTGACCTCTTCTTCGCTGTCGCCAGCAAAGACCGGCACTTTGGCCTGCAGGATAACCGGACCGCCGTCCAGCTCGTCGGTGACGAAGTGCACCGAGGTCCCATGCTCCTCGTCACCGTTTTCCAGCACCTGGCGATGGGTATGCAGGCCAGGATACTTCGGCAGTAACGAAGGGTGGATGTTCAGCAGACGTCCCTGATAGTGGCTGACGAAGGCGGGGCTCAGGATACGCATATAGCCCGCCAGCACCACCAGATCCGGGGCGTAGGCGTCAATTTCATGCATCAGCTGACGATCGAACGCTTCCCGGTCGGCAAACTGACTTTGCGCCAGCGCGTGGGCCGGGATCCCGGCCGCGCGCGCGCGCTCAAGGCCGAACGCATCGGCCTTGTTACTGAATACCGCACGCAGGGTGCCGTTTATCTGTTTCCGGCCGCAGGCGTCGATGATCGCCTGCAAATTACTGCCGCTACCGGAAATCAGCACCACAATGTTTTTCATGCAATGACCACACGCTGTTCGGAATCGGAGGCTTTGATATACCCGATTTTCCACGCGTTTTCACCTTTCTCGTTCAGCAGGGCAATGGCCTTGTCTGCTTCTGCAGCCGGCAGGGCGATGACCATCCCCACGCCGCAGTTAAAGGTACGGTACATCTCATGCTGGCTGACGTTACCGGCGGTTTGCAGCCAGTTGAAGACGGACGGCCACTGCCAGGAAGACTCATCAATCACCGCCTGGGTGTTGTCCGGCAGCACGCGCGGGATATTTTCCCAGAAGCCGCCGCCGGTCAGATGGGCGATGGCGTGAACGTCAACGCTGGCAATCAGGTCGAGAACCGATTTCACATAGATGCGGGTCGGCGCCAGCAGATGGTCGGCCAGCGGTTTGCCGTCAAGGTCGGTAGTCTGCGGGTCAACGCCGCTAACTTCAATAATCTTACGCACCAGCGAATAGCCGTTAGAGTGCGGGCCACTGGAGGCCAGCGCCACCAGCACGTCGCCGTCAGCGACTTTACTTCCGTCGATGATTTCTGATTTTTCCACCACCCCGACGCAAAAACCCGCCACGTCGTAATCTTCGCCGTGGTACATCCCCGGCATCTCTGCGGTCTCACCGCCCACCAGCGCGCAACCGGACTGCAGGCAGCCTTCGGCGATGCCGTTGATGACGCTGGCTGCGGTATCGACGTCCAGTTTACCGGTGGCGTAATAATCAAGGAAAAACAGCGGCTCAGCGCCCTGAACCACCAGGTCGTTCACGCACATGGCGACCAGGTCGATGCCGATGGTGTCGTGACGCTTCAGATCCATTGCCAGACGCAGCTTGGTACCGACGCCGTCGGTGCCGGAGACCAGTACCGGCTCGCGGTATTTCTGCGGCAGTGCGCACAGCGCGCCGAATCCGCCCAGTCCACCCATCACTTCCGGGCGACGGGTTTTCTTCACCACGCCCTTAATACGGTCGACGAGAGCGTTGCCTGCATCAATATCCACGCCGGCATCTTTATAGCTGAGAGAGGTTTTGTCGGTCACTGCGAAGTCTCCACGCGTTTGCGGTAAGCAAGAAAAATCGGCGCAATTCTAACAGGGAAAGCAAACGTTTGCGAGCCTGCTTTACAGTCGGCGTAAAACCGTTGGCGGATGGTCAAATTTGATACTGCTCACGAAAATGAAACCGGGTACAGCCTTGTGCTTGCCTCAGTGCCAGGGAATCCTCATCATACGAATGAAACCGGTTTCTGTGGTTGGCCGCCGTGTGGATCACCGGTGCATTATGCTCGACAGGGGAGGGATGAATGAAGATTGCGGCATTTGATATCGGCGGCACCGCGCTAAAGATGGGCGTCATGACCCGCGACGGCAGGCTGCTGGAAACCGCGAAGCAGTCAATCAATGACAGCGATGGCGATCATATCTTACAGACCATCCTGTCGTGGCTGGCGGCCCACCCGTCGTGCGAAGGTATAGCCATCAGCGCGCCGGGCTATGTCGATCCGCACAGCGGCTTTATCACCATGGGCGGCGCTATCCGTCGATTTGACAACTTCGCCATGAAATCGTGGCTCGAGACGCGAACCGGGCTGCCGGTCTCGGTGGAAAACGACGCCAACTGTGTGCTGCTGGCTGAGCGCTGGCAGGGCAAAGCGGAGGAAATGGCCAATTTTCTGGTGCTCACTATCGGCACTGGCATCGGTGGAGCGATTTTTTGCCAACATCAGTTGATCCACGGGGCGCGTTTTCGCGCCGGTGAGTTCGGCTATATGCTTACCGATCGTCCTGGCGGACGCGATCCCCGTCGCTACTCGATGAATGAAAACTGCACCCTGCGGGTGCTTCGCCATCGCTATGCGGAACATATTGGCGCGCCGCTGGATAGCGTCACTGGTGAAATGATTTTTGACCGCTACGACGCCGGCGACCCGGTTTGCCAGCGTTTGGTCGCCGAGTTCTTCAATGGCCTGGGCCATGGCCTTTATAACCTCGTCAATATCTTCGATCCGCAGACTATTTTTATCGGCGGCGGCATTGTGGAACGCCCTGGATTTCTGACGCTGCTGCGCCAGCATCTGGCCTGGTTCGGCATTGCCGACTATCTCGATACCGTCAGTCACGGCAATGATGCCGGCCTGATTGGCGCGGTTTACCATTTCAATCAGCACTATCGTTCGCCTGGCGACGATCGACCTTAGGGAGAGATTATGTCCGGATTTAAAGAAGGTTTTCTGTGGGGCGGCGCGGTGGCGGCGCATCAGTTAGAGGGCGGCTGGCAGGAGGGGGGCAAGGGGGTCAGCGTGGCGGATGTCATGACCGCCGGCGCCCACGGGGTGCCGCGGGAAATCACCGACGGCGTGGTAGCGGGGAAAAACTACCCGAACCATGAGGCGATCGATTTTTATCATCGCTACCCGCAGGACCTGGCGCTGTTTGCCGAAATGGGCTTTAAATGTTTCCGCACCTCGATTGCCTGGACGCGTATTTTCCCGCAGGGCGATGAACAGGAGCCGAACGAGGCTGGCCTGCAGTTTTATGACGATCTGTTCGACGAATGTTTGAAACACGGTATTGAACCGGTCATTACGCTGTCGCATTTTGAAATGCCCTATCACCTGGTCACCGAGTACGGCGGCTGGCGTAACCGCAAGCTGATCGACTTTTTCGTGCGCTTCGCCAGGGTCGTCTTCACCCGCTACCAGCATAAAGTGAAGTACTGGATGACCTTCAACGAGATCAACAACCAGGCCAACTACCATGAGGACTTTGCCCCCTTCACCAACTCCGGTCTGAAGTATGTGCCGGGTGAAGATCGGGAACCGGTGATGTACCAGGCCGCACATTATGAGCTGGTTGCCAGCGCCCTGGCGGTGAAAGCGGCGCGCGAGATCAACCCTGCTCTGCAGATAGGCTGCATGATCGCCATGTGTCCCATCTATCCGCTGACCTGCGCGCCGGACGATATGATGATGGCGATGAACGCCATGCACCGCCGGTACTGGTTCACCGACGTCCACGTGCGCGGCCGCTATCCGCAGCATCTGCTCAACTATTTTGCCCGCCGCGGCTTTAGCCTGGACATCACCGAAGCCGATCGTCAGGCGTTAACCGAAGGCTGTGTCGACTACATCGGCTTTAGCTACTATATGTCCTTCGCCACCAAAGCCACCGAAGATAACCCATTGCTCGATTATGATGAAACCACCAGCCTGGTCTCCAACCCGTACGTGAAAAAGTCGGACTGGGGCTGGCAGATAGATCCGGTCGGCCTGCGCTATTCGCTGAACTGGTTCTGGGATCACTATCAGCTACCGCTGTTTATTGTCGAAAACGGTTTTGGCGCGATCGATGTTCGTGAAGCGGACGGCAGCGTGGATGACCAGTACCGTATCGATTATCTCTCCGCCCATATCGCGGAGATGAAAAAGGCGGTGGTCGAAGATGGTGTTGACCTGATGGGCTAT
This sequence comes from Klebsiella sp. M041, assembly GCF_059759695.1. NCBI lineage: Bacteria > Pseudomonadati > Pseudomonadota > Gammaproteobacteria > Enterobacterales > Enterobacteriaceae > Klebsiella > Klebsiella sp. M041. The sequence continues at coordinate 100,818 of NZ_JCAXWU010000001.1, forward strand.
ACCCCGTGGGGCTGTATCGATCTGGTTTCCGCCGGCACGGGGGAGATGAAAAAACGCTACGGCTTTATCTACGTGGATAAAGATAATGAAGGCAACGGCACGCTGGACCGCAGTAAGAAGAAGTCGTTCGACTGGTATAAGAAGGTGATTGCCAGCAACGGGGAGCAGCTATAATTTCCCGATGGCGCTGCGCTTATCGAGCCTGCGTGGTTTCCAGTCCGGGTAAGCGTTAGCGCCGCCCGGCAGAACCCCGCGCTAAAACCGGAGCCTCGTCTCCGGTTTTTTTGTCTCTAAATCACTTTGCTTGATATACGTCAAGCAAGATGGGTATGGCCTAATCCGAAAAAAGCGGTATAATCCCGCGATTTTTTTTGTGGCTGCCCCTCAGAGGAGAAAGAGAATGAAGATTGTGGAAGTCAAACACCCACTCGTCAAACACAAGCTGGGCCTGATGCGCGAGCACGACATCAGCACCAAACGCTTCCGTGAACTCGCCTCAGAAGTGGGCAGCTTACTGACTTATGAAGCCACCGCCGATCTGGCAACCGAGAAAGTGACCATCGAAGGCTGGAACGGCCCGGTGGAAGTTGAGCAGATCAAGGGCAAGAAAATTACCGTCGTGCCTATCCTGCGCGCAGGCCTCGGCATGATGGAAGGGGTGCTTGAGCACGTGCCAAGCGCGCGTATCAGCGTGGTGGGTATTTATCGCAATGAAGAAACCCTCGAGCCGGTACCTTACTTCCAGAAACTGGTGTCCAACATCGATGAGCGTATGGCGCTGGTGGTTGACCCGATGCTGGCCACCGGTGGGTCGATGATCGCCACTATCGATCTGCTGAAAAACGCCGGCTGCACCAGCATCAAGGTGCTGGTGCTGGTGGCGGCGCCGGAAGGGATTGCCGCGCTGGAGAAAGCGCACCCGGACGTTGAGCTGTATACCGCCTCTGTCGATAAGGGACTGAACGAGCACGGGTACATCATTCCCGGTCTCGGCGATGCCGGCGACAAGATCTTTGGTACGAAATAATCGAATAACGATAAATAAGCCGACTTTGAGAGTCGGCTTTTTTTTGAATAAAACACACATAACTAACCATCTCAGAGGAAAACACTATGACGCGCCGTGCTATCGGGGTGAGTGAAAGACCGCCGCTTTTACAGACTATCCCGCTTAGTTTGCAGCACCTGTTTGCCATGTTCGGCGCAACGGTGCTGGTGCCAATCCTGTTCCACATCAACCCGGCCACCGTGCTGCTGTTCAACGGTATTGGTACGCTGCTGTACCTCTTTATCTGTAAAGGCAAAATCCCGGCGTATCTGGGATCGAGTTTCGCCTTTATCTCTCCGGTGCTGCTCCTGCTGCCGCTGGGCTATGAAGTGGCGCTGGGCGGTTTCATTATGTGCGGCGTGCTGTTCTGCCTCGTCTCCTTTATTGTCAAAAAAGCCGGTACCGGCTGGCTGGATGTGATGTTCCCCCCGGCGGCGATGGGGGCCATCGTGGCGGTTATCGGTCTGGAGCTGGCAGGCGTGGCGGCCAATATGGCCGGGCTGCTGCCAGCCGACGGCCAGTCACCGGACAGCAAAACCATTATTATCTCGATGGTAACCCTGGCGGTGACGGTGTTTGGTTCGGTCCTGTTCCGCGGCTTCCTGGCGATTATCCCGATCCTGATTGGCGTTCTGGTGGGCTATGCGCTGTCGTTTGTGATGGGCGTGGTTGATACCACCCCGATCGCCGAAGCGCACTGGTTCGCGCTGCCAACCTTCTACACGCCGCGTTTTGAATGGTTCGCCATTTTCACCATTCTGCCCGCTGCGCTGGTGGTGATTGCCGAGCATGTCGGTCACCTGGTGGTGACGGCCAATATCGTCAAACGCGATCTGATCCGCGACCCGGGCCTGCATCGTTCGATGTTTGCCAATGGCCTGTCGACGATCATTTCCGGGTTCTTCGGCTCGACGCCTAACACCACCTACGGGGAAAATATCGGCGTGATGGCGATTACCCGCGTCTACAGCACCTGGGTTATCGGCGGCGCGGCGATCATTGCGATTCTGCTCTCCTGCGTCGGCAAACTGGCGGCGGCGATCCAGATCATCCCGGTGCCGGTGATGGGCGGCGTGTCGCTGCTGCTGTACGGGGTGATCGGCGCCTCGGGGATCCGTGTACTGATTGAATCGAAGGTGGATTACAGCAAAGCGCAGAATCTGATCCTCACCTCCGTGATCCTGATCATCGGCGTCAGCGGTGCCAAAGTGCACATCGGCGCCGCTGAGCTGAAAGGGATGGCGCTGGCCACCATCGTCGGTATCGCGCTCAGCCTGATTTTCAAGCTTATCAGCGTCCTGCGTCCGGAAGAGGTGGTTCTCGACGCCGTGGATAGCGAAGAGGTTAAATAACGATCGCCTGACCGGGCGGCGATCCCGCCCGGTTCTCTCCTGACCTAAATCTGTGATAAACTCTTCGCGTTTTTCTGTAAGCCTATGTTGAGGTCCATCTGAACGCACCGGCACAGCTCTCTTTGCCACTGTATCTTCCTGACGACGAAACCTTCGCGAGTTTCTGGCCGGGTGATAATCCTTCTCTACTTGCTGCCCTCCAGAACGTACTGCGCCAGGAACACAGCGGGTATATTTATATCTGGTCACGTGAAGGGGCGGGTCGCAGCCACCTGTTACACGCCGCCTGCGCCGAGCTTTCCCAGCGCGGGGATGCCGTGGGCTACGTGCCGCTGGATAAACGCACCTGGTTTGTGCCGGAGGTGCTGGAGGGGATGGAACAGCTGGCCCTGGTCTGCATCGATAACATCGAGTGCGTCGCCGGGGATGAGCCCTGGGAAATGGCCATCTTTAATCTCTACAACCGGATCCTGGAATCAGGTAAAACCCGGCTGCTGATCACCGGCGACCGGCCGCCGCGGCAACTGAATCTTGGTCTGCCGGATCTTGCCTCGCGGCTTGACTGGGGGCAGATCTATAAGCTGCAGCCGCTGTCGGATGAAGACAAACTGCAGGCCCTGCAGCTGCGCGCCAGACTGCGCGGCTTTGAGATGCCGGAGGACGTGTGCCGCTTCCTGCTGAAGCGGCTGGATCGCGAGATGCGCTCGCTATTTATGACCCTCGATCAGCTGGATCATGCCTCGATTACCGCTCAGCGCAAGCTGACGATCCCCTTCGTGAAAGAGATCCTTAAACTCTAGTCCGCCTGCGGAGTCAGTTCCTCCTCCGTCAGCCCGGTCAACCGGGCGACCAGGTCGCGCGCCAAGCCACTGTGTAGCATAGCGGCGGCGATACGCTGCGCCTCTTCTTTCCGGCCTTCCTGACGGCCCTGCGCCAGTCCCTGCGCCAGGCCCCGCTCCAGACCCTGCTGTTCCAGATATTCCGCAATTGTCATCAACGTCTCCTTGTGCTGCGGCGTACGTAACGCCAGCTCGCGAATGAACTTGATCGGCTCTCGCGCGTTGCCTGCCTGCACCAGATAGTGCATCAGGGCTTGTACCTGCGATTCCGTCGCCAGACCAGTCAATAATAATTCGCTCAGTTTGTCGAGGAGCTGCGCCAGATCGCGTTGTCGAATATGTTTTTGCAGTAACTCCAGCGTCGCCATGCGCTGATGGGTGGCAATGTCGTCATCCGGAATGACGGTAATGTCCGCCAGCGGAAACGCCCCGTGATAAAGGTGGCCGGCCAGCTCCGGAGCGACGAATTCATCGAGCCAGCGCAGTGAGAACGGGTAGGGGCTTACCAGACCGTGGTAGAAGAGAACAGGGATCACCAGCGGCAGCCGATCGTGGCCGGCATCAAGGTGGCGCTGCATGGCGGCGATGGCGTAGCGCATCAGACGAAAGGCCATATGCCGGTCGGGCGTGCTCTGGTGTTCGATAAGCGCATAAATATAGCCGTCTCCCGCCGTGGTTTTCAGGGAATACAGAATGTCGGCGTAAAAGGGACGCAGATCGTCTTCGACAAAATGCCCGGACTCGAGATGCAGCGTACGCAGATCGCACACTTTAAGCAGCGTCTCGGGCAGGTACAGCCGCAGAAAATCGCGGGCGGTATCTGGGTGGGAGAGATAGGTCTTAAATACGGCATCGTGAGGCGTTGAGGTTGGTTTTTTCATGTTCATCCGTCCAGTGGATTGAGCGTTAGATGAACAGTAGCACTGCAAGACGGGCGGGAGGGATTGGCGTGGAAGATCTGGAATCAGCTACGTAAAAAAAGCGCCGCGTAAGCGCGGCGCGGGTGGCTTAGCTCACGATCTCAAGGACCTGCTCCGGCGGTCGGCCAATACGCGCCTGGCCGCGGCTGACGACAATTGGGCGTTCGATGAGCTTAGGGTTGTCGACCATCGCCTGTATCAGCGCGGCGTCGCTGAGCGCCGGGTCGGCAAGATTGAGCGATTTATACAGATCCTCTTTCTGGCGCATGAGTTCGCGGGGGCTCTCCATACCCAGCAGCTGCAGCAGTTGACGCAGCGTCCCGGCATCCGGTGGCGTCTCAAGATAAAGCACCACCTCAGGATCGATGCCGTGGCTCTTCAACAGGCTCAGCGTTTCGCGGCTCTTCGAGCAGCGTGGGTTATGGTAAATTTTTACCGCGTCGGTCATGGGGTCTCCTTACATTTTTTGGTAGGGGCGGAAGCGGGCCTGTAGCTCACGTAGCTGGTCGATGCGGGCATCGTAGCGGGCCTGCTGCAGACTACCGAGTTTCACTTGCGAGCTGGCGCTGCTGAGCAGGGAAATCGCCTGTTCCAGCTGGCCGACCAGCGCCATGCTTTCTGCCCGCGCCGCCAGCTCCTGGTCGCGATTGCCCAGGGCGCCTTCCGCCTGCGCCAGCAGGTCCCAGCCGTTGCCATCCTCTTTATAGGTAAAGGTATAACGATTCAGGATGGTCGCCGCTTCCCCGGGCTGTCCGCCCTGCAGGAGGGCGTTGGCCAGGTTCAACTGCAGCACCGGATTGGTGCGCAGTTCACGAGCGTTTTTAAGACGGTTGATGGCGTCGCCGGTTTTCTTCTGTCCGAGGTCGATATCGGTGGCCAGATCGAGATACCAGGGATTTTGCGGATCGGCGCTGAGCAGCGGCTGCAGCGTTTTGCGCGCCTGGTCAAAGTTGTTGCTTTCCATCGCCAGCAGGGCGCGGCCATACTGCGCGGCATGCTGCTGGCGGATATTGCCTTTATCCCAGGCATTGAGCAGATCGGTGCCTAGCTTATTGTCGCCGTTGGTGTACATTCCGAGGGTACGCGCCTTCGCCAGATAGAAGTCCGCTGAGGACTGTACGACAACCGGGCGCATCTGGTTGGCGCGGTTACGGGCATCGGCAAGCCGGCTTTCCGGCAGGGGGTGGGTGAGCAGCATTTCCGGCGGCCGCGTTGAGTAGCGCGACTCATCAAGCAGTTTACCCATAAACATCGGCATGGCCTGCGGGTCGAATCCTGAGCGTTGCAGAACCTGAATACCGATCCGGTCAGCCTCTTCTTCGTTCTGACGGGTGAAGCTGATCATGCCCTGTTGGGTGCCGGCCAGCGTCCCGGTCAGCGCCGCCATCCCGGCCTGCGGGCTGGCCATCGCCAGCAGAATTGAACCCAGCGCGCCGACCCAGGTCAGCGGCGCATTGCGTTTCTGATCTTCCATTGCGCGGGCGAGATGCCGCTGCGTAACGTGGGAAATTTCGTGCGCCATGACAGAGGCCAGTTCGCTCTCGTTATCGGAGTAGCGGAACAGGGCGGAGTGGAGGACCACATTGCCGCCGAAGAAGGCGAAGGCGTTAATTTGGTCGTTATTAATCAAATAGAAGTGGAACGGGGTGCGCACCGAATTCGCATGCGAGACCAGACGCATGCCCAGCCCGTTGATATATTGCACCAGCAGAGGGTCGTTGATCAGCGGCGCGCTGCCGCGCAGCTGGCGGACGTAGTAATCCCCCATCTGCATTTCCTGACCAATCGATAACGTGCTTCCTGCGGAGGTCCCCATGTCCGGCAGGGTATCTGCGGAGTCAGCAAAAGCAGGGCCTAACGAACCCAGCGTCAGCGACGCGATCATGGTCGCCACCAGCGTTTTCTTCAACTGCCTGAACATAACCTCTGTCCTGTAATGTGGGTGTGCCAGTTTGACCGATTGTGCGACGCAATGTTCCCTGGCCGCATCCCAGCGAGTTTAGCTGGCGTTAGACGCATTGAAAATAGGTTCTTCACGGCGGAGACGGGTTTGTCTGCTGCGCATCAAAAAGCGAAGTCTTTTTTGTGACATTTCGATACAATTCCCCCGTTTGTCGCCGCGTTGCGCTTCAGGGAAGGTTTTATGCTCGAGATGTTAATGCAGTGGTACCGCCGTCGATTCAGCGACCCTGAGGCGATAGCGCTGCTGGTTATTTTGCTTGCCGGTTTCGGCATCATGTTCTTTTTCAGCGGCCTGCTGGCCCCGTTACTGGTGGCTATCGTGCTGGCCTATCTGCTGGAGTGGCCGACCGTTCGCCTGGAGCGCATCGGCCTGTCGCGCACCTGGGCGACCTCGCTGGTGCTAATCCTCTTTGTGGGTATTCTGCTCTTGCTGGCCTTTGTGGTGCTGCCGGTGGCCTGGCAGCAGGGGATCTACCTTATCCGCGATATGCCGGGCATGCTTAACAAGCTCTCTGATTTCGCCGCCACGCTGCCGCGGCGCTATCCGGCGTTGATGGATGCCGGCATCATCGACGCGATGGCGGAAAATATGCGCACCCGGATGCTGACGGTGGGCGACTCGGTGGTCAAGTATTCTCTCGCCTCGCTGGTGGGGCTGCTCACGCTGGCGGTCTATCTGGTGCTGGTGCCGCTGATGGTCTTCTTCCTGCTGAAGGATAAAGAGCAGATGCTCAACGCGGTACGCCGCGTGCTGCCGCGAAACCGCGGTCTGGCCGGGCAGGTGTGGAAGGAGATGAACCAGCAAATCACCAACTACATTCGCGGTAAGGTGCTGGAGATGATTGTCGTCAGCGTCGCCACCTGGATAGGCTTTATCCTTTTCGGCCTCAACTACTCGCTGCTGTTGGCGGTGCTGGTGGGCTTCTCGGTGCTGATCCCCTATATCGGCGCGTTTGTGGTGACCATTCCGGTGGTAGGGGTGGCGCTGTTTCAGTTTGGCGCAGGCACCGAGTTCTGGAGTCTGTTCGCGGTCTATCTGATTATTCAGGGACTGGATGGTAACCTGCTGGTCCCGGTGCTGTTCTCGGAAGCGGTGAATCTGCACCCGCTGGTGATTATCCTGTCGGTGGTGATCTTTGGCGGTTTGTGGGGATTCTGGGGCGTCTTCTTCGCCATTCCGCTGGCCACGTTAATTAAAGCGGTGGTGCATGCCTGGCCGGATGGCCTGGTCGTCGACGACGACTAAGGCATTGAGGATAAAAAAAGACGCCGGGCGAGGTTTTCTCCCCCGGCGTCTTGCTTTGCATCAGGCGTTTTCTTTCAGCCAGTTCAACACCACGTCGTGGTGATTACTGGTTTTGAAGTCATCAAAGACGTGTTCGATTTTGCCATCGGCATCGACGAGGAAGCTGATACGGTGGATCCCGTCGTAGGTTTTCCCCATAAAAGATTTTTCGCCCCAGACGCCAAACTGCTCGCAAACCTGATGGTTTTCATCAGACAGCAGCGTAAAGTTCAGCAGCTCTTTTTCGGCGAAACGGGAGAGCTTTTCCGGTTTATCGGTGCTGATGCCCAGCACTTCCACACCGGCTTTTTTCAGGTCGTCCATATTATCGCGCAAGCCGCACGCCTGGACGGTGCAGCCCGGGGTCATGGCTTTCGGGTAAAAATAAACCAGGACACGCTGTCCCTGGAAGTCGGTTAAATTTACTTCCTCGCCGTCCTGGTCCGGTAAGCTAAATTTCGGTGCAAGATCACCGGCTTTCAGTGGGGTCATGGGTTAAACTCCATCCTGTTCATCATGCTGTGAATAATTAACGATGTTAATACTGCCTTGTGCGTTGAGTTCTGTACATAGGGCTTTGAACGCTTGTTCGATATTTGCTGCATTTTGCGTCGCAGGGCTGTGAGCCGTTATCTGGATAAAAAGCTGCGCGGAATCGCCGTCTCCCGGCTGCGTGCGGGACACCAGTTCCGCGATATTCATATTCCATGTATCGCACAGGGCAGTGAAGCGCTCGATGATATGCGGTGAGTCCGGCACCTCAACCTGGACCCAGACGGTGTTTGGCATGGCCTGCGGCGGGCGCGCGGTGGTGCGTTTCATCACGATCAACAGCTCCAGCTCCGCGCCTTTCAGCGGCAGGGTTGATTCGATCAGGTTAATCGCATTCCACGAACCGGAAAGCAGCATGATAAACGTAAACTCATCACCGAGCATGGCCAGCCGGCTGTCTTCGATATTACAACCGCAGCTGCTGACGTGGCGAGTGATCGTATTCACGATGCCGGGACGGTCAGCCCCCAGGGCGGTAATAACCAGATAGTGTTGTAATGAGGCTGTCAAACCTGTTCTTCCTTTAAAAAGGTGAGGTAACATTAGGAAAGCATAAAAAAAACCGCCATACAACATCCCTGATGGCGTCGGGTCTCTTGCTTTTATTGCAGCTCCAAACGTAACATTGAGAATCTTGTCGCACTTCTGCTCTGAGGATGGCCCATGTTCACGGGAAGTATTGTAGCGCTTGTCACGCCGATGGATGAAAACGGTAATGTCTGCCGGACAAGCCTGAAAAAACTGATTGATTACCATGTCGCCAACGGAACCTCGGCGATCGTTTCGGTAGGGACTACCGGTGAATCCGCAACGCTGAGCCATGAAGAGCATGGCGACGTGGTGATGATGACGCTGGAACTGGCTGACGGGCGTATCCCGGTTATCGCGGGAACGGGAGCCAATGCAACCGCAGAGGCGATTAGCCTGACCAAACGTTTTAACGACAGCGGCGTTGTCGGCTGCCTGACGGTCACTCCTTATTATAACCGTCCGACCCAGGAAGGCCTGTTCCAGCACTTTAAAGCTATCGCCGAACATACTGACCTGCCGCAAATTCTGTATAATGTGCCGTCCCGTACCGGTTGCGATATGCTGCCGGAAACCGTTGGCCGTCTGGCGCAAATTAAAAATATTGTCGGTATTAAGGAAGCAACAGGGAACTTAAGTCGTGTTCACCAGATCAAAGAGCTGGTTTCAGACGACTTTATTCTGCTGAGCGGTGACGATGCGACCGGTATGGACTTTATGCAGCTCGGCGGCGTGGGCGTGATTTCCGTTACCGCCAACGTGGCGGCGCGCGAAATGGCCGACATGTGCCGTCTGGCGCTGGCGGGTCAATTTGCCGAAGCCCGGGCGATTAACCAGCGTCTGATGCCATTGCATACAAAATTATTTGTCGAACCCAATCCTATCCCGGTGAAATGGGGATGCAAGGCGTTGGGTCTTGTGGCGACCGATACGCTGCGCTTGCCGATGACGCCTATCACCGACCAGGGTCGTGAAGCCGTTACCGCCGCGCTGAAGCATGCCGGTTTGCTGTAAAGTTTAGGGAGATTTGATGGCTTACTCAGTACAGAAGTCGCGCCTGGCGAAGGTTGCGGGTGTTTCGCTGGTTCTACTCCTCGCGGCCTGTAGTTCCGACTCGCGCTATAAGCGTCAGGTGAGCGGTGATGAGGCCTATTTACAGGCGTCACCGTTGAGCGAACTTCACGCGCCGGCGGGGATGATCCTGCCGATTCAGGTGGGTGATTACAACATTCCGGTGGCCAACAGCACCGGCGCGGTCGGCAAGGCGCTGGACATTCGCCCGCCGGCGCAGCCGCTGGCATTGGTTAGCGGCGCCCGCACCCAGTTCAACGGCGATACCGCGACGCTGATGGTCGAAAACGGCCGCAGCGGTTCGCTGTGGGCGCAGGTTACCAGCATTCTTCAGTCGAAGAACTACGTTATCGCCAAGCGCGATGATGCGAGCCAGACGCTGAACACCGACTGGGTTGAGTGGAACCGTCTTGATGAAGATCAGCAGTATCGCGGTCGTTATCAAATCTCCGTCAAACCGCAGGGCTATCAGCAAGCGGTTGTGGTCAAGCTGGTGAATCTGGAGCAGGCGGGTAAACCGGTTGCCGATCCGGCGTCACTGCAGCGCTACAGCACCGCCATGCTGAACGTCATTTCGGAAGGCCTGGACATGAACGCCACCAGCGCCCAGAACGCCGCTCAGCGCAGCGCGGGCGCCACCTTCGACGTGCAGAGCGCTGCCGACGATACTGGCCTGCCAATGCTCGTCGTTCGCGCGCCGTTTAACATGGTGTGGCAGCGTCTGCCGGGCGCCCTCGAGAAAGTGGGGATGAAAGTGACCGACAGCACGCGCTCTCAGGGCAGCATGGCGCTGACCTACAAGCCGCTGTCTGACAGCAGCTGGCAGGAGCTGGGCGCACGCGACCCGCAGCTGGTCTCCGGTGACTACAAACTTCAGGTCGGCGACCTCGATAACCGCAGTAGCCTGCAGTTCATCGACCCGAAAGGCCACACCCTGACGCAGTCGCAAAATGACGCTCTGGTAGCCGTATTCCAGGCCGCATTTAACAAGTAATCAAAAGGGCTGGAGCAATCCGGCCCTTTTAATATATAGTGACGCAAACGTGTGCGTATACACATCATCCTTCAAATTGCCTCTTTGTTGGCCGCCTTCGTTCACCCCAGTCACTTACTTTTGTAAGCTCCTGGGGATTCGCTCAGTTGCCGCCTCGATGCACTTTGAATGATTTTGTGTATAGGTGGAAACGTATTTTTAGGCTCAATATCACTGGAGTAGTGAAAGATGAAAAAGCAAGCTGAGTTGTATCGTGGTAAGGCGAAGACAGTATACAGCACCGATAATCCGGACCTGCTGGTACTGGAATTCCGTAACGATACGTCAGCAGGTGATGGCGCGCGCATCGAGCAGTTCGATCGTAAAGGCATGGTGAATAACAAGTTCAACCACTTCATTATGAGCAAACTGGCAGAAGCGGGCATCCCTACCCAGATGGAAGCGCTGCTCTCCGATACCGAATGCCTGGTGAAAAAACTGGATATGGTGCCGGTGGAGTGCGTGGTGCGTAACCGTGCGGCAGGCTCGCTGGTAAAACGTTTAGGCATTGAAGAAGGTATCGAGCTGAATCCGCCGCTGTTCGATCTGTTCCTGAAAAACGATGCCATGCACGATCCGATGGTCAACGACTCCTACTGCGAAACCTTCGGCTGGGTGAGCAAAGAGAATCTGGCGCGGATGCGCGAGCTGACCTACAAAGCCAACGACGTGCTGAAAAAATTGTTCGATGACGCCGGTCTGATTCTGGTGGACTTTAAGCTGGAGTTTGGTCTGTTCAAAGGCGAAGTGGTACTGGGCGATGAGTTTTCGCCGGACGGCAGCCGCCTGTGGGACAAAAACACCCTTGATAAAATGGACAAAGACCGCTTCCGCCAGAGCCTTGGCGGCCTGATCGAAGCCTACGAAGAAGTGGCTCACCGCCTGGGCGTTAAGCTCGACTAACTCGCCCGCCGCCAGAAGATGGTCTCATCTTCTGGCGTCTCTTGCTGTTTCCTGTGGTAATCCTGCGCTGAACCGCCTACGATCTCTGCTATTGATACATAACAGGGAATGAGGTGCTTATGCGCTGGCAAGGGCGTCGCGAAAGCGACAATGTTGAAGATCGACGCGGTCAATCGGGCTCGCCGTTTGGCGGCGGGGGCGGCGGCTTCCGGCTGCCGAGCGGGAAGGGCGGCATTGTGCTGCTGATTATTGTGCTGGTGGCGGGCTATTACGGCGTGGATTTGACCGGCATGCTGACCGGCGAACCGATGCCGCAGCAGCAGACCTCCACGCAGCGCTCCATCAGTCCGAAAGATGATGAAGCGGCGAAGTTTACTTCGGTGATCCTGGCCACCACCGAAGATACCTGGGGACCGATCTTTGAAAAGATGGGCCGCCAGTACCCCCAGCCAAAGCTGGTGCTCTACCGCGGCGCGACCCGTACCGGCTGCGGTACCGGCCAGTCGGTGATGGGGCCGTTCTACTGTCCTGCCGACAGCACGGTCTATATCGACCTGTCATTCTACGATGAGATGAAAAATAAACTGGGCGCCGACGGCGACTTTGCCCAGGGGTACGTCATTGCCCATGAAGTGGGTCATCACGTACAAAAACTGCTGGGCATTGAGCCGAAGGTCCGCCAGCAACAGCAGCATGCCACCGAGGCCGAAGCCAACCGGCTGTCGGTTAAGATGGAGCTGCAGGCAGACTGCTTCGCCGGCGTCTGGGGCCATAATATGCAGCAGCAGGATATTCTGGAAACCGGCGATCTGCAGGAGGCGCTGAACGCCGCCGAGGCCATCGGCGACGACCGTCTGCAGCAGCAGAGCCAGGGTCGGGTGGTACCGGACAGCTTTACCCACGGCACGTCAAAACAGCGCTACACCTGGTTCAAACGCGGTTTCGACAGCGGCGACCCGGCGCAGTGCAACACCTTCGGCAGCGCCCTGTAATCGCCACCGATGATGGACGCGTTGCTTGACCTCACCGCGCAGATGGCGCGGGAGGGAATTCGCCGCCTGCTGGTACTCAGCGGCGACGAGGCCTGGACGCTGCAGCAGGCGCAGGCGCTGCGGGAGAGGCTCGCCGGCGATGGCCTGTGGGTGGGCCCCGAGCCGGTTTTCGCGCCCGGGGTGGCGCCTGGCGCCCTGAAGACGCTGCTGGGGCGGGAAGTCATGCACGCCTTTTTCGATGCCCGGCGCGGATTTGATGTAGCCGCCCTGGCGGCCCTGAGCGGTACCCTGCGGGCGGGAAGCTGGCTGGTGCTGCTGACGCCCCCCTTCGCCGACTGGCCGTCCCGGGTGGATGAGGACTCCCTGCGCTGGAGCGATACGCCCGACCCGATCTCTACCCCCCACTTTGTTCTCCGCTGCTGTCGGCAGTTTATCGCCGACCCCGATGTGCTGCTCTGGCGGCAGTCGGACTCGCCGCGGCTCCCGCTGGCCGTCCCGCGCCCTGACTGGCATCCCGCCGAGGGTCACCCGCTGGCCGAACAGGCGGCGATCCTTGCGCAATTGTTGCGTCTACCGCCCGGTATCGCGGCGGTGACGGCTGAACGAGGGCGAGGCAAATCCGCCCTCGCGGGCATGTTGCTGCGCCAGCTCGCGGGCGAGGCCATCGTTACCGCCCCGACCCGCAGCGCCGTCGATGTGCTGGCGAGCTTTGCCGGCGAGGCGTTTCGCTTTATGGCGCCTGATGCGCTGCTGTCGTCGAAAGAAACGGCGTCCTGGCTGATTGTCGATGAGGCCGCGGCCATTCCGGCTCCGCTTCTCCGGCAGCTGGTAAGCCGTTTTCCCCGCACGCTACTCACCACGACGGTGCAGGGTTATGAGGGCACCGGGCGCGGGTTCCTGCTGAAATTTTGCGCCAGCCTGCCCCATCTGCAGTCGTTCAGCCTGAGCGCGCCGATCCGCTGGGCAGTGGGCTGCCCGCTGGAGTCAGCCATCAGTCAGCTGCTGATCTTCAGCGATGAGGCATTTCGCGATGCGCCGACGGGGGAGGTTGCCGTGGAAGAGGTCGATCAGTCCAGCTGGCAAACGCGGTCGGCGCTGCCGGAGGCGATGTACCAGCTGTTGTCCGGGGCGCATTACCGCACTTCTCCTCTCGATCTGCGGCGCATGATGGACGCGCCGGGCCAGGCTTTCCGCTGCGCACGCGCCGGCGGCGCGGTGGCGGGCGCCCTGTGGCTGGTGGCCGAGGGGGGACTTTCTCCTGAACTCAGCCGGGCGGTGTGGGCGGGTTTTCGCCGGCCGCGAGGGAACCTGGTCGCCCAGTCTCTGGCGGCGCATGGCGGCAGTCCCCTGGCGGCGACGCTGCGCGGGCTGCGGGTCAGTCGGATCGCCGTCCACCCCGCCCGCCAGCGCGAAGGGCTGGGGCAGCAGATGATCGCGGATATCGCCGCCGATGCCGCAGGTTATGACTATCTCTCCGTCAGCTTTGGCTATACCCCTGAGCTGTGGCGCTTCTGGCAACGATGCGGGTTTATCCTCGTGCGGCTGGGTACTCATCGCGAGGCCAGCAGCGGATGCTATACCGCGATGGCTCTGTTCCCGCTGACTGCAGCGGGGCATCAGCTCGCGCAGCGGGAGGCACAGCGGCTACAACGCGATGAATACTGGCTGCGCCCGTGGCGGGACGCGCCCGCGCCGCTGCCGGCCGTTTCAGGGGCTATGCTTAGTGAGGAGGACTGGCTGGAAGCGGCCAGCTTTGCCTTCGCCCATCGCCCGCTGGCTGCGGCGCTGGGTTGCCTCAATCGTCTGCTGATGCAGGTCGACATGCCGTTGCCGGCGCTGCGCGGGCGCCTGCAGGGGGAAGAAGAGGCCGAACTCTGCGCCGCGCTGCAGCTAACAGGGCGTAAAGCGCTGCTGGCGAGATGGCGTCAGGAGGCCGCGGACGCCTTGCGCTTCCTCGATGCAGCGCGCGCTGAGGCGCTGCGTCAGCAGGTAGCGCACCTGCAATTTTTTTAACTAACTCATTCAGTTAAATGGCATGGTCATATCTGGCGAGCGGCGTACACTGCCCGCATACACAAAGGAGACAGCCATGAAACACGATCATTTTATTGTTCAAAGCCCTGCGACGCCTGCGCAACAGCTGTTGCTGCTGTTTCATGGCGTGGGGGATAACCCGGTCTCCATGGGGCAAATTGGCAGCTGGTTCGCGCCGCAGTTTCCTGATGCGCTGATCGTTAGCATTGGCGGGGTGGAGCCTTGCGGTCCCAACGGCCGGCAGTGGTTTTCGGTGCAGGGAGTGACGGAAGAGAATCGTCAGCAGCGTATCGACGCCATTATGCCGACCTTTATTGACATTGTGCGCTACTGGCAGGAAAAGAGCGGCGTCAGCCCGCTGGCCACCGCGCTGATCGGCTTCTCTCAGGGGGCGATCATGTCGCTGGAGAGCATCAAAGCGGCGCCGGATCTGGCTTCGCGGGTGATCGCCTTTAATGGCCGCTACGCGACGCTGCCGGTCACCGCAACGACGGCCACCACCATTCACCTGATCCACGGTGGTGACGATCGGGTTATCGATCTGGCATGGGCGGTGTCGGCTCAGGAGGCGTTGTTGCAGGCGGGGGGCGACGTGACCTTAGATATTGTTGACGATCTGGGGCATGCCATTGACGATCGCAGCATGCAGTTTGCGATTGAGCGACTGCGCTATACCGTGCCGAAGCACTATTTTGATGAGGCGCTGAGCGGCAGTACGCCGAAAGGGGACGATATCATCGAAATGCTGTAACCCCGGCGGGCGGGGTTACAGGCGGGCGGTACCGCGATAAAGGCAAACTTACGGTTTCTTCGACTGGTCGTGCTTCGGCCAGTCGTCGTCATCGTCCCATTTATCGTTAAAATCACGGTGCGGCGGCAGATCGGGTTTGTTGTTAAGGAATTTTTTGTGGTCAACGCGGTTCAGATCTTTAATCACGTTGATAATTACCCCCACCAAAAAGACCAGCACCAGAATCCACCAGTGTTTAATAAGCCATTCCATGCGCGCTTCCTCTTTACGTCAGTACGTCAGGCGACCAGCTGTTCCATTACGCGTTGATACATCCGCGCCAGCAGCTGCAGGTCGGCGGCGTTCACACATTCATTAATTTTGTGAATCGTGGCGTTCACGGGGCCCAGCTCTACCACCTGCGCCCCCATGCGCGCGATAAACCGTCCGTCTGAGGTGCCGCCGTTGGTTAACAGCTGCGGTTTGATCTCATTATAGTGCTCAATCGCGTTGACGACCGCATCCACCAGCTTGCCCCGTCCGGTGAGGAACGGCTGGCCGGAGAGCCACCACTCCACGCTGTAACGCAGCTGGTATTTTTCCAGCAGGGCGACCACCCGGGCTTTGATCATCTCGTCCGTCAGTTCCGTACTGAAGCGGAAGTTGAACTGGACGAACATATCGCCAGGGATGACGTTGTTGCTGCCGGTGCCGGACTGCACGTTGGCAATCTGCATGCTGGTCGGCGGGAAGTATTCATTGCCTTTATCCCACTCGATAGTGACCAGCTCCGCCAGCATCGGCGCCGCGCGATGGACGGGGTTATCGGCAAGGTGCGGATAGGCGACATGGCCCTGTACGCCGTGAATGGTCAGATTGCAGGTCAGCGAGCCGCGACGGCCGTTTTTCACCACATCGCCGACCACTTCGGTACTGGAGGGTTCGCCGACCAGACAGTAGTCCAGACGCTCGTTACGCGCCATCAGCGTCTCCACCACTTTGACGGTGCCGTTTTTGGCGCTGGCCTCTTCATCAGAGGTAATCAAAAACGCCAGCCGGCCCCGGTGGTTCGGGTACTGCGCGACAAAACGCTCAGCGGCAACCACCATCGCCGCCAGCGAGCCTTTCATATCTGCCGCCCCGCGGCCAAACAGCATCCCGTCGCGGATGGTGGGTTCGAACGGCGGATTGATCCAGCGGTCGGCGTCGCCTGCCGGGACCACGTCGGTGTGGCCGGCGAAGGCCAGCGTCTCGCCGTGGCCGCGCCAGGCCCAGAAGTTCTGCGTATCGCCGAAATCCATCGGTTCAACGGTAAAGCCGATCGCACGCAGGCGTTCAATCATTAACGCCTGGCATCCCGCATCATCGGGGCTAAGGGAAGGGCGGCGAATAAGCTGCTGAGCCAGCTCAATGACCGGGCAAGACATAGACTATACCTCGTTAAACTGCTGATAACTTGCTTCACTAAAACCCAGCAGCATAGGACGACCGGGCGCGCAGAGCAATGGGCGTTTGATAATCGCCGGCATTTCCAGCATCAATGCGGCGGCGGCATCGGCATTATCGATGCTGTTGCGCAGCGATTCGTCCAGCTTGCGCCAGGTGGTGCCGCGGGTGTTCAGCAGCGCCTGCCAGCCCAGTTCGGCAATAAAGGTATCCAGTTGCGCGCGGTCGAGGCCATCGGCGCGGTAGTCATGGAAGCGATAGTCAATCTGATGCGCTTCCAGCCAGCGGCGGGCTTTTTTAATGGTATCGCAGTTTTTAATTCCGTACATGGTGAGCATAGATAAACCTTTAACATTCAATTAAGCGGTTAACTCAGATATTTCCGAATATATAAGCCTTATTGAAATAATACGTGATTCAGATGAATAAATATAACTTTTTACCGGGTATCTTGTGCCATGTATTCGGGTGATTAAAATTTGCCCAGTCGCGGGCATGATGTGAGGGCACTAACAATATTATGAAAATGTTGCCTGATGGTGCTCTGCGTCACATAATTTTTACATACGAGACGGCATAGTGGCGGCAACCAGAGGTTTTATCTCTGTCAGCGGTCCACAAGACAATCAGAGCAATAGGGGAGCACAACTTCCCATCAGCAATGAAGTTATATAGAATCGACCATAATAATAAGAGAGGCTATTATGATTGAACATGAACTGGGGAACTGGAAAGATTTTATTGAAGGCATGCTTCGTAAATAAATTTCCGCAATGTGAGCAGGGGAATAACGCGACGTAAATAAGCGCGTCATGGTTCTGAACACATAAAGAAGGCGACCATCCAGGTCGCTTTTTCTGTTATTCCGGCTCGCCGCCGACGCCCGACGGTTTATTGCGGACGCTCCTTCAGCGGAAAGCGGCGGCGCACCAGCACAAAGAACAGCGGTACGAAAAAGATGGCCAGCACGGTGGCGGAGATCATCCCGCCCATCACCCCGGTACCGACCGCATGCTGGCTGCCGGAGCCGGCTCCGGTGCTGGTGGCCATCGGCAGGACGCCGAAGATAAACGCCAGCGAGGTCATCAGAATGGGGCGCAGGCGCTGACGGCAGGCCGACAGCGTGGCGCTGAGCAGATCCTGGCCTTTCTCGTTGAGCTCATTGGCGAACTCGACGATCAGAATGGCGTTTTTCGCCGACAGGCCGATCACCGTCAACAGGCCCACCTGGAAGTAAACGTCATTCTCCAGGCCGCGCATCCAGGTCGCCAGCAGGGCGCCAATCACCCCGAGTGGGACCACCAGCATCACCGAGAACGGCACCGACCAGCTCTCGTACAGCGCCGCCAGGCACAGGAACACCACCAGCAGAGAAATCGCGTACAGGGCCGGCGCCTGAGCGCCGGAGAGGCGTTCCTGATAGGACATGGCGGTCCATTCGAGGCCAAAGCCGGTTGGCAGCTGCGCGGCCAGTTTCTCCATCATGTCCATCGCGGTACCCGTACTGATGCCCGGCGCCGCCTCACCGACGATCTCCACCGCCGAATAGCCATTGTAGCGCTCCAGACGCGGCGAGCCGGTCTCCCAGCGCGAGGTGGCGAAGGCCGAGAACGGCACCATCGTGCCGCTGCTGTTGCGGACGTACCAGAGATTGATATCGTCAGGCAGCATTCGATATTTCGCCGCCGCCTGGACGTAGACTTTCTTCACCCTCCCGCGATCCATAAAGTCGTTGACGTAGCTCGACCCCCACGCGGTTTGCAGCGTATCGTTGATGTCGTCAATGGAGACGCCCAGCGCCTGAGCTTTACGCTGATCGATATCGACCTGCAGCTGCGGGCTGTCGTCGAGCCCGTTATGCCGGACGCGGGTCAACAGCGGGTTTTTACCCGCCAGCTCAAGCAGCGTATCGCGTGCCGCCATCAGCGCATCGTGCCCCTTACCGGCGTGATCTTCCAGCTCCATATCGAAGCCTGCCGAACTGCCGAGGCCGCTGATCGCCGGCGGGCTGCTGGCGATGACCCGGGCTTCGTTGATCTGATTAAACGCTTTGGTGGCGCGTTCAATAATGGCAAAGGAGGAGCCGGTTTGCGGATCGCGCTGGTCCCAGTCTTTGAGGCGCACGAACATACGGGCTACGTTCTGCCCGTTGCCGCCGGGGCCGGAGCCAACGGTAGCGAACACCGACTCCACGTTTTGCTTCTCGTTATTGAGGAAGTAATCTTCCGCTTTCTGCACCACTTTCAGCGTCTGCTGTTGGGTGCTGCCGCTCGGCAACTGTACCGAGGTGGTGAACATCCCCCGATCCTCCAGCGGCAG
Source organism: Klebsiella sp. M041 (assembly GCF_059759695.1). Taxonomy (NCBI): domain Bacteria; kingdom Pseudomonadati; phylum Pseudomonadota; class Gammaproteobacteria; order Enterobacterales; family Enterobacteriaceae; genus Klebsiella; species Klebsiella sp. M041. The sequence goes on from NZ_JCAXWU010000001.1 coordinate 119,832, forward strand.
GAATGAGGTGGGCAGATGCAGGAACAGGAACACCATCCCGCCGAGCAGAACGACGTAGATCAGCATCCAGCGCAGCGAGCGATGAAGAATTTTGCCGACGAAGGTTTCATAGCGGCTGGCGCTGCGGTTAAAGGTGCGGTTGAACCAGCCGAAGAAGCCTTTTCTCTCATGAGATTCACCTGGCTTAACCGGTTTGAGCAGGGTGGCGCAAAGGGCCGGGGTGAGGATCATGGCCACCAGCACCGAGAGGACCATCGCCGCGACGATAGTAATTGAGAACTGGCGATAGATAGCGCCGGTGGTGCCGCCGAAGAAGGCCATCGGCACAAACACCGCCGACAGCACCATCGCGATCCCCACCAGCGCGCCCTGAATTTGTCCCATCGATTTGCGGGTGGCTTCCCGCGGCGACAGGCCTTCCTCGCTCATGATGCGCTCAACGTTTTCCACCACCACGATGGCGTCATCCACCAGCAGGCCGATAGCCAGCACCATCGCGAACATCGTCAGGGTGTTGATGCTGTAGCCACAGGCATAAAGCACCGCGAAGGTGCCCATCAGCACCACCGGCACGGCGATGGTCGGGATCAGGGTAGCGCGGAAGTTCTGCAGGAACAGATACATCACGAGGAAAACCAGCAGGATCGCCTCCAGCAGGGTTTTCACCACGTCGGTAATGGAAGCCTTCACGAAGGAGGTGGTCTCGTAGGCGACTTTATATTCCAGCCCGTGCGGGAAATACTGCGACAGCTCATTGAGGCGAGCGATCACGCGCTCCGCGGTGGCCATTTCGTTGGCGCCGGAGGCGAGCTTAATTCCCAGGCCAGAGGCGGCCTGGCGGTTATAGCGGCTAAGATAGTCGTACTTCTCCGCCCCCATCTCCACGGTAGCGACATCGCCGAGGGTCACCTCTGAACCATCCTGATTGACGCGCAGGGTGATATTGCGAAACTGCTCCGGGGTTTGCAGCAGAGATTGCGAGTTGATGGTGGCGTTCAGCGCCTGCTTATCGACGGAAGGCGTGCCGCCGAGCTGGCCGACGGCAATCTGGGCGTTCTGCGAACTGATGGCGTCGGTAACATCCTTGGTGGTCAGCTGGAAGCTATTGAGCTTTGCCGGATCGAGCCAGATGCGCATTGAGTATTGCGAGCCGTAGGCGTCGATATCCCCTACGCCGTTGACGCGGCTGAGCGGGTCCTGAATGTTACTGGCGACGTAGTCGGCGATATCCTGTTTATCCATACTGCCGTCGGTGGAGACGAAGGCGAGGGTCAGGATATTGGTATCGCCAGTCTTGCGCACCGTTACCCCCTGGTTTTGCACCGCCTGCGGCAGCTTACGCATCGCCGACTGCAGCTGGTTTTGCACCTGCTGCACGGCTTCGTCCGGGTCGGTACCGGCGGTAAAACTGAGGGTGATGGTCGCCTGGCCGGTGGCGCTGCTCTGGGATGACATATACATCAGGTTATCGAGGCCGGTCATATTCTGTTCGATAACCTGGGTGACGGTATTCTCCAGGGTTTGCGCGGAGGCGCCGGGATAGTTGGCCGTGACCCGCACATTCGGCGGGGCCAGATCGGGATACTGTTCAACCGGCAGCGACAAAATGGCAAGGGTGCCCGTCAGGCATAACAGGATTGCCAGCACCCACGCAAAAATGGGGCGATCGATAAAGAAATTCGCCATCAGAATAAAAACCTCATATGCACATGTTCTTGTTATTGCACAGCCTGTGCCACTTTAGCCCCAGCGCCTCCGGCAATCGTGGAGAAATTAAGGAGATAGTGTAATTTATCATGTTGCTTTTGCCGTATCGTAAAGAAACATCGAACTTTCCTGCCGCCGGGTCGGCCACTCCGCTTCGCCCGCAGCACCCGGGGACGCATTATTCCTTGCCGATGTGAAACCTGATTTCATTTAAGTCAAAAAAATTGATCCAAAACGGATTCTTTCCAGAAAAAGGGTATCCTGGGCAAATGAACATTGTTCCGGCCTCGTCTTGTCGGGTAATAAATAGGCATGCGCATTAAGGGGTTATTCACCAATAAGACAAAAGGAAGCCATGAACCACTTTATATTGAGCGATAGCCGAAAATGTATCGGTTGCCAGGCCTGCGAAGTGGCCTGCGTAATGGCGCATAACGAGGAGCAACATGCGCTGACCCCGCAGCGCTTTTTGCCCCGTATCACCGTGATTAAAGCAGAAGGGCAGCGTAACGCCATCACCTGCCGCCACTGCGAAGACGCCCCCTGCCTCCGCAGCTGCCCCAACGGCGCCATCGCCCAGACTGGCGACAGCGTTCAGGTCTGTCAGGAGAAATGCATTGGCTGTAAATCCTGCATGGTGGCCTGCCCGTTCGGGGTGATGCAGGTCGTGGTCACGCCGCAAGCCGCAGGCCAGGTGAAAGCCAGCGCGCAAAAATGCGATCTGTGCGCGGGCCGCGAGGCGGGACCGGCCTGTGTGGAAAACTGTCCGGCGCAGGCGCTGACCCTCGCCGACGATGAGACATTGACCACGCTGGCCAGGCAGCGGCGTCTGCGGTCGGCCTGCCAGGAGGCGCAGCCGTGGCAGCGCGGCGCGGCCCCCGCCAGGCAGCCCGACGCCGGCGAGAAGGCCAGGCAAATGGCGATGACGCCGCCGCGCGGAGAGCCGGATAAGCTGGCGGCGGAGGCGCGTAAGAGCCACTTTGAGGAGATCTATCAGCCGTTCACCCCGACGCAGGCACGGCAGCAGGCCGCCCGCTGCCTGAAATGTGGAGAACACAGCATCTGTGAATGGACCTGTCCACTGCATAACCACATTCCGCAGTGGGTCGAGCTGGTGAAGGCAGGGGATATCGCCGCCGCGGTCGCCCTGTCCCATCAGACCAACTGTCTGCCGGAGATCACCGGCCGCGTCTGCCCTCAGGACCGGCTGTGTGAGGGCGCCTGCACCCTGCGCGATGAAAGCGGCGCGGTCACCATCGGCAATATTGAGCGATTTATATCCGACCAGGCGCTGGCCAGCGGCTGGCGTCCGGACCTCTCGCAGGTTAAGCCGAGCGGCAAACGGGTGGCGATTATCGGCGCCGGACCGGCCGGGCTGGCCTGCGCCGATGCGCTGGTGCGCCACGGCGTACAGCCGGTGGTCTTTGACCGTCATCCGGAGATCGGCGGCCTGCTGACCTTCGGCATTCCGGCGTTCAAGCTGGATAAGTCACTGCTGGCCCGGCGGCGGGCGATTTTCTGCGAGATGGGCGTCCACTTTGAGCTCAACTGCGAGGTGGGGAAAGATATCCCCCTGGCGACGCTGCTGGCTGAGTATGACGCGGTGTTCGTCGGCGCCGGAACCTATCGCTCCATGAAGGCCGGCCTGCCGAATGAAGAGGCGCCCGGGGTCTACGATGCGCTGCCGTTTCTTATCGCCAACACCAAACAGGTGATGGGGCTGACGGAATCGGCGCTGGAGCCTTATGTCAACACCGCCGGGCTGAACGTGGTGGTGCTGGGGGGCGGCGATACGGCGATGGACTGCGTGCGCACCGCGCTGCGCCATGGCGCCCGCCAGGTGACTTGCGCCTATCGGCGGGATGAAGCCAACATGCCGGGCTCGAAAAAAGAGGTCAAAAACGCCCGCGAAGAGGGGGCGCTCTTTGAGTTTAACGTCCAGCCGGTGACGCTTGAGCTGGACGAGAACGGACGGGTGAACGGGGTTCGCTTTTTGCGCACCGAGCTTGGCGCTCCGGACGCCGGCGGAAGACGCCGCCCGACGCCGATCCCCGGCAGCGAGTTTGTTATGCCGGCAGAGGCGGTGATCATGGCCTTTGGCTTCCACCCGCACCGCATGCCCTGGCTGGAAGCGGCCGGGGTGGCGCTGGACAGCCAGGGGCGGATTAAAGCCGGAGTGGAGAGCCGTTACCGTTATCAGACCAGTCAGGAGAAGATCTTCGCCGGCGGCGATGCCGTGCGCGGCGCCGACCTGGTGGTAACGGCGATGGCGGAAGGCCGTCATGCGGCGCAGGGGATCCTTGACTATCTGGGGCTGAAAACGACGCCGCTTCACTGACGACAAACCCGGCTCCGCAGCGTAGTATGAGGGCGTCCTTTTACGCTGTGGGGTCGGTATGTCACTCAATATTCACGTCATTAAAGATAAAATCCTCTCTGAGAACTGGTTCGTACTACGCAACATGACCTATGAGCTGACGCGGGCGGACGGCAGCGTCGTGCGCCACAAACGCGAGGTCTACGATCGCGGCAATGGCGCCACCGTGTTGCTGTATAACCGTCATAAGCAGACGGTGGTCCTGGTGCGTCAGTTCCGGGTCGCCACCTGGGTCAATGGCAATCATGACGGCATGCTGATTGAAACCTGCGCCGGGCTGCTGGACAACGACGAGCCGGAGGCCTGCATTCGGAAAGAGGCGGTGGAAGAGACCGGCTATGAAGTGGGCGAGGTGCGAAAGCTGTTTGAGCTGTTTATGTCGCCAGGCGGCGTCACCGAAGTGGTGCATTTCTTTATCGCCGAGTACAGCGACGCCCAGCGAACCACCAGCGGCGGCGGGGTGGATGACGAAGCCATCGAGGTGCTGGAGCTGCCCTTTAGCCAGGCGCTACAGATGGTCGCTGATGGGGAGATCCGCGACGGGAAAGCGGTCATTCTGCTGCAGTATCTGCAAACCTCCGGCCTGATGTCGGGGAACTCTGACAAATCCGATTGAGTCAGCGGCTGCCGTTGTCCAGGATAGGCGCCGTGGTCGGGTTTATCTGGGGTCGGGCGGTTCATGCTTTTTCGCATCATTTTTTTCCTCTTTCTGGCGGTGCTGCCTTGCTCACAGGCATGGTCGGCACCGGCGCAGCAGCGCTTCAACGACTGGCAGGTCACCTGTAATAACCAAAATTTCTGCGTCACCCGCAACGTGGGGCTGCATTATGGTCTGGTGATGACCCTCAGCCGCAGCGCCGGGGCGGCTACTGACGCCAGCCTGCGTATCGAACTGGGCGGCACCGGCAATCCGGTGGCGACGCTCGCGCCGATAGCGCCGCGCCTGCTGCTGGATGGTAAACCGCTGTCCCTGACCGACAAGCGCTGGCGCATTGAAGATAAACTCATTAAAACCGACGACAGCGTGACGATCGATGCCTTCCTTCAGCGGGTCCAGGAGGGAAAAACCCTCTCGCTGGCCAACGGCCTGCAGACCATCTCCCTGCAGGGGCTGAAAGCGGCCCTGTTATTTATCGATGCCCGGCAAAAGCGGGTGGGCAGCGAAACGGCCTGGGTCGGCAAGGGGGAGGAGCCGCCGCTCAGCGTACCGCCGGCGCCGGCGCTGCGCGCGGTGGCGAGCGCGGTCACGGCGCAGTCGCCGCTGGGACGTGATGAACTCAACGATCTGATGGACTACGGCAATGAGCGGATGAGCAACAGCAACTGCTCCCTCGATCCGTTCCGCCGCGAAATTCGCGTCACTGCGCTGACGGATGACAAAGTGCTGCTGATGACCAGCTGCGAATCCGGGGCGTACAACACCGTCTGGCTGGCCTGGCTGGTCTCCCGCCAGCGCCCGTATGTCGCCCGTCAGGTGCGGCTGACGCTGCCATTTCAGCCGCCCGGCGAGGCGCCGCGGGAGATTGAGCTGATTAACGCCAGCTATGATGACCGTCGTCATGAGCTGGTGACCCTGGACAAGGGGCGCGCGTCTGGCGATTGCGGGATCCAGACCCGCTGGCGTTTTGACGGCCAGCGGTTCAGCCTCTCCCGTTACGCACAGCAGCCGACGTGCGACAACTGGCAGGGGCCAGATGCCTGGCCCACGCTGTGGATCACCCGTTAAGCACCTGTTCGGCGGTGGCGACGATATGGTCGACCGTAAAGCCAAAGAACGGGAACAGCTGCTCCGCCGGGGCGGATTCACCGTAGCCGGTCATGCCGACGATCTTGCCTTTTAAGCCGACATATTTATACCAGTAGTCCGCTATCCCGGCCTCGACGGCCACCCGGGCGCTGACGTCCGACGGCAGCACCGACTCGCGCCAGGCCTCGTCCTGAGCGTCAAACACGTCGGTGGAGGGGAGCGAAACCACCCGCACATTCACTCCGTTGGCCAACAGTTTTTCCGCCGCCAGGACGGTGATTTCCACTTCCGAGCCGGTGGCGATAAGGATCAGGTCGGGTTTGCCGCCGGCATCCTTCAGCACGTAGCCGCCCCGGGCGATATCCTGAACCTGTTGCGGGGTACGCGGCATCTGCGCCAGGTTTTGTCGCGACAGGATCAGCGCCGTCGGTCCGCCCTGACGCGCGATGGCCGCCTGCCAGGCGACGGCGGTCTCCACCTGGTCGCAAGGGCGCCAGGTGCTGAAGTTGGGCGTCAGCCGCAGACTGGCCAGCTGTTCCACCGCCTGGTGGGTCGGACCGTCTTCCCCAAGACCGATGGAGTCATGGGTATAGACCATGATCTGCCGGGCCTTCATCAGGGCCGCCATGCGCGCGGCGTTGCGGGCGTATTCCACAAACATCAGAAAGGTCGAGGTATAGGGAATGAAGCCCCCGTGCAGGGCGATGCCGTTGGCCACCGCGGTCATGCCGAATTCGCGCACGCCGTAGTGGATATAGTTGCCGGCGGCATCCTCTTTAATCGATGTCGAGCCAGACCAGATGGTCAGGTTACTCGGCGCGAGATCCGCCGAACCGCCCAGCAGCTCCGGGAGGTGCGGGCCGTACGCGTTCAGCGCATTTTGCGAGGCTTTACGGCTGGCGATCTTCGCCGGCTCGGCCTGCAGCTTCGCCACGTAGTCACGCGCCGTCGCGGCAAAATCTTCCGGCAGGGCGCCTGCCATGCGACGGGTTAGCTCAGCGGCCAGTTCCGGGAACTGCTGCTGGTAGGCGGCGAATTTCTCGTTCCAGGCGTGCTCGGCTTTTTCGCCGCGTGGCCGCGCATCCCAACCCTGATAGATCTCTTTCGGGATCTCAAAGGGCGGATATTTCCAGCCCAGCTGCTGGCGGGCCAGGGCCACCTCTTTTTCACCCAGCGCCGCGCCGTGCGACTCCTCTGAGCCGGCTTTGTTGGGCGAACCGAAGCCGATGATGGTCCGACAGATGATCAGCGACGGCTTATCTTTCACCGCCTGCGCTTCCGTAATGGCCTGTTTGATGGCCTGCGGATCGTGGCCGTCGATATCGCCGATCACGTGCCAGTGGTAGGCGCGGAAGCGTTCCGCTGTATCGTCGGAAAACCAGCCTTCGGTTTTGCCGTCGATGGAGATGCCGTTGTGATCGTAAAAACCGATCAGCTTGCCCAGTCCGAGCGTGCCTGCCAGCGAACAGGCCTCATGGGAGATCCCCTCCATCAGACAGCCATCGCCCATGAAAACCCAGGTGTGATGGTCGATAATCTCATGATCGGGGCGGTTAAACTGCGCCGCCAGGGTGCGTTCGGCAATGGCCATACCGACGGCGTTCGCCAGCCCCTGGCCCAGCGGGCCGGTGGTGGTCTCCACCCCGGGAGTATAGCCATGCTCCGGGTGACCCGGCGTTTTGGAGTGCAGCTGGCGGAACTGCTTCAGCTCTGACAGCGGCAGATCGTAGCCGGTCAGGTGCAGCAGACTGTAGAGCAGCATCGACGCGTGGCCGTTGGACAGAATAAAGCGGTCGCGGTCCACCCAGCCAGGGTTTTGCGGATTGTGCTTGAGAAAATCGTTCCACAGCACTTCGGCAATATCTGCCATCCCCATTGGCGCACCGGGGTGGCCGGAATTGGCTTTCTGCACCGCGTCCATACTCAGGGCGCGGATGGCGTTGGCAAGCTCTCTTCGGGACATAGTTTTCTCCGTGAGACTAAAGTGACAGTTTGGCGGCAAGCAGATCTTCCAGTTTGCGTTGATCGACGGCGAACAGGCGGATACCCTCCGCCAGCTTTTCGACCGCCATAGGATCCTGATTATGTTCCCAGCGGAACTCCGCCTCGCTGAGCGGCACCGGGCGCGGCAGGATCTGGCTGGCAGGGATCAGTTTGCGCACCACCGGGGCGTCGCTGGCCTGCAGTTCTTTTAATAAAGGCGGGGCGATGGTCAGGCGGTCGCAGCCGACCAGGGCGAGGATCTGCTCGGTGCGGCGGAAGCTGGCGCCCATCACGATGGTGTTGTATTTATGCTGTTTGAAGTAGTCATAGATATTGCGCACGGATTTCACCCCTGGATCTTCCTCAACCACGTAAGGATCCAGCGGTTTGCGCGCCTGATACCAGTCATAAATACGCCCGACGAAAGGGGAGATCAGATAGACCCCGGCTTCGGCGCAGGCCCGGGCCTGGGCGAAGGAAAACAGCAGCGTCAGGTTGCAGTGGATCCCCTCTTTTTCCAGCGTTTCGGCGGCGCGGATCCCCTCCCAGGTGGAGGCCAGCTTGATCAGGATCCGTGACTTATCAATGCCCATCTCCTGATACAGCGCCACCAGATGGCGCGCCTTCTCGATACTCTTCTCCCGGTTGAAGGAGAGCCGGGCGTCCACCTCGGTGGAGACACGGCCAGGAATGCTTTTGAGGATCTCCGCGCCAAAATTGACCGCCAGCTTATCGCAGGCGTGAGTTACCTGCGCTTCGCGGCTGCCTCCTTGCTTTTTGGCCCAGGCGATCGCGTCGTCGATGAGTCCGCTATAGGACGCCAGCCCGGCGGCCTTCAGCAGCAGGGAGGGGTTGGTGGTGGCATCTTCCGGATGGTAGTGGCGGATGGATTCGATGTCGCCGCTGTCGGCGACCACGGTGGTGAACTGCTTAATACTGTCTAGCTGATTCATGGATAAGTCCTCCTGGAACAAGGTGTTACATGAGTGCTTGCCGGTATGCGGTATAAATATTGATGAGGTACATAACCAAAAAGCATAGCAGACGGGGCTATTATTGGCGGCGAATCCGGGTAACATAACCGCTATAAATTGATAACAACCAGATCATAGCGATGGCCAGAGTTTGGCGGTGTTCAAAGTTTATCGCCCCGCCAGGAGGGATACTGTCTGCCACTGAAAGGTGAACGACAGGATGGTCATCACGCTTTTTCCCTACGAACGATACGTGAAAGAAAGGAATATAAAATGGATGAGCAGTTAAAACAGAGCGCCCTCGACTTCCACGAATTTCCGGTTCCCGGAAAAATCCAGGTCTCGCCGACCAAACCTCTCGCCACCCAGCGCGATCTGGCGCTGGCCTACTCGCCGGGCGTCGCGGCCCCCTGTCTGGAAATCGAAAAAGATCCGCTGGCGGCTTACAAATATACCGCCCGCGGCAACCTGGTGGCGGTCGTCTCCAACGGCACTGCGGTGCTGGGGCTTGGCAACATCGGCGCCCTGGCCGGCAAACCGGTAATGGAGGGCAAAGGCGTCCTGTTTAAGAAATTTGCCGGCATCGATGTGTTTGATATCGAAGTCGATGAGCTGGACCCGGACAAATTCATTAACGTCGTCGCCGCCCTCGAGCCGACCTTCGGCGGCATCAACCTCGAAGATATTAAAGCGCCGGAGTGTTTCTACATTGAGCAGCAGCTGCGCGAGCGGATGAATATTCCGGTGTTCCATGACGATCAGCACGGCACGGCGATCATCAGCACCGCGGCGATCCTCAACGGCCTGCGCGTCGTTGAGAAGAATCTGTCCGACGTGCGGATGGTGGTCTCCGGCGCGGGGGCGGCGGCTATCGCCTGCATGAACCTGCTGGTGGCGCTGGGGATGCAAAAGCACAACATCGTGGTCTGCGATTCGAAAGGCGTTATCTATAAGGATCGTGAGCCGAACATGGCGGAAACCAAAGCGGCCTACGCGGTGGAAGACGACGGCAAACGCACCCTTGATGACGTGATCGACGGCGCGGACATTTTCCTCGGCTGCTCCGGTCCGAAAGTGCTGACCCCGGAGATGGTGAAGAAGATGGCGCGCGCGCCGCTGATCCTCGCCCTGGCCAACCCGGAGCCGGAAATTCTGCCGCCGCTGGCGAAGCAGGTCCGCGATGACGCCATCATCTGCACCGGCCGCTCCGACTACCCTAACCAGGTCAACAACGTCCTCTGCTTCCCGTTCATCTTCCGCGGCGCGCTGGACGTCGGCGCGACGGCGATCAACGAAGAGATGAAGCTGGCGGCGGTGCATGCCATTGCCGAGCTGGCCCACGCCGAGCAGAGCGAAGTGGTCGCCTCCGCCTACGGCGATCAGGATTTAAGCTTTGGCCCGGACTACATTATTCCGAAACCGTTCGATCCGCGGCTGATCGTCAAGATCGCCCCCGCGGTGGCGAAGGCGGCGATGGACTCCGGCGTGGCGACGCGCCCGATCGCCGATTTTGACGCCTATATCGAGAAGCTGAGCGAGTTCGTCTATAAGACCAACCTGTTTATGAAGCCTATCTTCTCTCAGGCGCGCAAAGAGCCGAAGCGCGTGGTGCTGGCGGAAGGGGAGGAGACCCGGGTGCTGCACGCCACCCAGGAGCTGGTGTCGCTGGGGCTGGCCAAACCGATTCTGGTGGGGCGCCCGAGCGTGATTGAAATGCGCATCCAGAAGCTGGGCCTGCAGATCAAGGCCGGCGTTGACTTCGAGATCGTCAATAATGAATCCGACCCGCGGTTTAAAGAGTACTGGAGCGAGTACTACCAGCTGATGAAACGCCGCGGCATTACCCAGGAGCAGGCGCAGCGGGCGGTGATTAGCAACACCACGGTGATTGGCGCCATCATGGTTCACCGTGGCGAAGCGGATGCGATGATCTGCGGCACCATTGGCGAGTACCACGACCACTACCGCGTGGTGCAGCCGCTGTTCGGCTATCGCGATGGCGTCAGCACCGCCGGGGCGATGAACGCGCTGTTGCTGCCGAGCGGCAACACCTTTATCGCCGACACCTATGTCAATCACGATCCATCGCCGGAAGAGCTGGCGGAGATCACCCTGATGGCGGCGGAAAGCGTGCGTCGCTTTGGTATCGAACCGCGGGTGGCGTTGCTGTCGCATTCCAACTTTGGCTCTGCCGACTGCCCGTCCGCCAGCAAGATGCGCAGAACCCTTGAGCTGGTGAAGGCGCGCGCGCCGGAGCTGATGATCGATGGCGAAATGCATGGCGACGCCGCGCTGGTGGAAAGCATTCGCAACGATCGCATGCCGGACAGCCCGCTGAAGGGGTCGGCCAATATTCTGGTGATGCCGAATATGGAAGCCGCCCGGATCAGCTATAACCTGCTGCGCGTCTCCAGTTCGGAAGGGGTCACCGTCGGGCCGGTGCTGATGGGGGTAGCGAAGCCGGTGCATATCCTGACGCCGATCGCCTCTGTGCGTCGCATCGTGAATATGGTGGCGCTGGCGGTTGTCGAAGCGCAAACCGAACCGCTGTAAACGTCATAAAAAAGCCCCGGTACTCCGGGGCTTTTTGGTCTGATTTGGCGTCGCTCAGATCCAGGCTTTCACTTTAATAAACTCGTTCAGCGCCGCCTCAGGGCTGCCGGCCTCCGGCTGGTAATCATATTCCCAGCGCACCAGCGGCGGCATCGACATCAGAATAGATTCCGTCCTACCGCCGGTCTGCAGACCGAACAGGGTGCCACGGTCCCAGACCAGATTGAATTCGACGTAGCGGCCGCGGCGATAGAGCTGAAAATGGCGCTCACGCTCGCCGTACGGCGTGGCTTTTCGGCGTTCGACGATGGGTAAATAGGCGTCAGCGTAACCGTTACCCACTGCCTGCATAAAGGCGAAGCAGTGGTCAAAATCCGGGGTGTTCAGGTCGTCAAAGAACAGACCGCCAATCCCGCGCTGTTCCTGGCGGTGCTTCAGATAGAAATAATCATCGCACCATTTTTTATAGCGCGGATAGACGGCTTCGCCGAAAGGCAGACACAGATCGCGGGCGGTACGATGCCAGTGGACGGCATCCTCTTCAAAGCCGTAGTAAGGGGTTAAATCAAAGCCGCCGCCGAACCACCACACCGGCTCGGCGCCAGGCTTTTCGGCAATAAAGAACCGCACGTTGGCGTGGCTGGTGGGCACATAGGGGTTCAGCGGATGGACCACCAGCGAGACGCCCATGGCTTCAAAGCTGCGTCCGGCCAGCTCCGGGCGGTGGGCGGTGGCGGAGGCTGGCATGGCGTCGCCATGGACATGGGAAAAGTTGACCCCCGCCTGCTCGAACACATTGCCGTCGCGCAGCACCCGGCTGCGTCCGCCGCCGCCGCCTTCCCGCTGCCAGGCGTCTTCAATAAACGGCGCGCCATCCACGGCGCTTAGCTGCTGACAGAGGCTGTCCTGCAGCTGGAGCAGAAAAGTTTTAACCTGCGCGGCATCGGGTTTCATTAACGTCTCTTCGAATGGGCTTTCTGGTTATCGAACCAGTGGAAATAGCTGATAATGCCGTTGGCAATCGCGGTGGCGATTTTCTGCCGGAAGGCGGTGGTGCCGAGCAGTTTTTCCTCGTTCGGGTTCGTAATGAACGAGGTTTCCACCAGCACGGACGGTATGGACGGCGACTTCAGCACCACGAACGCCGCCTGTTCGGTATTGCGGCTGTGCAGCTTATGCACCGGCTTGATCTTTTTCAGGATATGCGAGCCCAGCGTCAGGCTGTTTTTAATGGTGTCGGTCTGTACCAGATCGAACAGCACCTGCTGCAGCAGATGGTCTTTATCCGTCGCTTTCTTACCGGCGACCTCGTCGGCGCGGTTTTCGCGATCGGAGAGGTATTTCGCCATGGCGCTACTGGCGCCGCGGTTTGACAGAGCGAACACCGAGGCGCCGGCAGCGCTCGGGTTGGTGAAGCCATCGGCGTGGATCGACATAAACAGATCGGCGCCGTGCTGATGGGCAATCTCCACGCGGTCATACAGCGGGATAAAGGTATCGCCGGTGCGGGTCAGGCGGGCGTCAATGCCGTTGCTGCGCAAGATGCTGCGCACGTTCTTAGCGATCGCCAGCACCACATGCTTCTCTTTCGAGCCATTATGGCCGATAGCCCCGGTGTCGATGCCGCCGTGGCCCGGGTCGAGCATCACAATGCGGCGTGCGCCGGCCTTTTTGGCGGCGGGTTTGCTGTGTCCATTTGATGTTTTCAGTGGCTGCTCTTTTGCGCTGACCTGTGCAGTGACGCCGCTCAGCGTCATGGCAGCCAGCCCGGCTTTCAGCACCTGACGGCGCGAAGCAAGTATTTTTAAGGGTTTAAAAGTGCTCATTCGGCCTGAATTGTAAACAAGTGATGTCCAATGTTATATCGTATCGCGTTTGCCGTTACGACCATTCAAAATAAGAATTGTTTTACTTTTCATTTCAATACATGACAAAGTCATATTATGCCATTTTTTGTCGCTGATTTCGCCTGATATTGGCTATCAGTCATATTCGCGCCATAATCACTGTTTTTAACCGTCAATGGTGGGGAATACCATGGAGATTCGCGTTTTTCGCCAGCAGGATTTCGAAGAGGTTGTGACGCTGTGGGAGCGTTGCGATCTGCTGCGTCCCTGGAACGATCCGGAGATGGATATTGAGCGCAAGCTGAATCACGATGTCAGCCTGTTCCTGGTGGCGGAAGTGAACGGCGAAGTCGTCGGTACGGTGATGGGCGGATATGACGGCCATCGCGGGTCGGCCTACTATCTGGGCGTCCATCCGGAATATCGCGGTCGGGGGATCGCGAACGCGCTGCTCAACCGTCTGGAGAAAAAGCTGATTGCTCGCGGCTGCCCGAAAATCAATATTATGGTCCGCGAGGACAACGACGTGGTGCAGGGGATGTACGAGCGGCTGGGCTATGAGTACGCCGATGTCCTGACCCTGGGCAAACGCCTGATTGAAGATGAAGAATACTGAGTTTATCCCCGCCGATTTTGATGCCCATGGCCGTCTGCGTCTGCCTTTCCTTTTCTGGTGCGTGCTGTTGTTACAGGCCCGCACCTGGGTGCTGTTCTTGATGGCCGGCGCGTCGCGTCAGCAGGGCGACGCGATTCTAAATCTGTTCTATCCCGATCACGACCGCTTCTGGCTCGGTCTACTCCCCGGCGTGCCGGCGGTGCTGGCCTTTCTGCTTAGCGGCTATCGTCAGCGCCTGCCGCGCCTGTGGCGGGCGATGCGCTGGCTGCTGGTGTTATCGCAAGTGCTGCTCTTGCTGTGGCAGCCGATGCTATGGCTGAGCGGCGAATCTCCCTCCTCGCTGACCATCGGACTGCTGGCGGCGGATGGTTATGCCCTATGGTGGCTGGCAACCAGCCGTCGCCTCGGCGCCTGTTTTCGCCAGACCACCTTTTAATGGCACTTTTTGCCGATCGTGAACTCCAACATGCGTTGAATGACTCAGAAAGGATTGTGATATGAAATCGCTACGTGTAATGCTCTGCGCGCTTCCGCTGGCGCTGACCGGCTGCTCAACGATGAGCGCGGTCAACTGGTCGGCGGCCTATCCGTGGAACTGGTTTGGTTCTTCCACCGAGGTGACCGAGCAGGGGGTGGGGAAACTGACGGCGTCCACGCCGCTCAACGAACAGGCCATTAGCGATGCGCTGGGGAGCGACTACCGTTTGCGCAGCGGAATGAAGACCGATAAGGGGAATATCGTCCACTACTTTGAAGCGCTGAAAGACAACAGCGTGGCGCTGACCATCAATGGCGACAACGGCGCCATCAGCCGGATTGACGTCCGCGATGCCGAAATCAAAACCGCCAGCGGCGTGAAAATCGGCACACCGTTCAGCGACCTGTACAGCAAAGCCTTCGGCAACTGCCAGAAAGGCAGCAATGACAATGGCGCGGTCGTCGAGTGTCAGGCCGAGGGGAGCCAGCATATCAGTTACGCCTTCACCGGTCACTGGAGCGGCCCGGACGAGCTGATGCCCTCCGACGATACGCTGAAAAACTGGAAGGTCAGCAAAATTATCTGGCGTCGCTAAATTGATCTGAAGAGACACGACGGCCCTGAAAAACGGTTACAATGGCGCGTTAGCAACGCGACAGCGTTGTAGTTGCATCATTTCAGGAGGAGCGATGTCTCAGGTTCAGAGCGGCATTTTGCCGGAACATTGCCGCGCGGCGATTTGGATTGAAGCCAATATCAAAGGGGACGTTAACGCCCTGCGCGAAGCGAGCAAAAATTTTGTCGATAACGTGGCCACCTTCCAGGCTAAATTCCCCGACGCTAAACTCGGTGCGGTGGTGGCGTTCGGCAATACCGTCTGGCGTCAGCTGAGCGGCGGCGAAGGGGCGGAGGAGTTAAAAGATTTTCCGGTCTACGGCAAAGGGCTGGCGCCATCCACCCAGTATGACCTGCTGATTCATATTTTATCCGCCCGCCATGAAGTGAACTTCTCGGTGGCGCAGGCCGCGCTGGCCGCCTTTGGCGACGCTATCGAGGTGAAAGAAGAGATCCACGGCTTCCGCTGGGTGGAAGAGCGTGACCTCAGCGGCTTCGTCGACGGCACCGAAAACCCGGCGGGGGAAGAAACCCGGCGTGAAGTGGCGGTGATCAAAGACGGCGTGGACGCGGGCGGCAGCTACGTGTTCGTCCAGCGCTGGGAGCATAATCTCAAACAGCTGAACCGCATGAGCGTGCCGGATCAGGAGATGATGATCGGCCGCACCAAGGAAGCCAATGAAGAGATCGATGGCGACGAACGTCCGGTCACGTCTCACCTGAGCCGCGTTGACTTAAAAGAAGATGGCAAAGGGCTGAAAATCGTCCGCCAGAGCCTGCCGTATGGCACCGCCAGCGGTACCCATGGCCTCTATTTTTGCGCCTACTGCGCGCGTCTGTACAACATCGAGCAGCAGCTGCTGAGCATGTTCGGCGATACCGACGGCAAACGCGACGCGATGCTGCGCTTCACCAAACCGGTGACCGGCGGCTATTACTTCGCGCCGTCCCTGGAGCGTATTCAGGCGCTGTAATGCTTTCCCCTCATCCTAACCCTCTCCCTGAGGGAGAGGGCCGGGGTGAGGGGGAGAGTTCCTCGAGCGTGCGCAGGATCACCTGCAGCACGCTGGTTTCGTTCCGGTCATACTTGTTATTCCAGAAGCGTAAAACGGTCCAGCCTTGCTGCTTAAGCCATGTTGTGCGCCGGGCATCGTATTCAGTCCGGCTGTCATGCTGGCCGCCGGCGAACTCAATCACCAGGCGAAATCTTGAATATAGGGTCCAGCGGGATGCTGGCGGTGAAACTTGTAGCTAGCAAAACGGCGATCGCGCAACTGGTGCCACAGGCGGCGCTCCTGCGGCGTCAGGTGGCGGCGCAACTGCCGGGCGTCATTTGTGCTGTTTTCCATTAACAAAGTGTGCCGCGCTGTTCGCTCCTCGTCCGATTTCATCACCTTATTTGCCAGCCGCTTTCAGCTAAGCTTTGCCAGGTGCTTATTCCCTTTTCGACTTCCAAATCGCCAAACGGTATATAAAACCGTTACTCCTTTCGTACCCGTTATAAATATGATGATCATCAGTAAATGATCATTTTTGATAAGGGTGCGCAATGGCCGTTAAATCACTGAAAAAAGGATATCTGGCGCTGGCGGCTTCCATGCTGCTGGTGGCGCAGGCGCAGGCGACGGAGCTGCTGAACAGCTCCTATGATGTCTCCCGCGAGCTGTTTGCCGCCCTTAACCCGCCTTTTGAGCAGCAATGGGCGAAGGACAATGGCGGGGACAAGCTGACCATCAAGCAGTCGCACGCTGGCTCGTCCAAGCAGGCGCTGGCGATCCTGCAGGGCCTGAAGGCGGACGTGGTGACCTACAACCAGGTGACGGACGTGCAGATCCTGCATGACAAAGGCAACCTGATCCCGGCCGACTGGCAAAGCCGCCTGCCGAACAACAGCTCGCCGTTCTATTCGACGATGGGCTTCCTGGTGCGCAAAGGCAACCCGAAAAACATTCATGACTGGAATGACCTGGTCCGCTCTGACGTTAAGCTGATCTTCCCGAACCCGAAAACCTCGGGCAACGCGCGGTACACCTACCTGGCGGCCTGGGGCGCGGCGGATAAAGCCGACGGCGGCGATAAAGCCAAAACCGAACAGTTTATGACCCAGTTCCTGAAGAACGTCGAAGTCTTCGACACCGGCGGACGCGGGGCGACCACCACCTTCGCCGAGCGCGGCCTGGGCGATGTGCTGATCAGCTTCGAGTCGGAAGTGAACAATATTCGCAAGCAGTATGAGGCGCAGGGATTTGAAGTGGTGATCCCGAAAACCAACATTCTGGCGGAGTTCCCGGTGGCCTGGGTGGATAAAAACGTCAAAGCCAACGGCACGGAAAAGGCGGCGAAGGCCTACCTGAACTGGCTCTACAGTCCGCAGGCGCAGACCATCATTACCGACTACTACTATCGGGTAAACAACCCGAAAGTGATGGATTCGCTGAAGGATAAATTCCCGCAGACCGAACTGTTCCGCGTGGAGGACAAGTTTGGCTCCTGGCCTGAGGTGATGAAAACCCACTTCGCCAGCGGCGGCGAACTGGACAAACTGCTGGCGGCGGGGCGTAAGTAATGTTTGCTGTGTCGTCCAAGCGCGTGCTGCCGGGCTTTACCCTGAGCCTCGGCACCAGCCTGCTGTTTGTCTGTCTGATTTTGTTATTACCGCTCAGCGCGCTGGTGATGCAGCTGGCGCAGATGAGCTGGGCGCAGTACTGGGATGTGATCACCAACCCGCAGGTGGTGGCGGCCTATAAGGTGACGCTGCTGTCGGCGTTCGTGGCCTCGATTTTTAACGGCGTCTTCGGCCTGCTGATGGCGTGGATCCTTACCCGCTATCGTTTTCCGGGCCGCACGCTGCTGGATGCCTTAATGGATCTGCCGTTTGCGCTGCCGACGGCGGTGGCCGGCCTGACCCTGGCTTCGCTGTTTTCGGTTAACGGCATTTACGGGGAATGGCTGGCGAAGTTCGATATTAAAGTGACCTATACCTGGCTCGGTATCGCCGTGGCGATGGCGTTCACCAGCATCCCCTTCGTGGTACGTACCGTGCAGCCGGTGCTGGAAGAGCTGGGACCGGAATATGAAGAAGCAGCGGAAACGCTGGGCGCTACGCGCTGGCAGAGCTTCCGCAAGGTGGTGCTGCCGGAGCTGTCGCCAGCGCTGCTGGCGGGCATTGCCCTGTCGTTTACCCGCAGCCTCGGCGAATTTGGCGCGGTGATTTTTATCGCCGGCAACATCGCGTGGAAGACGGAAGTGACGTCGCTGATGATCTTTATTCGACTGCAGGAGTTTGACTATCCGGCGGCGAGCGCCATCGCCTCGGTGATCCTGGCCGCCTCACTGCTGCTGCTGTTTTCCATCAATACCCTGCAGAGTCGCTTTGGTCGACGCGTGGTAGGTCACTAATGGCGGAAGTTACTCAATTGAAACGCTACGACGCGCCCCGCATCAACTGGGGAAAATGGTTTCTGATTGGCGTCGGGATGCTGGTCTCCGCCTTCATCCTCGTGGTGCCGATGCTTTACATCTTTATCCAGGCCTTCAGCAAAGGGTTAATGCCGGTGCTGGAAAACCTGGCCAATCCGGACATGCTCCACGCCATCTGGCTGACAGTGATGATCGCCTTGATTACCGTGCCGGTGAACCTGGTGTTCGGGACCTTGCTGGCCTGGCTGGTCACGCGTTTTACGTTCCCGGGACGCCAGCTGTTATTGACGATGCTGGATATCCCGTTCGCTGTCTCGCCGGTGGTAGCCGGTCTGGTTTATCTGCTGTTCTACGGCTCTAACGGTCCGCTGGGCGGCTGGCTTGATGCGCATAACCTGCAAATCATGTTCGCCTGGCCCGGCATGGTGCTGGCGACGATCTTTGTCACCTGTCCGTTTGTGGTGCGTGAGCTGGTGCCGGTGATGATGAGTCAGGGCAGTCATGAAGATGAGGCGGCGGTCTTGCTGGGCGCTTCCGGCTGGCAGATGTTCCGCCGGGTGACGCTGCCCAATATTCGCTGGGCGCTGCTGTACGGCGTGGTGTTGACCAACGCCCGCGCCATCGGCGAATTCGGCGCGGTGTCGGTGGTCTCCGGTTCGATCCGCGGAGAAACGCTGTCGCTGCCGCTGCAAATTGAATTACTGGAGCAGGATTACAACACCGTCGGCTCGTTTACCGCCGCGGCCCTGCTGACGTTAATGGCTATTCTGACCCTGTTTTTAAAGAGTATGTTGCAATGGCGTCTGGCCAATCAGGAAAAACGCGCGCAACAGGAGGGAAATCATGAGCATTGAGATTGCCAATATTAAGAAATCGTTTGGTCGCACCCAGGTGCTGAATGATATCTCGCTGGATATCCCTTCCGGACAAATGGTTGCGCTGCTGGGGCCTTCCGGCTCCGGGAAAACGACCCTGCTGCGGATTATCGCCGGGCTGGAACATCAGACCAGCGGTCATATCCGCTTCCACGGTACCGACGTCAGCCGGATGCACGCCCGCGACCGTAAAGTGGGCTTCGTCTTCCAGCACTATGCGCTGTTCCGCCATATGACCGTGTTCGATAACATCGCCTTTGGCCTGACCGTGCTGCCGCGCCGCGAACGACCCAACGCCGCGGCGATTAAAGCCAAAGTGACCAAACTGCTGGAGATGGTGCAACTGGCTCACCTGGCGGATCGCTATCCGGCGCAGCTGTCCGGTGGTCAGAAACAGCGCGTGGCGCTGGCGCGCGCCCTGGCGGTAGAGCCGCAAATTCTGCTGCTGGATGAACCTTTCGGCGCGCTGGATGCGCAGGTGCGTAAAGAGCTGCGCCGCTGGCTGCGTCAGCTGCATGAAGAGCTGAAATTTACCAGCGTGTTCGTCACCCACGATCAGGAAGAGGCGATGGAAGTTGCCGACCGGGTGGTGGTGATGAGCCAGGGCAACATCGAACAGGCCGATGCGCCTGAACGCGTGTGGCGTGAGCCGTCGACCCGCTTCGTGCTGGAGTTCATGGGGGAAGTGAATCGCCTGCAGGGGGTTATCCGCGGCGGACAGTTCCACGTTGGCGCTCACCGCTGGCCGTTAGGCTATACCCCGGCTTACCAGGGGCCGGTGGATCTGTTCCTGCGTCCGTGGGAAGTGGACATCAGCCGCCGAACCAGCCTGGATTCGCCGCTGCCGGTGCAGGTCCTGGAGGCCAGCCCGAAAGGTCACTACACCCAATTAGTCGTCCAGCCTCTGGGGTGGTATGACGAACCGCTGAGCGTGGTGTTAACGGGCGATGAGGCGCCGTCCCGCGGCGAACGGCTGTTCGTCGGGTTGCAAAACGCGCGCCTGTACAACGGTACCGAGCGTATCGAGCCGCGCGGCGAGCTTGCTCTGGCGCAGTCGGCCTGATAGCTTAAATCCATGTGCTTTTGCCGGGTGACGCTGTGTTTACCCGGTCTGGAATTATCACGTGTCTGGTAGGCCGGGTAAGCGAAGCGCCGCCCGGCTTTTTTATTGAGTAAAAATCGTGAATACACTCGAACACACCATCGGCAATACCCCTCTGGTCAGGCTTCAGCGTCTGGGGCCGGACAATGGCAGCGAAATCTGGGTCAAACTTGAAGGCAATAATCCAGCCGGTTCGGTGAAAGATCGCGCTGCGCTGTCGATGATCGTTGAAGCGGAAAAGCGGGGCGAAATTCAGCCCGGCGACGTGCTAATTGAAGCGACCAGCGGCAACACCGGTATCGCGCTGGCGATGATCGCCGCGCTGAAAGGCTACCGGATGAAGCTGCTGATGCCCGACAACATGAGCCAGGAGCGCCGGGCCGCGATGCGCGCCTATGGCGCCGAGCTGATCCTGGTCACCAAAGAGCAGGGGATGGAGGGGGCCCGCGACCTGGCCCTGGAGATGGCTCAGCGCGGGGAGGGCAAACTGCTCGATCAGTTCAACAACCCGGACAACCCCTACGCCCACTACACTACCACCGGGCCGGAAATCTGGCAGCAGACCGCGGGGCGTATCACCCACTTTGTCTCCAGTATGGGGACCACCGGCACCATTACCGGCGTGTCACGTTTTCTGCGCGAACAGAGTAAACCGGTGACCATTGTCGGCCTGCAGCCGGAGGAGGGCAGCAGTATTCCCGGGATACGCCGCTGGCCGGCAGAGTATATGCCGGGGATCTTTAACGCTTCGCTGGTGGATGCGGTGCTGGATATTCATCAGCAGGATGCCGAGAACACCATGCGTCAGCTGGCGGTACAGGAAGGCATTTTCTGCGGCGTCAGCTCTGGCGGCGCGGTAGCCGGGGCGTTACGTATCGCTCGCGAAAACCCAGGCGCGGTGGTGGTGGCGATCGTCTGCGATCGCGGCGATCGCTACCTCTCCACCGGCGTGTTCGGCGAGGAACACTTTAGCCAGGGGGCGGGTATTTAATCATCGAGCAGGTCGGTGCCGTAGGAGTTATCGACGGTGCACAGCCAGCGCTCGCCCTGCTTCTGAAAGACATAGGTTGCGCGTCGCGTAACCTGTGTTATCCCCTGTGCCGTCGGGATATCCAGCCGGGTCTCCATAATCACCAGCGCATTGCCGCCGCCCTCGATGACCTCCATTTTCCCCTGAGTCACTATCAGCCGGTGCTGGAAATAGTCGGCAATGGCGATAAACGCTTTGCGGATATTCTCTTTCCCTCTGACCACCATGCCCGGTTTGACGACCAGCGCGGCGTCTTCCGCGTAATAGCCCATCAGGGTATCGTAATCTTCCTGCGAGATAGCGCGGTCGCAGGCCTCAATGACTGTTTTTAGCGTCAGGTCAATGTGATGCATCTCTGGTGCTCCTTATTGTGAGCGATTTGTCAGCCACCGAGAGCGTTGTATCCGTCTCGACGTTCCGGTCATGCAGGTAAGACTACGCCTGTTTTCGTTTAATTTTTCAGTAACTTGTCGACAGCTGCCATCCCTCCCCGATGCGTTCGGCGCACTGCCTGCGTCAGGGGGCGTCTAACACCTGGGCAATATCGGCCGCCAGGCGGGCAATCTCAGCGTCGCTCAGGCGGCCCAGCGACAGGCGTAGCCCGTGGGAGGGCGTACGGATACCAAACACCTCCCCCTCGCGGACCAGCCAGCCGGCGCGGGCCAGGCGTAAGGCGTAGGGTTGGCTCGCCGTTGGCAGCGGCAGCCAGAAATTGAGGCCATCGCCAGGCGCAGCATGACTGACGCCGTGCCGGGCCAGCGCTGCCGCCAGTTTCTCATTCTGTTGCCGATAGTGACGGCGGGTCTCCGTCATCGAGGCGATAAACGCCTTATCGGTGAGACAGGCCAGCGTTAGATCCTGCAGCAGATGGCTGACCCACTGGCTGCCGGCGTTAAGCCGCAGACGCAGCGCGGAGGAGGTGTCGACATCGCTGGCGATAAAAGCCAGCCGCAGGTCTGGCCCGAGGGTTTTTGACATCGAACGCACCACCGCCCAGCGTTGGGTGCTCGCTGGCAGAGGAGAAAACCAGGGCGTGGCCGACAGCAGGGCAAAATGGTCATCGACGATCGCCAGCACCTGCGGATAGCGGGCCAGCACCTCCCGCAGGGCATGCGCCCGGGTTTCCGTCAGGCTACAGCCGGTAGGATTGTGCGCGCGCGGGGTCAAGATCACCGCCCGCGCGCCGTTGCGTAACGCCTCCTCCAGCCCGTCTGGATCCATCCCCTCGGCATCCACCGCCACCGGGCAGGGGGTAAAGCCAGCGTAACGCACCATATTGATGCTGCTGAGAAAACAGGGATCTTCAACCACCACGCCGTCGCCGGGGAGCAGCAAGGCGCACAGCAGACGCTCCAGCGCGTCAATCGCTCCGCTGGCGAGATTCAGGGCAAAGGGAACGGTTATCTCCCTGGCAAACCATGCCTCAGCCCATTCTCCTAGCCGCGGCTCGATGGGGGCATCGCCATACAGGCGGGGCGTGCGGGCAATTTGGCCCAGATAGCGTGGTAAATCAGGCAGTCTGGCGGGATCCGGATTGCCGCTGGAAAGATCGTTCAGCGGCGTCGTGGGGTCACCGCCTTCCAGCGCCGGCAGCGGATCCCGTGCTTTGATAGCTGTGCCGTTTCGTCCCTGGCTGACGGCCAGCCCGGAGGTGACCAGCCGTTTATAGGCGGCGGCGACGGTATTGCGATTCACCGCAAGCTGGCTGGCGAGCTCGCGTACCGGCGGCAGAACCTCTCCGGGCTGCAAGCCACCGCTCTGCACCAGATGGCGGATATGATCGAAGATATCGCTGGCGGTTTTTCCGGCAAACATTATTGACCTATGACAAAATGAAATTTAGCATAGGACGAATCATAATCAGAGCGTGACCCGCTGTCCAGCGGGGGGAGAAAAGATGGGCCAGCAAGATGACATACAATCAGTGCTCTTTCACGACAAAAGCCGGGCTTCGGAAGTCGATATCGTCGCCGTGCAGTCGCAGGTAGTCTACGGCAGCGTCGGCAACAGCATCGCGGTACCGGCGATTAAACAGCACGGTCTGCGCGTGCTGGCGGTGCCGACGGTGCTGTTCAGCAATACGCCCCATTATGAGACGTTCTATGGCGGCATTATCCCGGAGGAGTGGTTTGTCGGGTACCTGCAGGCGCTGGAGGAGCGCGACGCGTTGCGCGAACTGCGTGCGGTGACGACCGGTTATATGGGCAACGCCGTGCAAATTGAACGTCTGGCGCAGTGGCTGACGCGGGTCCGCGACCGCCATCCCGATCTCTGTATTCTGGTGGATCCGGTGATTGGCGATGTCGACAGCGGCATCTACGTCAAGGCCGAGATCCCGGACGCCTATCGTCAGCACCTGCTGCCGCTGGCGCAAGGGATCACCCCTAATCTGTTTGAGCTGGAGACGCTGAGCGGCCGGCGCTGTCGCAATCAGCCGGAGGCGGTCGCCGCGGCGCGTAGCCTGCTGTCGGACAGCCTCAAATGGGTGGTGATCACCAGCGCGCCGGGAGAAGCTGATTCGACGATCAATGTGCTGGTGGTGACGGCCGATGCGGTGGAGGTGGTGGTTCACCCGCGGGTGGAGACGGATTTAAAGGGTACCGGCGATCTGTTCTGCGCCGAGCTGGTGAGCGGGTTGCTTTCCGGCCTGGCGCTGGGTGCTGCGACGGAGGCAGCCGCCCAGCGCGTGCTGGAGGTGATGAACTGGACTGCCGCGCAGGGATGTGACGAACTGATCCTGCCGCCGCTGGAGAAACAGAGATGAAAAGCTATCGGTTAGTGATCCGTCAGCAGGGACGCATTGTTGGTCATTTTGATACTTCAGGGGAGGCGGCGCTGGAGGATGCCTGCGTGGCGCGGTCGCTGTTCGGCCTGGCCGGTGGATATCAGTGTGAACTGCTGGTCTCTGACAGCGAGCGGCGAATTCTGGAGAGCACTCCGGAAGGATTGCGTATCTTATCCCGCGAAAAATGCTATCAGCCGGTGACCCATACGATATAAAAAAATGGCGCCTTTCGGCGCCATTTTTATGCAGCAGATATTACTTCTTGATGCGGATTACCGGGGTTTCACCCACGGTCACGCTACCGGACAGTTTGATCAGCTCTTTGATCTCGTCCATATTGGAGATAACCACCGGAGTCAGGGTCGACTTGGCTTTCTCTTCCAGCAGCGGCAGATCGAATTCGATAACCGGGTCGCCGACTTTCACGCGCTGGCCTTCTTCAGCGATACGCTTGAAGCCTTCGCCTTTCAGTTCAACGGTATCAATACCGAAGTGAACGAACAGCTCGATGCCGCTATCAGATTCAATAGAGAACGCATGGTTGGTTTCGAAAATTTTACCAATGGTACCGTCTACCGGCGCGACCATTTTGTTGCCGGTCGGTTTGATGGCAATCCCATCGCCCACAATTTTTTCCGCAAAAACCACATCCGGCACGTCTTCAATGTTGACGATCTCACCGGAGAGGGGAGCAACAATCTCAATAGTTCCGGTGTCTTTCTTGTCATCAGAAACCAGAGATTTCAATTTATCAAACAAACCCATGATCTTCTCCTAAGCAGTAATTTGGGCCGCGCATCTCGTGGATTAGCAGATTGTTTTTTCTTCAATGAACTTGTTAACCAGCGTCATTAACTCGTCCGTTGTCGGTTGAGCAAGAGCCTGCTCTGCTAATACTTTCGCATCTTCGAAGTTCGTGTTACGAATAATCTTCTTGATGCGCGGGATGGAAATGGCGCTCATAGAGAATTCGTCCAGCCCCATACCCAGCAACAGAAGTGTAGCACGTTCATCGCCCGCAAGCTCACCGCACATGCCAGTCCATTTACCTTCAGCGTGAGAAGCATCAATAACTTGCTTAATCAGATTCAGTACAGACGGTGACATCGGCTGGTAAAGATGTGAAATCATATCATTACCACGGTCAACTGCCAGAGTATATTGCGTTAAATCATTGGTGCCGATACTAAAGAAATCAACTTCTTTGGCCAGATGACGAGCAATGGTTGCCGCAGCCGGTGTTTCCACCATCACGCCGATCTCAATGGATTCGTCAAATGCTTTACCTTCGTCACGCAGTTCCTGTTTGTAGATTTCGATCTCTTTCTTCAGCGCACGCACTTCTTCAACAGAGATGATCATCGGGAACATAATGCGCAGCTTACCGAAAGCGGAGGCACGCAGGATGGCGCGAACCTGATCGCGGAGGATCTCTTTACGATCCATCGCGATACGCACAGCACGCCAGCCGAGGAACGGGTTCTCTTCTTTCGGGAAGTTCATGTACGGCAGCTCTTTGTCGCCGCCGATGTCCATGGTACGCACGATAACGGCCTGAGAGCCACAGGCTTCAGCCACCGCTTTATAAGCCGCAAACTGCTCTTCTTCGGTTGGCAGCGCGTCGCGATCCATGAACAGGAATTCAGTACGATACAGGCCTACGCCTTCGGCGCCGTTGCGCTCAGCACCTTCGACGTCGCGAACGGTACCGATGTTGGCGCACACTTCAACCTGATGGCCGTCGAGAGTAATCGCCGGCAGATCTTTCAGTTTCGCCAGTTCGGCTTTTTCTTCCGCAACCTGAGCCTGCAGATTACGCAGCGCTTCAATTTGCTCGTTGGACGGGTTGATCAGAACCTGGTTGTTCACCGCGTCGAGAATCAGATAGTCGCCGTTTTTCACCTGCGCCGTGATGCTGCCGGTGCCCACGATGGCCGGCAGTTCGAGGGAACGCGCCATGATGGAGGTGTGGGAGGTACGGCCGCCCGCGTCGGTGATGAAACCCAGCACTTTTTTCAGGTTCAGCTGTGCGGTTTCTGACGGGGTCAGATCGGCGGCGACGAGGATGACTTCATCCTGAATCGCGCTCAGATCGATGATGGCCAGACCAAGGATGTTGCGCAGCAGGCGCTTACCGATATCACGTACGTCAGCCGCACGTTCTTTCAGGTATTCATCGTCCAGCTCTTCCAGGGCAGTGGCCTGACCGTCGATAACTTCATTGGCTGCCGCGTCGGCAGTCATATGCTTATCTTTAATCAGGGCTATGATTTCCTGCTCAAGCTCCTCATCTTCCAGCAGCATAATATGCCCTTCGAAGATGGCTTCTTTTTCTTCACCGAAAGTTTCACCAGCTTTGGTTTTGATGACCTCCAGCTGGGCGGAGGCCTTGGCGCGGCCGTTCAGGAAACGTTCGACTTCCTGATCAACCTTATCGGCAGAAATTTTCTTCCGGTCGATGACAATTTCATCTTCCTTCAGCAGCAGTGCTTTGCCGAAGGCGATACCCGGGGATGCTAAAATGCCTGAAATCATAACCCTACCTTACTTGTGACTGATATGAAAAAGAACCCGTGAACTTACTCGAGTTCAGCCATCAGTTTAACCAGATGCTCAACCGCTTTCTGTTCATCTTCGCCTTCCGCGGAGAGGGTTACTACGGTGCCCTGGGTCAGGCCCAGAGTCTGCAGTTTGAACAGGCTTTTGGCGCTGGCGCTTTTGCCGTTGGAGGTTACAGTGATCTCAGAAGTGAAGCCTTTAGCTTCTTTAACAAACTGAGCAGCAGGGCGGGTGTGCAGACCGTTCGGAGCGGTAATGGTAACTTCTTGCTGGAACATTATATTTCCCCAACTTATAGGTTTAGTGTTGTGGACCTAAAGTCTAGTCTAACGACTCGACTTTAGCCTGTATTGTTAGCGCCGGCGTTACGTTTCCGGCCTTGGCGTCGGCAGCGCCTGGCGCTGCGAAGACCTGCGGGCCATTGACGACTAGCACGTCATTAAACATTATGCCGCGAAAGGAAGACTTGAACCAAATCATAAAATCGATTCAGCTGGCGGAAATCCTCTTCTGAATAATTTCGCGCATCAAAATAAATGTGCTGGTTAAATACCAGACCCTACGAGGTGAATCAATGCCAGGAGGGGTAAAACTTTGACGTATGCCACAAAAAAGCACCTGAAAAGGTGCTTTTTTACACATTATTTACAAGCTGGCACTACTGTTGCAGTTCTTTCTCGGTGAAGAGATCGGCAAACAGCGCGGTGCTTAAATAACGCTCACCCGAGGAAGGCAGGATAACCACAATATTCTTATTGGTAAAGGCTTCATCTTCTTGCAGCTTCAGCGCCGCGGCAACGGCGGCCCCGGAAGAGATACCCGCGAGGATGCCTTCTTCTTCCATCAGGCGGCGTGCCGTGGAGATCGCTTCATCATTGGTAATGCCGATCACTTTGTCCACCAGCTTCAGATCCAGGTTACCAGGAATGAAGCCGGCGCCGATGCCCTGAATTTTGTGCGGGCCCGGCTTGAGCTCTTCACCCGCCAGCGCCTGGGAGATAACCGGCGAATCGGTCGGTTCAACCGCGACGGTGAATAGATCTTTTTTGCCCTTGGTGTTTTTAATGTAGCGGCTGACGCCGGTCAGCGTACCGCCGGTACCTACGCCGGAGATGAAGACATCCACCTGACCGTCGGTGTCTTCCCAGATTTCCGGGCCGGTGGTCTTTTCATGGATTTCCGGGTTAGCCGGGTTGCTGAACTGCTGCAGCAACAGGAATTTTTCCGGGTTGCTGGCGACAATCTCTTCCGCTTTCTGAATGGCGCCTTTCATGCCTTTGGCACCTTCGGTCAGCACCAGGTTGGCGCCCAGCGCTTTCAGAAGCTTACGACGCTCGATGCTCATGGTTTCCGGCATGGTTAGCGTTAGCTTGTAGCCGCGAGCCGCCGCCACGTAGGCGAGGGCGATACCGGTGTTGCCGCTGGTCGGTTCGACCAGTTCCACGCCCGGTTTCAGCACGCCGCGCTTTTCAGCATCCCAGATCATATTGGCGCCGATACGGCATTTTACGCTAAAGCTCGGGTTACGAGATTCTACCTTTGCCAGGATACGGCCGTTACCAATGCGGTTCAGTCGTACCAGCGGCGTATGACCGATAGTCAGGGAGTTGTCTTCAAAAATCTTACTCATGGCCCGTCCTTAACTGTATGAAATTTGGGGGTACGGCATCAGCATACCCGCTTAAAGAATATGCGGAAGTAAGGATTTAGCATATCTATATGCGGAAGGGAAATAATGATGATCAAGAAGGAATAAGTGAGATATAAGGAGCGGCTCTCGCCGCTCCAGGGGAGGTGCTGCTGTTACTTCCAGCTGGCGTGTCTGTCGCGATAGCAATCGACCCACATGGCGGTGGCGCCGCAGATAGCCACCGGGAGGATCACCAGGTTTAACACCGGGATCATGGTGAACAGGCTGGTGAGCGCGCCAAACTGCATATTCATCACCTTGCGGCTGCGCAGCGCTTCGCGCATGGTCCTGAAGGGGACCTTGTGGTTATCGAAGGGGTAATCGCAGTATTGAATCGCCAGCATCCATGCGCTGAACAGGAACCAGAGTACCGGGGCCACCGTCTGGCCAACGCCGGGTATAAAGTAGAGCAGCAACAGCACGATGGCGCGGGGCAGGTACCAGGCCAGCTTCTGCCACTCACGCTTCATGATGCGCGGAATATCCTTCATGATGCCAAAGACGCCGACGTCAGGCGGGGTGGCGCCAGTCAGACGCGCTTCCAGCTGTTCCGCCAGCAGGCCGCTGAACGGGGCGGCAATCCAGTTGGCAATAGTAGAAAAGAAATAGCCAAACACCAGCAGGATCGACAGCACCACCACCGGCCACAGCAGGTAGTTTAGCCACTGCAGCCAGTCAGGCACATGGCTCATCAGCGAAGGGATCCAGCTGTCGAGACGGGTAAACAGCCACCAGAAAGCACCGCCCATCAGCAGCACGTTAACCAGTAAAGGCAGGAAGACATAACGACGTATGCCCGGCAGCCTGATGAGTTTCCAGCCCTGCGAAAAGTAGTATACGCCGCTACGCGGGGTCGGTGCGGATGATGAAACCATAGCCAGGCATTGCTCCTTTTTGAACATCCAGTGTGAATGCTCGCTTATTTTATCGGGTCGTCAGACAATAACCAGTTAGGAAATGTTCGAAAAAACAGCAAAAAGCACGATTTAGTTCATCTTTATGTGGTGAAAGCGACCGACGCACTTGCACTTGAGGTAATCGGCAAATACTCTTAGTGAGTAAATGTTTGCCGTGGTGGCAAGGTGTTAGAACAACAGAGAATATAATGATGCAGGATTTGCGTCTGATATTAATCATTGTTGGCGCGATCGCCATAATCGCTTTACTGGTACATGGTTTCTGGACCAGCCGTAAAGAACGTTCTTCGATGTTTCGCGATCGCCCACTGAAACGTATGAAGTCGCGCGACGATGAGTCGGAAAACGACGACTTTGATGATAATGTTGAAGGCGTAGGTGAAGTCCGCGTTCATCCGGTGACTCACGCTCCGCACGGCGCGCATGGGGAGCATGAAGCCCCTCGTCAGGCGCCGCAGCACCAGTACCAGCCGCCTTACGAGCGCCAGATGCAGCAGCCTGTGCGTCCTGAGGAACCGGTTCGTCAGGCGCCGCCGCGCCAGGCCCCGGCACAACCGCAGGGGCAACCGTCTGCGCCGCATCCGGCTCCACATCCTGGCTGGCAACAGCCGCAACCCGCGCAGCCGCAACACCAGCCGCAACCTGCTGTGCAACAGCCTGTCGCGCCGCAGCCGGTGACCCCGACCGTCGCCCAGCCGCAGCCGGCCGCTCCGCAGCAGCCTGCGCCCCAGCCTGTTGCCGCGCCGCAGCCCGCGGTTGCTGAACCGCAGCCGACAGAGCCGCAGCAGCCTGCAGCGCCCCAACCGAAAGAGCGTAAAGAGACGGTCATCGTGATGAACGTTGCCGCGCACCATGGCGCGCAGCTTAACGGCGAGGTGCTTATCAATAGCATCCAGCAGGCCGGGTTCAAGTTTGGTGAAATGAATATTTTCCACCGCCATCTGAGCCCGGACGGCAGCGGCCCGGTACTGTTCAGCCTGGCCAACATGGTGAAGCCGGGGACCTTCAATCCGGACAGCATGGCGGATATGATGACCCCTGGGGTGACTATCTTTATGCAGGTCCCTTCCTACGGTGATGAACTGCAGAACTTCAAGCTGATGCTGCAGTCTGCGCAGTATATCGCCGATGAAGTGGGCGGCGTGGTGCTTGACGATCAGCGTCGCATGATGACGCCGCAAAAACTGCGTGAATACCAGGATCGTATTCGCGAAGTGAAAGACGCGAACGCCTGACGTTCCGCGTTATCTCAACTCCTTCTCAACCCCCGCCTGTCGGGGGTTTTTTATCATTGATGGTGTGATATGGAACCGATCGAACAACAACTGACTGAACTGCGAACCACGCTTCGCCATCATGAATACCTGTACCACGTTATGGACGCACCGGAAGTGCCCGATGCGGAGTATGACCGGCTGATGCGCGAGCTGCGCGAGCTGGAGAGCCAGCATCCGGAGCTGATTACCCCGGATTCACCGACTCAGCGCGTGGGGGCGGCGCCGCTGACCGCCTTCAGCCAGATCCGCCATGAAGTGCCGATGCTGTCGCTGGACAACGTGTTTGACGAAGAGAGCTTTCTGGCCTTCAACAAGCGGGTGCAGGATCGCCTGAAAAGCACTGACCCTCTCATCTACTGCTGCGAGCTGAAGCTCGACGGCCTCGCGGTGAGCATTCTCTACGAAAACGGCGTGCTGGTGCAGGCGGCGACCCGCGGCGACGGCACCACCGGCGAGGATATTACCTCTAACGTGCGAACCATCCGCACCATCCCGCTCAGGCTGCATGGCGATAATATTCCCGCACGCCTGGAAGTGCGCGGGGAAGTGTTCCTCCCGCAGGCCGGGTTCGAAAAAATCAATGAAGAAGCTCGACGCACCGGCGGAAAAGTGTTTGCTAACCCGCGCAATGCGGCGGCGGGCTCGTTGCGCCAGCTGGATCCGCGCATCACCGCGAAGCGACCGCTTACTTTCTTCTGCTACGGCGTTGGGGTGCTGGAGGGCGGTGAGCTGCCGGCCAGCCACTCGGCCCGTTTACAGCAGTTTAAAGCATGGGGATTACCGGTGAGCGATCGCGTCACCCTTTGTCATACCCCCGAGGAAGTGCTCACTTACTATCGTAAAGTCGAGGAAGATCGTCCCCATCTGGGCTTTGACATTGATGGCGTGGTGATCAAAGTCGATTCGCTGGCGCTGCAGGAGCAGTTAGGTTTCGTGGCCCGCGCGCCGCGCTGGGCCGTGGCCTTTAAGTTCCCCGCCCAGGAGCAGATGACTTTCGTCCGGGACGTGGAGTTCCAGGTGGGCCGCACCGGGGCGATTACGCCGGTGGCGCGCCTGGAGCCGGTCCATGTCGCCGGCGTGCTGGTGAGTAATGCCACGTTGCATAATGCCGATGAGATCGAACGCTTAGGCTTGAAAATCGGCGACAAGGTGGTGATTCGCCGGGCAGGCGACGTGATCCCTCAGGTGGTCAACGTGGTGCTTTCCGAACGCCCGGCAGATGCCCGGGATGTTGAATTCCCGACCCACTGCCCGGTCTGTCAGTCCGACGTTGAGCGAGTGGAAGGCGAGGCGGTAGCCCGCTGTACCGGCGGCCTTATCTGCGGCGCGCAGCGTAAAGAGTCGCTCAAGCACTTTGTCTCCCGTCGCGCGCTGGACGTTGACGGCATGGGCGACAAGATCATCGACCAGCTGGTGGAGAAAGAGTACGTCCATACCCCGGCGGATCTGTTCCGGCTGACCGCAGGGAAACTGAC
Organism: Klebsiella sp. M041; assembly: GCF_059759695.1. Taxonomy (NCBI): domain Bacteria; kingdom Pseudomonadati; phylum Pseudomonadota; class Gammaproteobacteria; order Enterobacterales; family Enterobacteriaceae; genus Klebsiella; species Klebsiella sp. M041. The sequence continues at coordinate 151,859 of NZ_JCAXWU010000001.1, forward strand.
CGGGCTGGATCGGATGGGGCCGAAGTCCGCGCAAAACGTGGTCAACGCTCTCGAGAAAGCCAAAGAGACAACCTTTGCGCGTTTCCTCTACGCCTTAGGCATTCGCGAGGTAGGAGAAGCGACGGCGGCGGGCCTGGCGGCGCATTTCGGCACCCTCGAGGCCCTGGAGCAGGCTTCCATTGAGGAGCTGCAGAAGGTCCCTGATGTCGGCATTGTGGTCGCCACCCATACCTTCAACTTCTTTGCCGAAGAGAGCAACCGCGATGTCATCGCGCAGCTGCTGGCGGAAGGGGTTCACTGGCCGGCGCCGGTGGTGGTGAAGGCGGAAGAGATTGACAGCCCGTTTGCAGGCAAAACCGTCGTCCTGACCGGCAGCCTCAGTCAGCTGTCGCGGGATGACGCCAAAGCGCGTTTGGTGGCGCTGGGGGCGAAGGTGGCGGGCAGCGTATCGAAGAAGACCGATCTGGTGATTGCTGGCGAAGCGGCGGGTTCTAAGCTGGCGAAAGCGCAGGAGCTCGGCATCGAGGTGATTGACGAAGCCGAAATGATGCGTCTGCTGGGAGAATAACGTGGATAAAGCGCAGCTGGTGGAGATCGCCAATACTGAGATGCCGTTCGGTAAATACAAGGGGCGTCGTTTAATCGATGTCCCGGAGGAGTATTTATTGTGGTTCGCGCGCAAGGATCAATTCCCTGCCGGCCATCTCGGCGAACTGATGGCGCTGACCCTTCTGATTAAAAGCGAGGGGCTGAGCGATCTGGTCCAGCCCCTGAAGAAAGCGCGTTAAGCTTTGGCGGCGTTGGCCTTTTCCTGAGCGAGACGCGCATCGGTTTGCTGTTTATAGCGCCGCGCCAGCACCGCGCAGACCATCAGCTGGATTTGATGGAAGATCATCAGCGGCAGCACCATGATGCCGAGGATGGAGGTCGGAAAGAGAATATTGGCCATCGGGATGCCGTTGGCCAGGCTCTTTTTCGAACCGCAGAAGACGATGGTAATTTCATCGGCTTTGTTAAAGCCGCAGCGGCGGGCGACGAACACATTGACCGCGATGACGATGGCCAGCAGCACCAGGCTGACCACCACGATAAACAGCAGCGATCCCAGACCCACTTTATGCCAGATGCCGTTCACCACCGCCTCGCTAAAGGCGGAGTAAACCACCAGCAGAATCGAGGTCTGGTCGGTCTTACCAATCCACTTCTTATGCTTCGCCACCCAGTTGCCGATCCACGGCCGCGATAAATGGCCGAGCACGAAAGGCAACAGCAGCTGCAGCATGATCTTTCCGACCTGCTCGAGGCTACCGCCTGCGCCATGAAGGTTCATCAGGGCACCCACCAGCAGCGGTGAAACAAAGATGCCCAGCAGGCTGGAGGCCGAGGCTGAGCAGACCGCCGCCGCGACGTTGCCTCCGGCCAGCGAGGTGAAGGCGATGGCGGATTGCACGGTGGCCGGCAGAATGCACAAATAAATAAAGCCGCTGTAGAGCATCGGATCGACCTTCACCGGCGCCCACCAGGCAAACAGAACCCCCAGCACCGGGAAGAGAATAAAGGTGCTGCACATCACCCACAGATGCAAACGCCAGTGGCTGCCGCCGGCGATAATTGCCTCCCGGGAGAGTTTGGCGCCGTGCATAAAGAACAGCAGGGCGATGGCGGCGGTGGTCAGATGTTCAAAGAAGGGGACGAAAGCGCCCCGGGCCGGGAAGAATGAGGCCAACAGGACAACGGTGACCAGGGTTGCCGTAAACGGATCGAGAATGCGGAAAAGTTTCATAAACGCTCCTGAAAAGAGATGCGTTATTGTGCTTTTTTTGATTTGAGAAATAAAATTGATTTATTGCATCTATTCATGAATAAAAAAGATGAATTACTCTCTGCGTCAGTTAAAAGTATTTGTTACCGTCGCCCGCGCCAGGAGCTTTAGCCGGGCGGGGGAGATGATTGGCTTAAGCCAGTCGGCCGTCAGCCACAGCGTCAAGGAGCTGGAGCATCAGACCGGGGTCCGTCTCCTAGACCGTACCACCCGGGAGGTGGTCCTCACCGAGGCGGGTCAACAGCTGGCAGGCAGGCTGGAGCGTTTGCTCGATGAGCTGGCGGTGACGCTGCGCGATGCCGGTCGGGTAGGCCAGCAGCTGAGCGGCACCGTCAAGGTTGCCGCCAGTCAGACGATTTCCGCCCACCTTATTCCCCAGTGTATTGCTCACAGCAATCGTCGCTATCCTGATATCGATTTCGTGCTGCACGACCGGCCTCAGCAGTGGGTGCTGGAGAGTATTCGCCAGGGGGAAGTGGATTTCGGCATTGTGATTGATCCTGGCCCGGCGGCGGACCTGCAATGTGAAGTGGTCCTGGCGGAACCTTTTTTGCTGCTCTGCCGGGAGGATCATCCTTTTGCCAGCCTGACTGAAGTGCCATGGCAGGCGCTACAGGATGAGAGACTGATCCTGCAGGACTATGCCTCCGGCAGCCGTCCGCTGATTGATGCGGCTCTCAGCAGGCTGGCTGTCCGGGCGAACATTGTGCAGGAGATTGGCCATCCGGCAACGCTGTTTCCGATGGTGGAGTCGGGAATTGGCATCAGCGTATTGCCGGCGCTGGCGCTGCCGTTACCGCAGGGAAGCCATCTGGCGGTGAAGCGACTCACTCCGATAATGGAGCGGCAGCTGATGCTGGCATGCCGGAAAAATCGCTCGCTGTCGACCGCCGCCCAGGCGTTATGGGAAATCGTGCGAGAAGAAGGGGAGAATCTCACCGCCGCCAGGGTTGAAGATCCGTTGTATCAGCGTTGATAGCGGTTTATCGCCACGGGGAGGCTCGTGGCCAGAGCGTGCGTTCCGCGGATAGCAAAAAGGCGCCTTTAGGGCGCCTTTTTACATTGGTGGGTCGTGCAGGATTCGAACCTGCGACCAATTGATTAAAAGTCAACTGCTCTACCAACTGAGCTAACGACCCGAAGTGGTGGGTGATGACGGGATCGAACCGCCGACCCCCTCCTTGTAAGGGAGGTGCTCTCCCAGCTGAGCTAATCACCCACTTCGGTACTTCACATTTTGACAGAAAATCCAGCTGGCGAGAAAGTGGTGGGTGATGACGGGATCGAACCGCCGACCCCCTCCTTGTAAGGGAGGTGCTCTCCCAGCTGAGCTAATCACCCACTTCTCAATTTTCTGTTCTACACGGCGGAGACTACGTTAAGTAGTGGTGGGTGATGACGGGATCGAACCGCCGACCCCCTCCTTGTAAGGGAGGTGCTCTCCCAGCTGAGCTAATCACCCCCGCTGTGTGGAGTCGCATTATAGGGAGAGTTGAAAATGAGTCAACGCCTTTTCTAAAGAATTCGTTCGTTCGTCGTAAAATTAAACAAAGCGATCGCAAAACCGGCGTCATAGCATGATTTATAAACAAAAACGGCAAACCGCGACGTTCCGACGGGAACAACATTGAGGAATCAGCCCACGGTGTTAGAATATTGACCCATAATTTCCACCGGACATTGCCGGCTATCGGCATCTTTATTAAACGTAAGGCCAATTCATGAAAATCAAAACTCGCTTCGCGCCAAGCCCAACCGGCTATCTGCACGTTGGCGGTGCGCGTACTGCTCTCTATTCCTGGCTTTTTGCCCGTAACCACGGCGGTGAGTTTGTACTGCGTATTGAAGACACCGATCTCGAACGCTCCACCCCGGAAGCAATTGAAGCCATCATGGATGGCATGAACTGGCTGAATCTGCAATGGGACGAAGGTCCCTATTACCAGACCAAACGTTTCGATCGTTATAACAACGTGATCGATGAGATGCTGGAAGCCGGTACCGCTTATAAATGCTATTGCTCGAAAGAGCGTCTGGAAGCGTTGCGCGAAGAGCAAATGGCGAACGGTGAGAAGCCGCGTTACGATGGACGCTGCCGCCATAGCCACGAGCATCATGCTGACGATGAGCCGTGCGTGGTACGTTTCGCCAACCCGCAGGAAGGGTCGGTTATTTTTGACGATCAGATCCGCGGACCTATCGAGTTCAGCAACCAGGAGCTGGACGATCTGATCATTCGCCGTACCGATGGTTCCCCGACCTACAACTTCTGCGTCGTAGTGGATGACTGGGACATGGCGATCACCCACGTGATCCGTGGTGAAGATCATATCAACAACACGCCGCGCCAGATCAACATCCTTAAAGCGCTGAATGCGCCGGTGCCGGTATACGCGCACGTATCGATGATCAACGGCGACGATGGCAAGAAACTCTCCAAACGCCACGGGGCGGTCAGCGTGATGCAGTATCGCGACGATGGCTACCTGCCGGAAGCGCTGCTGAACTATCTGGTGCGTCTGGGCTGGTCCCATGGCGATCAGGAGATCTTCACCCGCGAAGAGATGATCGAGTTCTTCTCGCTGGGGGCGGTCAGCAAATCCGCGAGTGCGTTCAACACCGACAAGCTGCTGTGGCTGAACCATCATTACATCAATACGCTGCCGGCGGAGTATGTGGCGACGCATCTGCAGTGGCATATTGAGCAGGAAAATATCGATACCCGCAACGGTCCGCAGCTGGCCGAGTTGGTGAAGCTGCTGGGCGAGCGTTGCAAAACGCTGAAAGAGATTGCCCAGAGCTGCCGCTACTTCTATGAAGAGTTCGCTGAATTCGACGCCGACGCGGCGAAGAAACATCTGCGTCCGGTAGCGCGTCAGCCGCTGGAAGTCGTCCGCGACAAGCTGGCGGCGATTAGCGACTGGACGGCGGAAAACGTCCACCACGCGATTCAGGCGACCGCTGATGAGCTGGAAGTGGGCATGGGTAAAGTCGGTATGCCGCTGCGCGTGGCCGTTACCGGTGCAGGGCAGTCTCCTGCGCTTGACGTTACCGTCCATGCAATCGGCAAGTCCCGTAGCGTAGAGCGTATCAATAAAGCGCTGGCTTTTATCGCTGAGCGCGAAGGCCAGGCGTCCTGACGGGGACGTAGATGATATAACGGCAGGATACCCCTGCCGTTTTTTTTGTCTGTTACGCCGGGCTGGCGATGCCGAGGCGGGCAAGAAAACCGCTAATCCCTTCCCGGGCCAGCAGGTCGCGGAGCTGCAGCTGTTCTGCCGGAGTCATCAGTTGCAGGGTTTCTGTGATTTGCCGCCAGATCGCGTCCGCTTCATTGACCAGGTAAGCGCCTGGCGATTCCGCGAGATGATTGTCGCTAAATAGATGGCGTCTGGCGGGAATGTTCGTCAGAAACTCGCGCACCGGTTGGTCGATGACCACCAGCCGCGCTCGGCCTCCTTTGACGCCGGGTATTGTTTCCGTGCGCCATTTCTTCTCACGAACCCAGCGATTGATCGTTTGTCTCGCCAGCCCCAGGCAGTCGGCAAGCTCTGCGGGCGTCATTTTATCTTTTAGTTTCATCATGGTTTACCGATCGCGGATCCCTAACCGAAGCAGTAACCCGGTGATCCCCTCGCGTAACAGCAGCGACATAAGCTGCTTCTGCTCGCTGGGAGTGAGTTCTTTACAGAGGGTCAGCAGCAGCGATTCCAGATCGCTGTCGTGGGGAGAATAGGTGCCGGGCGTCTCCGCCACGCGCTGGGCGCTGCGGATAAACTCCCTGACTTGCTCATTGACATGGACCAGGCGCGCCTTACCGCCCTGGACGCCTGGCCGCGGAGAGGTCTGCCAGCCTTCTTTCCGCACCCACTTATTGATAGTTTGCCGGCTGTAGCCGGTCAGATGGGCGATTTCTTCAGGTGTCATTCGTTCCTTGAGCATACTATTTCCTGAGTAAATGTATGGGAATTAGCTGTCCATGTTATAGCATCCTTTTACTGGAAAAGGTGACCTGTTTAACTTCTGGCTGCGATAAGGCTCGCAATCTCAGCAGGTTGCCTGCTTTTTCAGCGATTGAATCGAGAAGGATAATTTTGCCGTTGACACCTGAGCGAGGAATTCATATTATGCCGCCCGTCAACACGACACGCTTTACGTTACGGGGCTATAGCTCAGCTGGGAGAGCGCTTGCATGGCATGCAAGAGGTCAGCGGTTCGATCCCGCTTAGCTCCACCAAATTCTGCACCCAGCGGATTTGGTTCGTAAAGAGGTCCTGTGGGGCTATAGCTCAGCTGGGAGAGCGCTTGCATGGCATGCAAGAGGTCAGCGGTTCGATCCCGCTTAGCTCCACCAAAATTCAGAACCCTCGCTTCGGCGGGGGTTTTTTTTATCTATTTTCATGTAAAGCACTTTCTGGTTACGTCAGTTAATCTCCAGCTATTAAAATCGAAAGTAATTTCAGACTTTTTCCTGATAATTAACCTTGCTTGCCCTAAATAAGCAACATAACATTTCCCCCATTAAACGTAATGAGGTTGCCGGAGTTTTAATTAACAATAATGGTTGATAAAATTAACATTAATATCAAAAAAACTCTGTTGGCCTTTATCGTCTGTTTAGTCGTTATTCCGCTGGCTCGTTTTATTTCACCGCAAACGGTTATTGATGGCAATCTTATTTATATTGCCTGGCTGCCAATCAGCGTAATGTTTTCTGTTATTTTTATTTTTGGTCGCTATGCGATTGCGCCATTAATTTTCGCCTTTGCCATTACCAATAGCCTGATAATTAAATTAACGCTACCGCAGGCGTTTATCTTACTCTTTTGTCAGCTGTTTGCGGTGTTCGTCTCCTGCGCTATTCTAAGACTGATGGTGGGTAAGCGCTGGCGCTGTGGTCCAACGGCGAAACATATGGGGGCGCGGATCTTCTGGGGCGGGTTCTTCGCGCCGGTGCTGCTGAAAATCACCATGTACCTCGCCGGACAATATTTTGCGTTTCCCCTATCTATTACCAGCTATTTTGGTAGTATGCCGTTGATTTACACCGTAATAGATATTCAAAGTTTAATCAGCGCCGCATTAATTTTTACCACCTTTTTATATTATCCAATGCGGATGATTATCAATCCACGCTACGCTCGACGATTCTGGCGGCAGGAATGTTTACCGTGGCTGGCAGCAAAATATCGTTCCTTTACGCTATATTGGTTTATTGCGCTGGCGGTGATATTAACGCTATTGTGTGCGCCGTATCAGTCTGAATTTATTGCCGGTTATTTAGTTCCGGTGATTTTTATCGTCTACTTTATCGGGATTAGCCGGATTGGTCATGCGCTGCTGCGTATTTCATGGTCGGTCTCGGCTTTTTTACTGGTGGTGTATAACAAAAACTTTCTCCAGGGCGTCCAAAGCGAGTATTCATTATCCTTTGTGCTGTCAGTGTTGATCTCCTTTACTATCTGTTTGTTTTATATGGCAGACACCTATGCCCGCAGCGATCGCAATAAACGCCGCTGGCGTAGTCAGGCGGAAGAAGATCCGCTGACTGGCTTGCCTAACCTGCGCGCGCTGGAGAGCCATTTACAGAGCTGTCCGCAGCAGGTTATCTGCAGCCTGCGTATTCATAATCTCGACTTTCTCAGCAGGCATTATGGCCTGATGATGGGGGTGGACTGTAAACGGCAGATTATTCGGGCGCTGCAACCGCTGCTGGGGGCGGCGGATAAAGTTTTCCAGGTGCCGGGCAGCGAACTGATCCTCGTGCTTGACGGACCGGAGCCTTCATCCCGTTTGCACCATATGGTCGCGGTTCTCAACCACAAAAAATTCAGCTGGCACAATCAGCCGCTGGATCTGGAGTTTGGCGCGGCCTGGGGCCGCGACGACGGTCAGCGCGAGGGCCTTCACCAGATGCTGGGTCAGCTAAGCTGGCTTTCCGAACAGGCGGGCAGCGAACGTCGGGTGCTGGCGCTGGATGAGGAGCAGGAGCTGGTGGTGGATCAAACCACCGAGCAGGTGCGCCTCCTCATGCGCGTCAAGCAGGTGCTCAAAGAGCGGGCGCTCATGCTCTATGCGCAACCGATTCAGAACAGGGAAGGGGAGGGATATCATGAGATCCTCACCCGGATGCGCTGTGGCGATAGCGTCATTATGCCCGATCAGTTTATCCCGTTGATTGTGCAGTTTAACCTCAGCCAACGTTTCGACATGCTGGTGCTGGAGACCTTGTTCAGCGTGCTTCATCAGCACGCTGGCCAGCGATTCTCGGTCAATCTGCTGCCTGCAACCCTGATGCAAAAGGATAGCGCCGCGCAGATTATCGCGCTGTTTCAACGCTATGCGGTCTCACCAGACCTTATCACTATTGAAGTCACTGAAGAGCAGGCCTTTTCCAATGCCGACATCAGCCGGCAAAATCTTGAAGCGCTGCGCGCGTTTGGCTGCGCCATCGCCATTGATGACTTTGGCACCGGATATGCGAACTATGAACGACTGAAGCATCTCCAGGCCGATATCATCAAGATTGACGGCTGCTTCGTCCGCGACATCCTCACTGACCCGCTGGACGCCATTATGGTGAAATCGATTGTCGAGATGGCGCGGGCGAAACAGATGAGCGTGGTGGCGGAATATGTCGAAAGCGAACCGCAAAAAGCGCGCTTGCTGGAGCTGGGGGTGAATTATCTGCAGGGCTACCTGGTGGGCAAGCCTCAGCCGCTGGGCGAATGAAGGGTAAAAAAAAGCCGGGCATCGCCCGGCTCAGATGACAGGCGCCTGTTACAGAACCAGAGCCGCAATAGAAGCAGACAGGACGCTGACCAGCGTGGAGCCGTAAACCAGCTTCAGACCGAAGCGAGAAACCACGTTGCCCTGTTCTTCGTTCAGACCTTTGATCGCCCCGGCGATGATGCCGATAGACGAGAAGTTGGCGAAGGAGACCAGGAAGATAGAGATAATGCCTTCCGCGCGCGGGGAGAGCGTCGAGGCGATTTTCTGCAGATCCATCATGGCGACGAATTCATTGGAGACCAGCTTGGTAGCCATAATACTGCCCACCTGCAGCGCTTCGCTTGCCGGCACGCCCATCACCCAGGCGACCGGGTAGAAGATATAGCCAAGGATCCCCTGGAAGGAGATGCTGTAGCCGAACCAGCCGGTCACAGTGGCGAACAGGGCGTTCAGCGCGGAGATCAGCGCGATGAAGCCGATCAGCATCGCCGCCACGATAATCGCGACTTTAAAGCCCGCCAGAATGTACTCGCCCAGCATCTCGAAGAAGCTTTGACCTTCGTGCAGATTCGACATCTGCAGATTTTCTTCACTCTCTTCCACACGGTACGGGTTAATCAACGACAGAACGATAAAGGTGCTGAACATGTTGAGCACCAGCGCCGCGACGACGTACTTCGGCTGCAGCATGGTCATGTATGCGCCAACGATGGACATCGATACGGTGGACATCGCGGTCGCCGCCATGGTGTACATACGGTTGCGCGACATTTTGCCGAGAATATCTTTATAGGCAATAAAGTTTTCCGACTGGCCGAGGATCAGCGAGCTGACGGCGTTGAAGGACTCCAGCTTGCCCATGCCGTTGATTTTCGACAGCACGGTACCGATGGCGCGAATAACAATCGGCAGGATGCGAATATGCTGCAAAATACCGATCAACGCGGAAATGAAGACGATAGGGCACAGAACCTTAAGGAAGAAGAAGGCCAGACCTTTGTCGTTCATGCTGCCGAACACGAAGTTTGTCCCTTCGTTGGCAAAGCCGAGAAGTTTTTCAAACATCTCGGAGAAGCCTTTCACAAAACCCAGACCAATATCGGAGTTCAGGAAGAACCAGGCCAGCAGGACTTCAATGACAAGCAGTTGAACAACATAACGAATACGGATCTTTTTACGGTCATGACTGACCAACAGGGCCAGTATAGCCACCACAACGATCGCGAGGACAAAATGCAAGACGCGGTCCATAGTTGCTCCAAATATGAGGCAGGTTAAATTTCCGTGCACATTCTATGCAACGGCTTTAAAGAAAACGAGATCAATTGCACACTATTGCAAGGAACTGTGACCAATGGCAAAAATAGTGATCAAACATCCACTTTTGTTATGTTACGTAAAGGTTTTAAAAGTTGCATTCTTGTACTACTCTTAATAGCGGGCGCGATCGGGTTTACTGACGCCCGTTTTTCATTTCCGGCCAGCAATTGTTCCCTCCTATCACAGCAATCATTATCTCCATTCTAAATGAACTTGATAATCATTCGCATTTTGATAGCATGAAACATAGCAAAGGCTATATTTCCAGAGGCAGAAGATGACTAGCAGTCGCGTTGAGAATAGCAGTAGTCGCGCCGCGCGCAAGGTGAAGCTCGCCTTAATGGGGCCAGCTTTCGTCGCTGCCATTGGCTATATCGATCCGGGTAATTTCGCCACGAATATTCAGGCTGGCGCCAGCTTTGGCTATCAGCTGCTGTGGGTGGTGGTATGGGCCAACCTGATGGCAATGCTGATCCAGGTGCTCTCTGCCAAACTCGGCATTGCCACCGGTAAAAACCTGGCCGAGCAGATCCGCGACCATTACCCGCGCCCGGTAGTGTGGTTTTACTGGGTGCAGGCGGAAATCATCGCCATGGCCACCGACCTGGCCGAATTTATCGGCGCTGCGATTGGCTTTAAGCTGGTGCTGGGCGTATCGCTTCTGCAAGGGGCGGTGCTGACCGGGGTGGCGACCTTCCTGATCCTGATGCTGCAGCGGCGCGGACAAAAACCGCTGGAGAAGGTGATTGGCGGCTTGCTGCTGTTTGTTGCCGTCGCCTATGTCGTTGAATTGATCTTTTCCCAGCCCGCGCTGGCTCCCCTGACCAAAGGGCTGGTGATCCCTACGCTGCCCAACGGTGAGGCGGTATTCTTAGCCGCCGGGGTGCTGGGGGCCACCATTATGCCGCACGTGATCTACTTACACTCCTCGCTTACCCAGCACCTGCACGGCGGGACGCGAAAAGAGCGCTATAACGCGACCCGCTGGGATGTGGCGATCGCCATGACCATTGCCGGGTTCGTCAACCTGGCGATGATGGCGACCGCCGCGGCGGCATTCCATTTCAATGGCCATACCGGCGTCGCCGATCTTGATCAGGCTTACAGAACGCTGGAGCCGCTGCTGAGCCATGCGGCGGCGACCATCTTTGGCCTCAGCCTGGTCGCTGCAGGTTTATCATCGACGGTGGTGGGGACTCTCGCAGGTCAGGTGGTCATGCAGGGCTTCATTCGCTTTCATATTCCGCTGTGGTTTCGCCGGGCGGTCACCATGCTGCCGTCGTTTGTCGTCATTCTGCTGGGGCTGGATCCAACGCGCATCCTGGTGATGAGTCAGGTGTTGCTGAGCTTTGGTATTGCGCTTGCCCTGGTACCGCTGCTGATATTTACCAGCAATGCAAGGCTAATGGGAGACCTGGTGAATACCCGCTGGGTGAGAGGCATCGGCTGGGCGATAGTCGCGATTGTGGTGAGCCTGAACGGCTGGTTAATTGTGGGATCGCTGCTCGGGGTGGATTAATGACCTCCTGATGCGGAATAAAGCGAAGGGGAGCCGATGGGCTCCCCTTTTCGTCTGTTAGTGATGGCCATGTCCATGACCGTGACCACGCCCGCCGGGACCACGTCCCCAGCCGCCGCGGCGATCGTCGCGGTCGCTCCAGCCCGCGCGATAGCCGCGCTCCCAGGCTTTATCTCTGCCTTTGTACCAGCCTTTGTGCCAGCCGTTGTCATGACGATGCCAACGGTTATCACGCCATTCATAGTGACGACGCCAGTAATCACGGTCGCGCCAGCTGCCACCGTCCCAGTAGTTACCGTAATTGTCACGATCGCCAATTTGTAATTTTATCGATGGCAACAGGGTGATTTCACCAGCGTTAGCGACTAATGGCGCTGCGGCCAGCAGTACTGCTGCCAGAATCAGTGACCTGAACATACTCTTCTCCTTCACGATCGGGGCCCTAAGCGGCCTGTTAACGTGATATTACGGGCCGGTAAAGACCTATCGCATCGGATGAACTCCGAAAGCACAGAAAAGAGCACTTTTTGCTAAAGTAACATTTGCTTTACAGCGCCAGGATGGCATCAATCGCGGCGCACTCTTCGGCGCTAAAATGACGATGTTTCAGCATTCCGACAGCGTCATCCAGCTGGGCGGTTTTGCTGGCGCCGATCAGCACGGAGGTGACTTTCTCCTCGCGCAGCACCCAGGCCAGCGCCATCTGCGACAGCTTCTGCCCCCGTGCTTCCGCCAGCGTATTCAGCTGACGAATTTTTTCTAATCTGGCGCTGGTCAGCTGCTCCGGCTGCAGAAAACGACTGCTGCTGGCGGCACGTGAGTCTGCCGGAATACCGTTGAGATAGCGGTCGGTGAGCTGTCCGCCGGCCAGCGGTGAAAACGCTATACTTCCCACCCCTTCCGTCTGCAAAAAATCCAGCAGCCCCTCTTCCACGCCGCGTTCAAACATGGAGTAGCGGGGCTGGTGAATGACGCAGGGGGTGCCGAGATCGTTAAGGATCTTCACCGCCTCCCGCGCCTGGGCCAGCGGATAGTTGGAGATGCCGACGTACAGCGCTTTACCCTGGCGGACAAGGTGATCAAGCGCGCGCATCGTTTCCGTCAGCGGTGTCTCCGGGTCCGGGCGGTGATGATAAAAAATATCGACATATTCCAGCCCCATGCGCTGCAGGCTCTGGTTAAGGCTGGCCACCAGGTATTTGCGTGAACCCCAGTCGCCGTAAGGGCCGTCCCACATGGTGTAACCCGCTTTGGTGGAGATGATCAACTCATCGCGATAGGGCAGGAGGGCCTCTTTAAGGATGCGGCCAAAATTGCTCTCCGCCGAGCCCGGCGGCGGCCCATAGTTGTTGGCCAGGTCGAAATGGGTAATGCCGAGGTCAAACGCGTGCTGGAGCATCTGCCGGCTGGTTTCCACCCGCGTTTCATCGCCAAAGTTATGCCACAGACCGAGAGAAATTGCCGGCAGTTGAAGGCCGCTGCGGCCGCAGCGACGATAGGCCATCGTTTGATATCGCGTGGTACTTGCCTGGTAAACCATTCTTCCTCCGCAGATAAAACAGGGTATGTATACGTTTACACTAATCAATGTTCTGCGTGGAGTACATCGCTTTTTCGGCGTAATTATTGCTTTACACTGCCTTTAACGCCCCCTTTCTGGACAGGCGGATCGCTTATTCAATACTCAAATTACACCTGCGCCAAAATGAGGAAAATGGATATGCAACCGACTTACACTATTGGGGATTATCTGCTGGATCGCCTCGTCGACTGCGGTATTGACCGCTTGTTCGGCGTGCCGGGAGATTACAACTTACAGTTTCTCGACCGGGTCATTGCGCACAATGCGTTGGGGTGGGTCGGCTGCGCCAACGAGCTCAATGCGGCCTATGCTGCTGACGGTTATGCACGCATTAAGGGAGCCGGTGCGTTACTAACAACCTACGGCGTCGGCGAACTGAGCGCCCTGAACGGCGTGGCGGGCAGCTATGCGGAGCATATTCCGGTATTACATATCGTCGGCGCGCCCTCCACTGGCGCTCAGCAGCGCGGCGAACTGCTGCATCACACCCTGGGCGACGGCGATTTCCGCCATTTTGCGCGGATGAGCGAGCAGATCACCTGTAGCCAGGCGCTGCTGACCGCCGGCAACGCCTGCCATGAGATCGACCGTGTTCTGCGCGATATGCTGACGCATCATCGGCCTGGCTATCTGATGCTGCCGGCCGATGTCGCCAGAGCGGCAGCGATTGCCCCAGCGCAGCGCTTGCTGGTGGAGGCCGCTCCGGCGGATGAAAACCAGCTCGCCGGATTCTGCGAGCATGCCAGCCGCCTGCTGCGGGGCAGTCGACGCATCTCCCTGCTGGCGGACTTCCTCGCGCAACGCTATGGCCTGCAAAACACGCTCCGGGAGTGGGTGGCGAAAACCCCCGTCGCCCACGCCACCATGCTAATGGGCAAGGGGCTGTTCGATGAGCAGCAGAGAGGTTTTGTCGGCACCTACAGCGGTATCGCCAGCGCGCCGCAGACCCGGGAGGCCATCGAAAACGCTGACACCATCATCTGCATCGGCACGCGCTTCACCGACACCATCACCGCAGGATTCACCCAGCATCTGGCGCGGGATAAGACGATAGAGATCCAGCCCTTCGCGGTCAGGGTGGGCGATCACTGGTTCAGCGGCGTGCCGATGGATCAGGCACTGGCTGCGCTGATGACCCTTTCCGCACCGCTGGCGGCGGAGTGGGCTGCGCCTCAGGTCGTGGCGCCGGAAGTGGAGGAGGGGGCCGACGGCGAACTCACTCAGAAAAATTTCTGGGCGACGGTGCAGGGGGCGCTGCGTCCCGGCGATATTATTCTCGCCGACCAGGGTACGGCCGCCTTCGGCATTGCCGCGCTGAAGCTGCCGTCAGAGGCGTCGCTGATCGTCCAGCCGCTGTGGGGCTCGATTGGTTTTACCCTCCCGGCCGCCTATGGCGCGCAAACCGCGGCGGCAGAGCGGCGGGTGGTGCTGATCGTCGGCGATGGCGCCGCCCAGCTGACGATTCAGGAGATGGGCTCTATGCTGCGCGATAAGCAAAAGCCGCTTATTCTACTGCTGAATAACGAAGGGTATACCGTGGAACGGGCGATTCACGGCCCGGAGCAGCGCTACAATGATATTGCCCTGTGGGACTGGCGACGTCTGCCGGAAGCCTTCGCCCCGGACGTTGCCTCGCGCTGCTGGCGGGTTACGCACACCGATGAGCTACGGGAGGCGATGGCGGAGAGCATCACCTCCGATACGCTCACCCTGGTGGAAGTGATGCTGCCGAAAATGGATATCCCCGATTTCCTGCGCGCGGTGACGCAGGCGCTGGAGGAACGAAACAGCCGCGTTTAGTCGGTATGGTGTCTGGCAATCATCAAGGGCCTCCCGGCCAGCAGCAGCCAGGCCGGGAGCATCACAATGCACAGCAGCGGCAGCAGCGTGGTGTCCGGCACCACCACGGCGGCCATAAACAGGCTCAGCCAGCCGTCGCGGGTGACGACCAGCACCATGCCGAGGATCGCGCAGGAGACGGTGATCGCCGCCGGCACGGCGTCCACGTGGGCATGCAGCATCAGCCCCAGCGCCACGCCGACGAAGACCGCGGGGAAAATCCGCCCGCCGCGAAAGCCGCAGGCCGAGGCGAGAACCAGCGCAGCCAGTTTAACCAGCGCGATGAGCAGATAATCCGAGGCGGTCAGCGTCTGGCTGAAGGCCAGCTGCTGCATCTCATCCAGCCCCTTAAACAACGTTAAATGTCCGCCAATTGTCCCGAGGATCCCTAACAGCAAGCCGCCGAGGCCCAGCGTCAGGATCGGGTTTTTCAGGCGATGCATTAGCGTGTGCAGGCGCGGCAGACACCAGACGGCGACCATACCGACGGCGATAGCGATCAGGGCGACGATCATGCCGCTGACGATATCGACGAAGTGCATCTGGCTATAGTGTGGGAGCGGCAGCGTGAAGTGGGGGTGGAAAAACAACCCGGTCGTCAGCGCGCCCGCAGCGGCGGCAAGCATCGGGGCAAACAGACGATCCCATAGCGGCGACTCGTTGCTGCTGTTGAGGGTTTGCGAAAAAATCAGCGCGGCGGCCACCGGGGTGCCGAAGAGGGCGCCGATGGTGCCTGAGGCCGCGAGAATGGTCCAGTCCAGAGAGCTGACCCGCGGGAACAGTCGGGAGCCGACGGCGACGGCCAGCGCAATATTCACCACCATAATCGGATGCTCCGGGCCGAGGCTGACGCCGCCGGCGAGGCCAAGGATCAGCGCCGCCAGCAGCCCGGGCAGCGCGCCGGTGGCAATAGGCGCGCCGATTAACGACTCGGTCGCCGGGTCCGGCCCGGCATGCCCCGGGCTGTAACGGACGACCAGGCCCACCGCGATCCCCGTCGCCGTGAGAATGGCGATGATCCACAGCGGGTTCTCGGCGCTTACTCCAAACTGCACAGGCAGATTGCTCCACAGGATGCGCTGCAGCAACGCGGCAATCTTCATCGCGCCGATCAGGATCAGACTGGAGGCGATGCCAATCAGGATAGCCGGCACCGACAGGATCAGCATTGTTCTGGCGCGAGGATGGAGCATGAAAATGTCCTTGTTAAAGTTCAGGAGCACTACTTTGCCTTTGTCGGCGGGGACCGTCGATGCAAATGGTGCTGAAACGATAAAGTTAAGGCGGCGTCTGATACCCGTGGCCTCGTTAATAGGCTACTTTGCATTGATTACAAACTAAATGTGACCTGTGTCGCTAAACAAGGGGCGTCCGCGAGTTGGACGTTGTTGTTAAGCCGCCATGAATTTACAGTGTGCCAAAAGATTTATTTTGACTTTAGCGGAGCCGTAACGGAATGACAAAATTTGCTTTAGTAGGAGATGTCGGGGGGACCAACGCCCGCCTGGCGCTGTGTGATCTGGCGAGCGGAGAGATCTCTCGTGCAAAGACCTATTCCGGGCTCGATTACCCCAGTCTGGAGGCGGTGGTGCGCGTCTATCTCGAGGAGCATCAGGTGACGGTCAGCGAAGGCTGTATCGCTATCGCCTGCCCGATCACCGGCGACTGGGTGGCGATGACCAACCATACCTGGGCCTTCTCCATCGCCGAGATGAAGCGCAGCCTTGGCTTTGCGCACCTTGAGATTATTAACGATTTCACCGCCGTTTCAATGGCCATCCCGATGCTGAAAGCCGAGCACCTGATTCAGTTCGGCGGCAGCGCGCCGGTAGCCGGCAAACCGATCGCCGTTTATGGCGCCGGAACCGGGCTGGGCGTAGCCCATCTGGTACACGTTGATAAGCGCTGGGTCAGCCTGCCGGGCGAAGGCGGCCATGTCGATTTTGCGCCGAACAGCGAAGAAGAGGGCATTATTCTGGAAGAGCTGCGCGCTGAGCTGGGGCATGTCTCCGCAGAACGCGTCCTCTCCGGTCCTGGTCTGGTCAACCTTTATCGCGCGATAGTCAAGTCGGATGGTCGACTGCCGGAGAACCTGCAGCCGCGTGAGGTCACCGAGCGGGCGCTGGCGGATAGCTGCACCGACTGTCGCCGGGCGCTGTCGCTGTTCTGCGTCATTATGGGGCGCTTCGGTGGAAACCTGGCGCTGACCCTGGGGACGTTTGGCGGCGTCTATATCGCTGGCGGCATCGTGCCGCGCTTCCTGGAGTTCTTTAAAGCCTCCGGCTTCCGCGGCGGTTTTGAGGACAAAGGCCGTTTTAAAGCCTATGTCCAGGATATCCCGGTTTACCTGATCGTGCATGACAACCCAGGCCTGCTGGGCTCCGGCGCGCATCTGCGTCAGACGCTGGGTCAGGTGCTGTAAGCGCATTCCTCCCGGGCTACTGTCGTAGCCCGGCCAGGCGGGGCTCCCCGCCGTCTACAGATTCATCAGCTGGCGAAACTCTTTCACTTTACTGCGACTGACCGGAACCTGAAACTCCAGGTCGCGCAGGCGTAGCACATAGGTATTGTTAAACCACGGCTCAATTTCCCGAATTTTGCTGAGATTCACACAGTACGAGCGGTGACAGCGAAAGAAATGTGCGGTGGGCAGTTTGCTGCAGAATTCGGTAATGTTCATCGGCATGACGAATGACTCCCGGCGAGTGTAGACGAAGGTCATCTTCTCGTGCGCCTCGGCATAATAGATATCATGAATGCTGGTGACGATGATCCGCTCATCTTTTATCAGATTGATGGTGTCGTTTTCCCGAGGCGCCACGCTGGTCAACCCGGAAGCGGCGTTATTTTGCTGCTGCCAGGCGGCGGTCAGCTTCTGCAGCATATTGATGATGCGCGACTCCTGGTAGGGCTTCAGAATGTAGTCAAACGCCTCCAGCTCAAAGGCTTCCACGGCGTGTTCTTTCCACGCGGTGATAAAGACGATAAAAGGCTTATGGGCGAACTGGCTGATGTTCTGCGCCAGCAGAACGCCGTCCAGCGACGGAATATTGATATCGAGAAAGATGGCGTCGACCTTGTTGTGCTGGAGAAATTTCAGCACGTCCAGTCCGTCGTCAAAGCTGCCGACGATCTCCATCTGGCTGTGGGTGTTGATAAGCCAGGAGAGTTCCTGTTGGGCCAGAAACTCATCCTCCACAATGATAACTTTCATCTTTTCTCCGCTCATGACAACAGAGACTCCGTCAGCGCCTGCGGCGTAGAGTGATTGGGGACATAAAAAGCGATCTCCGTTCCTGGCGTCAGGGTGCGGATATGCAGCCCCTCGCCATAGAGAAGTTTCACCCGATGATGAACGTTGAGCAGGCCGATTTTGTTACCCGGCATTTCATCGGCTTCCACGCGGGCGACCACGGCGGGATCGATGCCGTTGCCGGTGTCGCGAACGCTGATGCGAACCCGATTTCCGCACTCATTGATGCCGATCGTCACCACGCCTTTCCCTTTACACGGCTGAATGCCGTGCACAATGGCATTTTCCACCAGAGGCTGGATAAGCAGGCTTGGGATCACGCAGCTGACGTCGTCGTCAATATCATAGATAACCGTCAGTTTGTCGCCGAATCGCGCCTGTTCAATGGCGATGTAATCTTTGATCTGATACAGCTCTCGTTTGATATCAATCTGCTCATCGTCTTTTAATTCGATGTTATAGCGCAGATAGCGCGACAGATTAAAAATGAGCTGGCGCGCGGTGTCCGGATTAAGGCGAATCGAGGAGGAGATCGCGTTCAGGGCATTGAATAAAAAGTGCGGGTTAATCTTGCTTTGCAGAGCGCGCAGCTCCGCTTTGTTGGCCATCTCCCGTAGCTGTTCGGCGCGGGAAACCTCCAGCTGGGTGGAGATGATTTGTGACAGGCCTATCGCCATCTCCTGCAGCGTCGAGGTGATGCGATGGGCGTGGCAGTAATAGATTTTTAGCGTACCGGTGACCACCCCTTTTTCCCACAGCGGAATGACCATCAAGGAGTGGATCTCCGGCGTGCGGTGGGCTTCATCATTGTTTTTAATAATGATTTTTCCATAACGGATGGCCTGTCGGGTGGTGGGACTGATGACATCGTTATGATGTTGATAGTTGGCTTCACCGACGCCCACGTAGGCCAGCACGTGTTCCGTATTGGTGATCGCCACCGCGTCGGCGGTAATGTCGCGGCGGATAATGTCGCAAACCTGGCGCAGAGAATCGCTGTTGACCTGACGGAACAGCGGCAGGGTTTTGTTGGCAATGTCGAGCGCCAGTTTCGCCTGCCGCGCGGCGCTGGCCTCCTTTTCCCCTTCCACGCTCTGCACCAGCAGCACGATAAAACCGATGCAGACGCTGCCGAGGATCATCGGGATACCAATTTTCGAGACAATATCCACGCCGAGGCTGAGGGAAGGGGCCCAGACCACCACCAGGATCATGGTCAGAGTCTCGCAGACCATTCCGGCCAGAATGCCGATTTTCCAGCGTTGTTCGCGGGCCACTTTGCGGTTAATCAACCCCGACAGCAGGCCGGCGATGATGCTGGTGATAAAGCAGGGCACGGCGGTCACGCCGTCAATATCAATCAGATAGCGGTGCACACCGGCAATCACCCCGACAATGGCCCCCACCCAGGGACCAAACAGGATCCCGCCGGACATCACGGCGATGATGCGCACGTTTACCAGCGATCCTTCCACCGGCACACCGGACCAGGTACTGAAGAGCGCGAACAGCGAGAAAATGGCGGTGACAGCCAGCAGCTCTTTCGGCGTATGCGCCGACTTATGCAACAGTTCGCGGAACAGGCGCAGGCGAATGAGAAAAAACAGGCAAATAAGCATCAGGGCCGCACGATCATAGACCGCCAGCATCATAGTAAAGATTTCGTGCATGGGTGCGCCGCGTCAGTGGCCAGAAAAGGACATGATAAAAAACCTGACGACAGAAGACCAGCCGCAGAAAAATAATGAGGAAAAGGCGCACTTTTAAAAGGGGATTGAGGGGTGGGAAGGCGATGTACCGCCAGACGCCAGAAGAAACGATAAATACCCGTGATAGAAAAGATATCAATATGTTACCACTTGCAGACAAAACGGTATTCATCCCGCAGTGTACTGCCGTATTTAGCGCAGACGATACCCGTTTTTAACGCCAGTGATTATTTTTCGTCAGGGCACTCGACAACGTGATTTTTTTCAGGTTATTTTCTAAACGAGCCGCAACAGCGGCAGCGTCGCTCGGACGGTCCGGGCGCTAACGTTAATCAGAGGAACCTATGGCTGAATCCAGTCCTGAACGCCGTTTTACGCGTATCGATCGTCTCCCCCCGTACGTTTTTAATATTACTGCCGAACTGAAAATGGCTGCGCGCCGGCGCGGCGAAGATATTATTGATTTCAGTATGGGCAATCCCGATGGCGCGACGCCGCCGCATATCGTGGAAAAACTCTGCACCGTCGCCCAGCGGCCTGACACCCATGGTTACTCTACCTCGCGGGGGATCCCACGCCTGCGTCGCGCTATTTCGCGCTGGTACGAAGAACGCTATAACGTCGATATCGATCCGGAATCGGAAGCGATCGTCACCATTGGTTCGAAAGAGGGGCTGGCGCACCTGATGCTGGCGACGCTGGATCATGGCGACACCGTGCTGGTGCCGAACCCCAGCTACCCGATCCATATCTACGGCGCGGTGATTGCCGGGGCGCAGGTGCGCTCGGTGCCGCTGGTGGAAGGGGTGGATTTCTTTAACGAACTGGAACGCGCCATCCGCGAGAGCTATCCGAAGCCGAAGATGATGATCCTTGGCTTTCCCTCGAATCCGACCGCGCAGTGCGTCGAGCTGGATTTCTTTGAAAAGGTTGTCGCTCTGGCGAAGCAGTATGACATCCTGGTCGTCCACGATCTGGCCTATGCCGATATCGTGTATGACGGCTGGAAAGCGCCCTCCATCATGCAGGTGCCCGGCGCACGCGATGTCGCCGTCGAGTTCTTTACCCTGTCGAAAAGCTATAACATGGCCGGTTGGCGCATTGGCTTTATGGTCGGTAATAAGACCCTGGTGAACGCCCTTGCCCGCATCAAAAGCTACCATGACTACGGCACGTTTACGCCGCTGCAGGTGGCGGCGATCGCTGCCCTGGAGGGCGATCAGCAATGCGTGCGGGATATCGCTGAACAGTATAAGCGCCGCCGCGATGTGCTGGTGAAAGGGCTCCATGAGGCCGGCTGGATGGTGGAGTGTCCGAAAGCGTCCATGTACGTCTGGGCGAAAATTCCGGAACCTTATGCCGACATGGGCTCGCTGGAGTTCGCGAAAAAGCTGCTTAACGAAGCGAAGGTTTGCGTTTCTCCGGGGATTGGCTTTGGCGATTATGGCGATACCCATGTCCGCTTCGCGCTGATCGAGAACCGGGACCGGACGCGTCAGGCGATCCGCGGCATTAAGGCGATGTTCCGCGCGGATGGCTTGCTGCCCGCCGCGAGCTAGCGCTTCGGCGAATACGCTATAACAAAAACGGGAGCCTCTGGGCTCCCGTTTTTTTTGACACCGCTGCAGTCTAGATCATCAGGGCAAAAGTACCGGCCCAAACGATGACCATAAAAGAGAGGCCCATAAAGAAGTATTTCACGACTCATCACTCCACGCGCTTATGCGACGTTCAAATGAATTAATTGTTCTGTTTTTCAAGGGCTGTCGCTGGTGAAATCTCACCCTGCGGCAGCTCGCAATTCTGTGCGTTAAGTGCTCCAGATGGCGCTAATGTACGCCTAAAAAATCAGGGAAACAAGAGGCATTTTTTTATTAATTTTTAGTTACTTACGAGTGTCGTGATTCGGCGACACATTAATTTCGCCCGGTAATAAATTTAGCGCCAGCGACGCTGCGAAAACGGGTTTCTCATCAGGGCGATTAGCGGGGCTAGTCAGGCTTGGCGCGCGGCATTCACGTTGCCACGCGCCACCGGTTTAATGCAGATCAGAGGCGCGCTGTCGCCACTCGGTAGGGTAGTGTGCCGGGATAAAGCGCAGCGTGATCGCCATGAGTAACAGGACACAGAGCGCATGCCAGGACCAGTCAAGGGTGTAGTTCCCGCTCAGGCTACGCAGCAGGCCGGAAAGCCAGGGCGACAGGCCGGCGATAATAAATCCGATACCCTGCATAAAGGCTACCAGCCGGCCGGCCACCGTCGGTTGTCCGGCGTGATCGAGGGCCAGCACCAGGCACAGAGGAAACGCGCCGCCCAGACCGACGCCGCAGGCGAGAGCCCAGAGCGCGGAGAAGTGCTGCGGCAGCCAGATGAAGCCGCAGAAGCCAATCAGCTGGAGCGCCAGAGCACACAGCAGAAGCTGGCGCCGGTCATCCTGGCGAGCCAGCGCCGGCAGCAGCAGAGCGCCCGCGGTTTGCCCAACCGTCAGCAACGCCAGCAGCGAGCCGCTGTACTGGGCGCTGTCGCCAAGCTGCATATAATAGGGCGGCAGCCAGGCGATCAGACTGGCGTAGCCGGCATTGATCAGTCCGAAATAGAGCCCCAGCGTCCAGGCGCGGCGCTGGCCAATAATCGCTACCCGGGGGGCGGCGCTGGTCTGATGCGGAGCACGGGGCAGGTGCCGGCAAATCGCCAGCCAGCTGAGCAGGGCGAGGAGGGCGGGGAGCGCCCACCAGGCCAGCGCATCCCGCCAGGCTGTGCTGTGCGACGCCAGCCACGGCGTTAACGCGGCGCCTAACCCGCCACCGCCCATTAGCGCGGCTGACCATAGCCCCATCACCAGCGGCGTCCGTCGGGCGAATAAGCGCTTAATCACCGCCGGGATGGCAGCCTGGATGATGCCGATGCCAACGCCTCCGGCCAGGGCGCTGGTGAGCAGTAGGCCGCTATTCGGGGCGATTTCCCGCAACAGGGCGCCCGCCGCGATAATCAGCAGGCTTAGCGCAATGCTACGGTTTTGACCGACATAACGATCGACCCAGCCGCCGGCCAGCGCCAGCACGCCCATCGCTACCACCGGCAGGGCGGTCAGTAGCGCTGCCAGGGTATAGCTCATCCCGCTGGCGGCGCGGATCTCCGGAAGCAAAGGGCCGATGGAGGTGAGCAGCGGCCGCATATTTATGCCGATCAGCACCAGGATCCCCAGCGTCAGATTCTGTCGCAACACGGCTTTCATGGCTGCTGTTCCGCCCACCGCTGATAAACTGCCAGCCCCTCCGGCTGCGGGCGATGATGGATCGGCAATGTCTGCTGCGCCAGCGGCTGCTGCAACTGCTGATAAATCGCGGCGGTAGATAGCTGGAAAGGCTCTCCGTCCTGATTGCTGTTGGCGAAAAATACTTCCCGAACGCCGGTTAAATAGAGTGCGCTAAGACACATCGGACAAGGCTGTCCGCTGGCGTAAATAACGCATTCGCGCAGAACTTCGCTTCCCAGCCTGGCGGCAATATCGCGAACGGCATTCAGTTCGGCATGCGCCGTTGGGTCGCCGCTCAGATGAAAGGTGTTGACGGCTTCGGCGACAACCTCGTTATGGCGCACCATCACGGCGCCAAAGGGGCGACCGCCGTGGGTTGTGTTTTGTTTTGCCAGCGCTAAGGCGCGCTGGAGATAGCGATCGTGAGCGGACATAGTCACTCCTGCACAAGATAATGTTCAAGGTAAAAGAGGCAACGGGTCGTGCGTAGAGGGTACGTAACTTGTTTCATAAGTTAAAAGACTTATTTATGATGAACCCTAGTTGAATTACTTATAGGTAAGCGGATGCTCCTGCGCCATCTTTCCTACTTTATCGCTGTGGCAGAACACCGTGGCTTTACCCGAGCCGCCGCGGCGCTGCACGTCTCCCAGCCGGCGCTGTCACAGCAGATCCGCCAGCTGGAAGCCATGCTGGAGGTTCAGCTTTTCGACCGCTCTGGCCGTTATATCCGGTTAACCGATGCCGGAGAGATCTGGCTGGAGTATGCCCGCCGGGCGTTACGCGATCTTGAGGAGGGGCGGCGCGCTCTGCATGACGCTGAAGATCTGCAGCGCGGCAAACTCCGCATTGCCATGACGCCGACCTTCACCACCTATATGCTGGGACCGCTGGTGGAAAACTACTATCGACGCTACCCCGGCGTGAAATTGCTGATCCAGGAGATGAACCAGGAGCGCATGGAAATGATGTTGCTGCAGGATGACCTGGATGTCGGCATCGCCTTTGACGACAGTCGTTCCCCGGATATTGTCGTGCAGCCGCTGCTGACGGAAACCCTCGCGCTAGTGGTGAGCCGCACGCATCCTCTGGCCAGAGAGAACGCGCTCAGGCTGCAGGCGCTCGACGCGCAGCCGCTGATTTTACTGAGCAGCGAGTTTGCCACCCGGGAGCAGATCGATCGTTATTGTCGTCGTCATCGGCTCGAACCTGACGTGCAGATGGAGGCCAACTCTATCGGCGCCGTTCTGTCGGTCATTCGGCGAACGCCCCTTGCGACACTGCTGCCGGCGGCGATCGCCGGGCAGTATGATGATGTGGTGGCGATTGAGCTGGAACCCGCGCTGCTGCAGCGAACGGCCTGTTTGCTCCAGCGCAGGGATGCGTGGCAGAGCGCCGCGGCACGCGAATTTATCGCCCTGGCGCGGGAGATTGCGCTAACGCTTGAGCAGGAAAACCGCCTGCCTCCTGCCTGAAGGCGTGCGTCGCTCGACGGCGAGCCAGGATTAACGGTGGGCTGCGTTGCTGGTGTCGGCCTCGTCGGGCAGGGCATTCTCTCTAAGCATGACTTCCTCCTTCAGCCTTTCCAGCACGTGATGAAAGAGCTGGGTCTTGTCTGGCTCAGCCATTGTCTGCAATTTCACATTAAATAAAGTATGGGACAGAATAAGATCGTGGATAAATTCCAGCAGTACCTCACTTTGCGGAAGTGAGGTTAATTCCTGATGGATATAACCGGTTTGTTGCCGTAGCGGATTTTTTGTGACATCCATCGGTCGGGCGCTAATGCTATGGGCAAATATTTTCTCAATTGCCTGACTGGTAATATAGAGCCGATTCAATGACAGGATGGGGTTTTCGGCTTCCTGCGGAATGAAGTGACAATAAACAAACGGTTTCTCAGGCAGCATCATGCTGAACCTGTTTTCACGATGAATATCGTTAGGCGCCTCCAGCAACGCCATTAAATTCCGGCCGTGCGGATGCCAGAGTCCTGAAGCTGTGACCTTGACGTTGAACTGCGTGACGGTATTCCCGCTCTGGGTTTCCATGACGGGAATATCGCCATCAATCCGCAAAATGCTATGGATATGGGAGTGTGGCGACCAGTAGGTTTCCAGCGTCTCAGATGAATTGAGTGGATTAAATGTGTCGGTTACCTCTTTTTCCTGATGAGAAAGGACGGCGAGTTTTAGTGTTCCCCGCGTCGGGTTAAGCTTCAGGCATAGATTGATCGCACCGATATCATGCCAGTGAAGAATGTCTTCAATTTCACAGTTTAATAATTTTTGCGCCCGGGAAAGGGAACAATACTCCATTGGCGGTAAATTATTTAATTTCCAGATATTCCGTTCTGTTATATTCATAAGGATTGTTTATTGCAGAAAATAGCGGTCAGTATTAGCAATGAAAATCTGATGGTCATGTGCTTTTTTTGTTAACGTCGCTGGTCTGATTGATGAAATTCATTCATGTTGAGAATATTATATCAATAAGATGATTATTCTTATTGTTACGTCAGCCATTCACTTGATGGTGTAATCCTATCATTTATTTCGCTCGAGAAAAATAGTTTGCTTAGCGCCTGAATACAACACTTTTTTGTTTTTTTATTAACGACCTCGACGAGAGGGAACGCATCATGAAGAGAATGTGGATCTTGAGATCAATGCCTGGACGACAGGGATAACGCAAACGGATACTCGCGGCATCCGTTTGCGGCGGCCAAGCTTACCGGGTTACAGAGGGATAGCGATCTCCTGGCTGCGCGATGGCATACCAGGCCATCATCTCCGCGGTACCCGGCTGACCTTCTGCTGGCGCCCAGTCCATAGTGTCGATTTCAGCAAGCGGTTGATAAGCGCCTTGTTTGACTTCAAATACCATCCCACCAGCGTCGAGTGAGAGCACCGTATGCCAGGTGCCAGGCTCCATTTCCAGCGCCGTGCAGGTTTCACCCAGCACCACCCGGTTAGTGATCGCGCCATGATCATCAAAATTTAGCACCACAAAGCGACCTTTCAGCGGCAGCAAAAGTTCAAAGGTATGTCGGTGCCGGTGCGGGCGGATATAGGTGCCGGGTTCCATAGCGATAGCCAGACGCTGCACCGGGTCGCTCAGCTCAGGGTGAAAATTGCGATGGGCACGTAAGCGCGGTGAACTGGCCGCCGCTTCGCTCTGCTGCTGCATATCGCTAAGGGTGATCTGTTTCATATCAACGCCTGGCTCCTTTGTTGTCCAGAGAGTGTTGCATCGGCTGGGCGGCAGGTTGACGACCAGGCCACGCGATATTGTACGCATAAAGCGTGTTGCTGTCGGTTAATTGTCGAGGCTATAGAGTGCAGGAGGGCTTCTGCCAGGCAACCACGCAATTCCTACCTGCTTTTTTTGTCTGGTACAGGGCGCCGTCGGCACAGTTAAGTCATTCATTCTATACCGTTTTAGGATCCTCCGTTGTGGCAAGACCGATACTGATCGTGACGCTTTCGGGCAGTTTAACCCTGCTGCTGACGTCGCCTGGATTGATAATGGTCTGGCGGGTCCGCTCGGCGATGAGTTGCGCCTGCTGTTGGCCCACGTCAGACAGTAATAGCGCAAATTCCTCGCCGCCTGTTCTGGCCACAATATCATCTCTGCGAACCTGATCCTGAAGTACCCCGGCCACATACTGAATAACAAGATCTCCCTGAAAGTGACCATATTTGTCATTGATGCGCTTGGAATGATCGATGTCGCATAACAATTTAGACAATGGTTTTGCACAGAGACCCGTTGCATTTTTTTTATCAGCACAAGGTAAAAATAACGGCGGTTATACAGCTGCGTCAGATAATCACGAATCGAGTTCTGATAGGCATTCTCATATTTATTGTTGGATAATTGATAAAGATTAAACGCATTAAGGAAAATAATGATAATAAAGTTCAGAGTGCCCAGCGTTTCGAAAAGCCTCGTTTTATACCCTGTGTTCTCGCTAGCGACATCTGCGGTTGTTAAGAAAGAGAAGGTTAAGATATAAACGAAGTAGTAAAAATAGATTCCTGTCCAGAATATATTTCTGAAGCGGGTTAATGCCATCGTCGTTAAAAAAAGAACGTCCATATGTAAACCATTATATTACTGGCTAAGCGAATCGTTGGTTCATACAGGTGGATTGAGGAAAATCCAACAATCAGGACGATAGCTAAGGTCAGGCTTACACAGGCAAAGGTAATAATAATGTGATTATGGGAGGCCAGCAGGCGATGCGAACGAAACTTGAATACTAATGCCGCGGTGATGATTTAGGTGAGTGTTAACGCGTTGCGGTAAAAATAGATGAGTCTGATGGCCTGTTCATTAGGTCATACCTGTCAGGGCAAGAAAACTATGTTTTTATGATCGTGAATATCAATATTTTGAATGTCTGTCGGGAGTGAGCAGTATGCTTTTCGTGCGGTCGCTGCGGACGATGTCATTACGTTTTACAACTCGTCTTTTCCTGTGGGTTGTTCATTTTAGTCGCAAAATTATAACTGGTGTTTTCCTCTTTTTAAAAAGAGGAATGGCGCCACGGGTTTTATATCTATAAATAAATCACTTTGTGCGTTAACAGGAAGGGGGCATTGATGATCAGGTCGGTACCACCTTGAGTAGACTGTCTACAGGAGCTGCAGAAAAACCATCAAAAGTCGGCGTGGATCCGACATAAAGCAGGAGGGTTATGGTGTCCCCTGCAGGAATCGAACCTGCAACTAGCCCTTAGGAGGGGCTCGTTATATCCATTTAACTAAGGGGACAAGGCGGCACGAGTATAGCGTTTTTCGCCCGCCTGAGTAAGAGCTATACCGTCTGACTGCTTAAACCCTCGCCATTCTGAGCGCTTTTTTATGCCCGGTCGGCATTTTTGGCTTTTGCAGCGGCCTGCGCGCGGGCTTCCGCTTTTCGCTTGTTGCTCATGTCGTTACGGATCTGCGCATGGCTAAGCAGTGCGAAGATGAAGGTCCCGCCGCAGATATTACCCGCCAGCGTCGGCAGGGCGAAAGGCCAGATGAAGTCGCTCCAGGGCAGGCTTCCATTAAACACCAGATAGAGGATCTCCACCGAGCCCACCACGATATGGGTGGTATCCGCCAGGGCGATAAGCCAGGTCATCAGAATGATCACCACGATCTTGGCGGCGCCGGCGAGGGGAAACATCCAGACCATGGTGGCGACCAGCCAGCCGGAAATAATCGCATTGGCGAACATCTCCGTCGGGCTGTTTTTCATCACATCTTCGGCGATGCTGACGAAGGCCTGGCGGGTCGGCTCATCAAAAACAGGCATATAATTGAAGGCCCATGCGGCCACCGCGGTGCCGATGAGATTGCCCGCCAGCACCACCGACCATAGCCGCATGAGTAAACCGACGTTTCCGGGGGTGGGATTGTGCATCACCGGCAGTACGGCGGTGACCGTATTTTCCGTGAACAGCTGCTGGCGGGCCATAATCACGATAATAAAGCCGAAGGTATACCCGAGGTTCTCGAGTAAAAACCCTCCCGGGATCCCCTCCAGCTTGACGTGAAAAATCCCTTTCGCCAGCAACGAGGCGCCCATCGACAGACCGGCCGCAATCGCAGACCACAGCAGGGCCAGCGCATCGCGCTCCATCTCTTTTTCCCCTTCCTGACGAATATGTTCATGGATCGCCATCGCCCGCGAGGGAAGACGGTCTTCATCCACTTCTATCTCCTCCCCGCGCTGCTTTTCTTCACTTTCGACCTCACGTTCGTCGTCCGCTGGCTTTAATTTGTTATCATCAAGTTCATCCATTTCGTGGCCCTCGCTATCACTCTGTATAGTAATAGCGTAGCGGCTTTACCTGGCGTCTGGCTGGGCATACTCTGAAATCGCAAAAATGGTAACGTCAGATTTTTGTCGCTCCGCTAGAATAGGAGCCCCGCGATCTCGTTATTCCCAGGCTATGATCAAATCAACAACTTGGGTGATATAGACATCGTTCAACGTGCTGTTACAATCGCTCACATCTGTACGGGCGGAAACGTTGTCTTTCCGTCATGGATGGCAACTCGCGATAGCCATAAAAACCAGGGAGACATCTATGAATTATCGCCTGTCGGCGCTTGCGCTTGGCGCCACATTGCTGGTGGGATGTGCCAGTTCCAGCTCTGGCGATCGGCCGCAGGGGCGCTCAGACCCGTTAGAAGGGTTTAACCGCACGATGTTTGACTTCAACTTTAACGTGGTTGATCCTTACGTGCTTCGTCCCGTCGCGGTGGCATGGCGTGACTATGTTCCGCAGCCGGCGCGCAATGGCTTAAGCAACTTCACCAGCAACCTGGAAGAGCCGGCGGTGATGGTGAACTCCTTCCTGCAGGGCGACCCGTATAAAGGGATGGTCCACTTTACCCGCTTCTTCCTGAACACCATCCTCGGGATGGGTGGTCTGATCGATGTCGCCGGGATGGCTAATCCGCAGCTGCAGCGCGTTGAACCGCATCGTTTCGGCAGCACGCTCGGCCACTATGGCGTCGGCTATGGCCCGTATGTGCAACTGCCATTCTACGGCAGCTTTACCCTGCGTGACGAAGGTGGCGATATGGCCGATGGCCTCTATCCGGTGCTCTCCTGGCTGACCTGGCCGATGTCGATCGGCAAATGGGCGGTAGAAGGGATTGAGACACGCGCTCAGCTGCTGGATTCCGACGGCCTGCTGCGTCAGTCTTCCGATCCTTACATTCTGGTGCGTGAGGCTTACTTCCAGCGTCATGACTTTATCGCCAACGGCGGTAAGCTGACCCCGGCGGACAATCCGAACGCCCAGGCCATTCAGGATGAACTGAAAGATATCGATTCACAGTAATCTGCGAATAAAAAAAGGGTGAACATGATGTTCACCCTTTTTTGTTGCGCGCTGCTTATCAGAAGCGGTAGTTGAAGTTGGCGCCGTACAGCCAGGCGGTCCCTTCGGAGCGGAAGGTATACGGGCCTTCCTTGATTTCCACATGCTGCCCGTGCATATAGGAAATCCCGACGTCAACCGACGCATCCTTGTTGAACGCGTAGGTGGTACCCGCGCTCAGCCACAGGCG
Organism: Klebsiella sp. M041; assembly: GCF_059759695.1. Classification (NCBI taxonomy): domain Bacteria; kingdom Pseudomonadati; phylum Pseudomonadota; class Gammaproteobacteria; order Enterobacterales; family Enterobacteriaceae; genus Klebsiella; species Klebsiella sp. M041. The sequence goes on from NZ_JCAXWU010000001.1 coordinate 181,967, forward strand.
ATCCTGGTCCGGAATGGAAATGGAGCGATTGTTGGCCGGTACCGGGCTGTCGTCGAAGGCGATACCGGTGCGGAAGGTCCAGTTATCGTCGTAATAATAGGTCGTCCCCAGCGCTACGCGGTAGGCGTCCTTAAAGCCTTCCTCTTTATAGAACAGCGTCTGGCCGTTGCTGCCGGTGGCTTTCAGCTCCTGGAACTGGCTCCAGCTGGTGTAGGTCAGACTATAGTGGACCGCCCACTGCGGCGCCACGCGGTTATAGCCCGACAGTTCCCACATTTCCGGCAGGTTAAGGGTCAGTGAACCGCCGGTGGTCTGGCCGTTAGTACCCGCCGGCAGACCGAAGTTGCCAAGGATCTGGTTATAGGCCGCTGGCAGACTGCTGCGATAGTTACCGTCGAAATCGATCTTGACCTCGGAACGGTAGGTTAAACCGTAGCGGTTGTTCTTATCCAGCTCATAGAGGATACCGGCGTTCCAGCCAAAGCCCCACGCATTGCCGTTAAGATGGGCGATCTGCGTGTCGGCTGGGATCTTCGCCACCTGGCCTGCCAGCGCCGGCGGCAACGCGCCAGAGCCAGCGACAATTTGGCCCAGATCGCCTGCATAGCGCTCGATCTTCGCCTTAGCGTAGACCGCATCGAAACCTAAGCCAAAGCTCCAGTTGCTGTCGAGGCGATAGGCGCCGCTCAGGTTGAAGTTAGCCGTAGTCAGGTCGGTTTTACCGCCCATGCTGCCGGCCGCATAATCATCGTTATACTCTGTTGCCAGGCCGTAGTTGGAGGTGATGGACGCCCCCCAACCGAACTGATCGTTAATCGGCGCGACAAAGTGGAAGTTGGGTACCCACGCCGTCGGGGCGATATTGTCCGCATTCAGGCTTTTGCCGGTGGGGGAAGTCCCGGAGACATTGACGCCCGGGTCGACAAAAACGGCGCCCGCCGACATAGTCGGACGGTCAAACATCATAATTAATGCCGGGTTACGACTGGCATTGCCTGCATCGTCTGCGATAGCCCCTTCACCGGAATAGGCCCGACCCAGCCCTGATGAAGAGAATTCGTTGAGCTGGAAGCCTGCTGACCAGGCCTGGGTGGAAACAAGTGCGACAGCCACTGCAAGGGCAGATTGGGTAAAGCGGGTTTTCTGGCTCATGCCCATAACCTCATTGAGTTATTTTTTTTTAAACTATGTTACATGCCGTAACAGAAGCGCGGAAGTGTAGGGTCTGCGGTACAACAGAGAAATCAGACCAGTGCGCTGAGTATAGGTCTGACCAGATGAGTTGTTGCAAGTTTGTTTATGAAGTTTTTCAATTGTGATAACAGAAACGCGATCCAGCTGGCAAAATTGTCGGGGGGAAGGCGACGGAGAAAAGGTGATTTTTGTTTTAGATCATTTTTAAGTGTGATTTCTGTCACTTAACGCCGTGATAGCGATTCTCGGCTGGAGGCAAACCGGAGGGCGGGCGTAAAATAGGCACATTAATTGTCTGGCACCGCAGGTGCATATCCAGAGGAAATCTACGATGAGTAAATGTAGCGCTGATGAAACCCCGGTTTGCTGCTGTATGGATGTTGGGACCATTGTCGACAACACCGACTGCACCGCCTCATACAGCCGCGTATTCGCCAACCGCGCGGAAGCAGAGCAAATGCTCGCCGCGCTGAGCGAAAAAGCCCGCAGTGTGGAATCTGAACCGTGCAAAATTAATCCCGTCTTCGCCGACGTTGACGGCGGCGTAAAGCTGGATATCGATTTTGTGTTTAGCTGTGAAGCCGAATCCCTCATCTTCCAGCTGGGTCTGCGTTAATCCCTCCGCTTAGCGCCCCGTGAACGGGGCGTTATCTTTTCTGTTCAATGTGTTTTGGCTCGCAATTTTTCGCTTCCCCGATTGGCTTAATGTAAAAAATTAGTTAACAATGCTATCAGGTCAGACCACTTGGTTGTCTTGGTTAACAGGGGAGAGTTATGAGTCAGGCATTACCGCTTATCACCCGTCAGGGCGATCGCATTGCCATTGTCACAGGGTTACGCACGCCGTTTGCGCGTCAGGCGACGGCATTTCATGGCGTTCCTGCCGTTGATTTAGGAAAAATGGTGGTTGGCGAAATGCTGGCGCGCAGCGACATTCCTGTGGAAGCCATTGAACAGCTGGTCTTCGGTCAGGTCGTGCAGATGCCGGAGGCGCCGAATATCGCCCGGGAAATTGTGCTCGGTACCGGAATGAGCGTGCACACCGACGCCTACAGCGTCAGTCGCGCCTGCGCCACCAGCTTCCAGGCCGTGGCGAATGTCGCTGAAAGCCTGATGGCCGGCACCATCCGCGCCGGTATCGCCGGCGGTGCCGATTCCTCCTCTGTGCTGCCTGTCGGCGTCAGCAAAACGCTGGCCCGCGCGCTGGTCGATGCGAACAAAGCCCGCACGCTGAGCCAGAAACTGAAACTGTTTTCCCGCCTGCGGCCGCGCGACCTGCTACCGGTCCCCCCGGCGGTGGCGGAATATTCAACCGGCTTACGGATGGGCGATACCGCCGAACAGATGGCGAAAAGCTGGGGGATCAGCCGGGAACAACAGGATGCGCTGGCGCATCGATCACACCAGCTGGCGGCTAAAGCCTGGGAAGAGGGAAAGTTGTCCGCGGAGGTGATGACCGCCTATGCGCCCCCCTTCCGCGAGCCGCTGGAGCAGGACAACAACATCCGTAAAAATTCAACCCTCGCAGATTACCAAAAGTTACGCCCGGCCTTCGACCGTAAACATGGCACCGTTACCGCCGCCAACAGCACGCCGCTGACGGATGGCGCGGCGGCGGTGATCCTGATGACCGAGTCGCGGGCCAAAGAGCTGGGTCTGACGCCGCTGGGTTATCTGCGCAGCTATGCCTTTACCGCCATCGACGTCTGGCAGGATATGCTGCTGGGGCCCGCATGGTCCACGCCGCTGGCGCTGGAGCGCGCTGGCCTGACGCTGGCGGATCTCACGCTTATCGATATGCATGAAGCTTTCGCCGCGCAGACGCTGGCCAATCTTCAGTGTCTGGCAAGCGACCGCTTTGCCCGCGAGGTGCTGGGGCGTGCGCAAGCCACCGGTGAGGTGGATGAGAGTAAATTTAACGTCCTCGGCGGCTCTATCGCCTACGGTCATCCCTTTGCCGCCACCGGCGCGCGGATGATCACCCAGACGCTGCATGAGCTGCGGCGACGGGGAGGGGGATTTGGTCTGGTGACGGCCTGCGCGGCAGGCGGTCTGGGCGCGGCGATGATTGTGGAGGCTGAATAATGGATACGGTTTCCGCTTTTAAGCTTGAGGTCCGTGCGGACAACATCGCGGTGATTACCATCGATGCCCCGGGTGAAAAAATGAATACCCTGAAGGCCGAGTTCGGCAATCAGGTGCGGGGACTGATACGCCAGATACGCGACGATAAGTCGGTGCGCGGGGTGGTATTTATCTCCGCCAAAGCCGATAACTTTATCGCCGGCGCAGATATCAACATGATTGCCCGCTGCCGCAGCGCGCAGGAGGCGGAAGCGCTGGCCCGCCAGGGGCAGCAGATTATGGCCGAGATCCATGGCTTGTCGATTCCGGTCATTGCCGCCATCCATGGCGCTTGTCTGGGCGGCGGACTGGAGCTGGCGCTGGCCTGCCATGGCCGCATTTGTAGCGATGACGAAAAAACCCGACTCGGGTTGCCGGAGGTACAGCTTGGCCTGCTGCCGGGTTCCGGCGGGACGCAGCGTTTACCGCGGCTGATCGGCGTCAGCACGGCGCTGGATATGATGCTCACCGGCAGGCAGTTACGGCCGCGCCAGGCGCTGAAGGCCGGTCTGGTGGACGAGGTGGTGCCGCAGACAATTTTACTGCAGGCGGCGGTGGAGCTGGCGCTGAAGGGGCGCCCGGCCAGCCGCGAGGTGCCTGTTCGCGAACGCGTGCTGGCGGGCCCCCTGGGTCGCCATCTGTTATTCCAGTACGTCGGCAAGCAAACGCAGCGCAAGACCCAGGGCAACTACCCGGCGGTGAAGCGAATTTTGCAAGTCGTCGAGAATGGTCTGGCCCATGGCTGCAGCAGCGGTTACGCCGAAGAGGCCCGCGCGTTTGGCGAACTGGTGATGACCCCGCAGTCGCAGGCGCTGCGATCGAGCTTCTTTGCCAGTACCGATCTGAAAAAAGACCGTGGCGCCGAGGCGGAACCCGCTCCGCTGAGAAGCGTTGCCGTCCTGGGCGGCGGCCTGATGGGCGGGGGGATCGCCTATGTGACTGCCTGTAAAGGCGGACTGCCGGTGCGAATCAAAGATATTCAACCCGGCGGGATCAACCACGCCTTAAAGTACAGCTGGGATCTGCTGAACAAACAGGTTCGCCAGCGTCGACTGCGCCCCAGCGAGCGCGATCGTCAACTGGCGCTGATCACAGGCACTACCGACTATCAGGGCTTTACCCATCGCGACGTGGTGATTGAGGCGGTATTCGAGGACCTGGCGCTGAAACAGCGGATGGTCAGTGAAGTGGAGCAAAACGGCGGTCCGCAGACTATCTTTGCCTCGAATACCTCGTCGTTACCGATAGGCGATATAGCCGCCCATGCCAGCCACCCTGAGCGGGTGATCGGCCTGCACTTTTTCAGCCCGGTGGAGAAAATGCCGCTGGTTGAGGTGATCCCGCATAAAGGAACCGATCCGCAGACCATCGCCACGGTGGTGCAACTGGCTAAACGTCAGGGGAAAACGCCGATCGTGGTGGCGGACAAAGCGGGCTTCTATGTAAACCGCATCCTCGCGCCGTATATAAATGAAGCGATGCGCCTGCTGGTGGAGGGAGAACCGGTTGAGGTGATTGATAAGGCGCTGGTGAAATTCGGTTTCCCGGTGGGACCGGTTCAACTGCTGGATGAAGTAGGTATTGATACCGGCACCAAAATTATTCCCGTGCTGGAGAAGGCCTTTGGAGAGCGTTTCAGCCTACCTGCAAACATCATTGACGCGATTTTGAAGGACGATCGCAAAGGTAGAAAAAATAATCGTGGTTTCTATCTTTATGAGACAAAAGGGCGTAAAAGCAAAAAACGGCCCGACCCGGCAGTCTATCCGCTGCTGGGCATCGACCGCCCCCAGTCGCGGTTGTCCGCGCAGCAGGTGGCGGAGCGCTGTGTGATGATGATGCTTAACGAGGCGGCGCGCTGCTTTGATGAGCAGATTATCCGTAGCGCGCGCGATGGTGATATCGGCGCCGTATTTGGTATAGGGTTTCCGCCATTTCTTGGCGGCCCGTTCCGGTATATGGATACTATCGGCGCGGGTGAAGTTGCCGCGATCCTGCAGCGCCTGGCCGCCCAGTACGGCCCACGTTTTACACCCTGTGACACTTTATTACGCATGGCCGAACAGGGGACCACCTTTTGGCCAGCGGATGAACGGATGACCTAAGTTATGGTCAAAGAAGGTAAATCCGGCTGCGGATGACGCTGTTGATTGGCTGTTTTGTAAACAATCATTGACTATACTTACGCCATTGAGGTAAAAAACAGCGTTTCATTCGTTGAATGGATCAGGCACAATGCCCGGCCACCGGGTCACCTGCGTATTGTCTTCGCAGGCCAAACTACGGTGCTTCTGGTTAACAAAAGCGGTGCAATATGCAAGTTTTTATTATGCGTCACGGCGACGCTGCCCTCGATGCAGCCAGCGACTCGGTTCGTCCATTAACCGTATGCGGTTGTGATGAGTCTCGTCAGATGGCAACCTGGCTGAAAGGTCAAAAAGTGGATATTGAGCGCGTTCTTGTCAGTCCCTATCTGCGTGCGGAACAGACGCTGGATATTGTTGGGGAGTGCATGAACCTGCCGAAACATGTCGACGTGATGCCGGAACTCACGCCGTGCGGCGATGTGGGAATGGTGAGCGCCTATCTGCAGGCGCTGGCAAATGAAGGCATGGCGACGGCGCTGGTCGTCTCCCACCTGCCGCTGGTGGGGTACCTGGTCTCAGAGCTGTGCCCGGGGGAAACGCCCCCGATGTTCACCACCTCGGCTATCGCCTGCGTTAATCTGGACGCCGACGGCAAGGGTGAATACCTCTGGCAGAAAAGCCCCTGCAATCTCAAGATGGCCAACGCCATCTGACGACCCCGGAGCTCGCCGTCAAGGCAGCTCCGGCGGTTGCCACTCCTCGACCTCAATCAGAATCAGCAGTGCGGCGTCACCGCCGTACTCTTTTGGCGCCTGATGAAAAGCCATGATGTGCGGATGCTGCGCCAGCCACAGCGGGGTTTGCTGTTTGAGAATGTGCTTCCCGTGCCCGTGCATCACGCAGGCGCAAAACACATGCTCGCGGCGGCAGGCGGCAATCAGCGCGCCCAGTTCCTGTTTGGCCTGCTGCTGGGTGAGCCCATGCAGATCGAGAAACAGTTCCGGCGAATAATCCCCACGGCGCAGCTTTTTCAGCTCAAAATGGCTGACGTCGGCGCGGACATATTTTGTCGAGCCTTCGGTATTCAGTAACGGCTGAAACTCATCGGAAAAATAGTGGCTGTTGTCGGCCTGTTCCTGCAGCAGACGCTTAGGGGCAACCTCGGTGATTTTCTTGCGCTGCGGGCGGTGAACGATGGTGTCCTGTTTGATCTTCCGCGTGCCGGTCATCAGCTGACGGAACAGCGCCTGATCCTCCTCGCTAAGCGATGTCTTCTTTTTCATTGTCCGCTCTCATTAATACTTTGCGCTAGTTTACCCGACTCAATATCCCTTCGGGAAAGGAAAACCTGTTTTTTCCCCCGCCACCCCACGCAAGAATGCTGATTTATCGCCGTCTTCATGGCACACTAGCCGCCGAATTTATAGCAGAGTGTGCCCTGGAGGATGTCGTGGATAAAATTTTTGTTGATGAGGCAGTCAATGAGCTGCATACCATTCAGGACATGCTGCGCTGGGCGGTAAGCCGTTTCAGCGCTGCTAATATCTGGTACGGTCACGGGACTGACAACCCATGGGACGAGGCGGTACAGCTGGTGCTGCCTTCGCTGTATCTGCCGCTGGATATTCCGGAAGATATGCGCACTGCGCGCCTGACCTCCAGCGAGAAACACCGCATTGTAGAGCGGGTGATTCGCCGCGTGAACGAGCGTATTCCCGTCGCCTATCTGACCAACAAAGCGTGGTTCTGCGGCCATGAGTTTTACGTCGATGAGCGAGTGCTGGTGCCGCGCTCCCCGATCGGCGAACTGATCAATAACCAGTTTGCCGGGCTGATTACCCATAAGCCGCAGCATATCCTTGATATGTGCACCGGCAGCGGCTGCATCGCCATTGCCTGCGCCTATGCCTTCCCGGAAGCCGAAGTCGACGCCGTGGATATCTCCCCGGACGCGCTGGCCGTCGCCGAGCACAATGTGGAATCCCATGGCCTGATCCATCACGTGACGCCGATCCGTTCTGACCTGTTCCGCGACCTGCCGAAGCTACAGTACGATCTGATCGTCACTAATCCGCCGTATGTCGATGAAGAGGACATGGCCGATCTGCCGGAAGAGTATGAGCATGAGCCGGTTCTGGGTCTGGCCTCCGGAAGCGATGGCCTGAAGCTGACGCGCCGCATCCTCGGCAATGCGCCGGATTATCTCAGCGACGACGGGATTCTGATTTGTGAAGTCGGTAACAGCATGGTACATCTGATGGAGCAGTATCCGGACGTGCCGTTTACCTGGCTTGAGTTTGATAACGGCGGCGACGGCGTCTTTATGCTGACCAAACAGCAGCTGATTGACGCTCGCGCGCACTTCGGTATTTATAAAGACTAAAAAAAACAACACGCCAACATAACGACAAAGAATGGAGCCGTGATGGCAGGAAATACAATTGGACAACTCTTTCGCGTCACCACCTTCGGCGAGTCGCACGGCCTGGCGCTGGGCTGCATCGTTGACGGCGTGCCGCCGGGCATTCCGCTGACCGAAGCCGATCTGCAGCACGACCTCGATCGTCGTCGCCCGGGTACCTCGCGTTACACCACGCAGCGTCGCGAGCCGGATCAGGTCAAAATCCTCTCCGGCGTCTTCGAAGGTGTCACCACCGGGACCAGTATCGGGCTGCTGATTGAGAACACCGATCAGCGCTCGCAGGATTACGGCGCGATCAAAGATCTGTTCCGTCCTGGCCATGCGGATTACACGTACGAGCAAAAATATGGTCTGCGCGACTATCGCGGCGGCGGTCGCTCCTCCGCCCGCGAAACCGCGATGCGCGTGGCGGCCGGGGCGATTGCCAAAAAATTCCTCGCCGCGAAGTTCGGCATCGTCATTCGCGGCTGCCTGACGCAGATGGGCGACATTCCGCTGGCTATTAAAGACTGGGATCAGGTTGAACAGAATCCTTTCTTCTGCCCGGACCCGGAGAAAATCGACGCTCTCGATGAACTGATGCGCGGTCTGAAAAAAGAGGGCGACTCCATTGGCGCCAAAGTGACCGTCGTCGCCGACGGCGTACCGCCGGGCCTTGGCGAGCCGGTCTTTGACCGCCTTGATGCCGATATCGCCCACGCGCTGATGAGCATCAACGCCGTGAAAGGCGTGGAGATTGGCGACGGTTTCGACGTGGTGAAGCTGCGCGGCAGCGAAAACCGCGATGAGATCACCAAAGCCGGATTCCAGAGCAACCACGCCGGCGGCATTCTTGGCGGCATCAGCAGCGGTCAGCAGATCGTTGCCAACATCGCGCTGAAGCCGACCTCCAGTATTACCGTTCCCGGTCATACCATTAACCGCTTTGGCGAAGAGGTGGAGATGATCACCAAAGGGCGTCACGATCCGTGCGTCGGCATACGCGCCGTACCGATCGCTGAGGCGATGCTGGCGATTGTCTTAATGGATCACTTTATGCGTCAGCGCGCGCAGAATGGCGACGTGACGACGACAATTCCACGCTGGTAACCATGAAAAACACCGTTATCGCCCTGCTGGCGCTGCTGGCCAGCGCCGGCAGCCTGGCCGCCACGCCATGGCAGAAGATATCTCAGCCAATCGGCGGCAGCGCGCAGTCGATTGGCGCGTTCTCCAATGGCTGTATCGTTGGCGCTGAGGCGCTGCCGCTGAACGCCGCCGGCTATCAGGTAATGCGTACCGATCAGCGTCGCTACTTCGGTCATCCGGATCTGGTTCAGTTTATTCAGCGCCTGAGCAATCAGGTGCACAATAAAGGCATGGGGACCGTGCTGATTGGCGACATGGGGATGCCGGCAGGCGGCCGCTTTAACGGCGGCCACGCCAGCCATCAGACGGGCCTCGATGTCGATATCTTCCTCCAGCTGCCGCAGACGCGCTGGACTTCGTCCCAGTTGCTGAAGCCGCAGGCCCTGGATCTGGTCGCCAGCGATGGCAAACGCGTGGTGCCGTCGCTGTGGAGTCCGCAAATCAGCCAGCTGATCAAGCTGGCGGCGGAAGATAGCGAAGTGACCCGCATCTTCGTCAACCCGGCGATTAAACAGCAGCTGTGTCTGGATGCGGGAAACGACCGCCAGTGGCTGCGCAAAGTTCGTCCCTGGTTCCAGCATCGCGCCCATATGCACGTCCGTCTGCGCTGCCCGGCGGGCAGCCTGGAGTGCGAAGATCAGGCGCCGCCGCCGGCCGGCGATGGCTGCGGTGCGGAGCTGCAGAGCTGGTTCGAGCCACCTAAACCCGGGTCTACCCCACCTGTTAAGAAGACGCCGCCGCCGTTGCCGCCTTCCTGCCAGGCGCTACTGGATGAGCATGTGCTGTAATGGATAGTTTTATCGAGTTGTTTTCCGTATCGCCGCTGGTGCTGGTGGTGCTTTTCTTTGTCGCCATCCTGGCCGGTTTTATTGACTCACTGGCCGGGGGCGGGGGCTTACTGACCGTGCCGGCGCTAATGGCCGCCGGTATGCCGCCGGCCCAGGCGCTGGCGACCAATAAGCTGCAGGCCTGCGGCGGATCGCTGTCGGCGACCCTCTATTTTGTCCGCCGCAAGGTGGTCAATCTCGCCGATCAGAAGCTGAATATTCTGATGACCTTCATCGGTTCAACCGCCGGCGCGCTGCTGGTCCAGCACGTGCAGTCCGATATTCTTAAGCAGATCCTGCCGTTGCTGGTGATCGGCATCGGTCTCTATTTTCTGCTGATGCCGAAACTGGGCGAAGCGGACCGACAGCGTCGGCTCTACGGCCTGCCGTTTGCGCTGGTCGCCGGCGGCAGCGTCGGGTTTTACGATGGCTTTTTCGGCCCCGGCGCCGGTTCGTTTTATGCGCTGGCGTTTGTCACCCTGGCCGGGTTTAACCTGGCGAAGTCGACGGCCCACGCCAAACTGCTCAACGCCACCTCGAACGTCGGCGGCCTGCTGCTGTTTATTATCGGCGGAAAGGTTATCTGGGCCACCGGCTTTGTGATGATGGCCGGCCAGTTTATTGGCGCCCGCGCCGGCTCCCGGCTGGTGCTGAGCAAAGGGCAATCGCTGATCCGACCGATGATCGTTATCGTTTCGGCGGTGATGAGCGCGAAACTTCTCTACGACAGCCACGGGGCTGAGATTTTGCAGTGGTTGGGAATTCATTAATGCAACAGCAACACCATTATCAACAGCTTATTGACCTCTTCGACAGCTGCTTTGCCGCAGATTTTAATACTCGCCTGGTGAAAGGCGACGATGAGCCGATCTACCTCCCGGCGGACGATGACACGCCATATCACCGTATCGTCTTCGCGCACGGTTTTTTTGCCAGCGCTCTGCATGAGATCTCCCACTGGTGCATCGCCGGCAAAGCCCGCCGCGAGCTGGTGGATTTTGGCTACTGGTACTGTCCGGACGGCCGCGATGCGATGACCCAAAGCCAGTTTGAGGACGTGGAGGTGAAACCGCAGGCCCTGGAGTGGCTGTTCTGCGTGGCGGCGGGATTTCCGTTTAACGTCAGCTGCGACAATCTGGAAGGTGACGTTGAACCCGATCGCATCGCCTTTCAGCGCCGGGTACATGCCCGGGTGATGACTCTGCTTGAACAAGGGATCCCCGAACGTCCGGCGCGTCTTATTCGCGCATTACAACACTATTATCAAACGCCGCCATTGACGGCAGAACACTTTCCGTGGCCGGAAGACCTGCACTAAGGCCACACATTACATGACAAGAGGTAAGATGATGATCGCGGAGTTTGAATCACGCATTCTGGCGCTGATTGACAACATGGTAGACCACGCCAGTGATGATGAACTGTTTGCCGGCGGTTATCTGCGCGGCCACCTGACGCTGGCGGTGGCTGAGCTGGAAGGTGAGGGCGAACATTCAGCGGAAGCGGTACACAGCAAAGTCAGCCATAGCCTGGAGAAAGCCATCGGCGCTGGCGAACTGTCGCCGCCGGACCAAATTCTGGTGCAGGGCATGTGGGAAAACCTGTATCAGCAGGCGAAAAATCAGGCCTGATCCATAATGTAGGTCGGATAAGCGTAGCGCCATCCGTCACGCTAACGGCGCAACCAGGACTTACCCTGTTTGCGCTGTGCTTCGCCGGGCTACCGCGTTGGTCGCCCGGATGAGGCCGGGAATGTCGCGCTTCCCAGGGATTTTTCTCCCCTTGCGCTGTTACTTCACCGCTTTTCCCTTCAGCAGTTTTCTCACCCATAGCCGATTCGGATTCAGCGCCGCCAGGGTGCCGCTATCCAGCGGCAGCGGTTCTGCGCTCATCTGCGCCGCCAGCAGCTCAGCGCTTAACGGCGCGGTGCAAATGCCTCGCGATCCGAGGGCGCCAAGCATAAACAGGTTATGAAAGACCGGCGCGCTACCGGCGTTATCCTGCCGTTCGTGGAGGCTGGCGTATTGCGTCAATGTCGCCGCATAGTCCGGCACGTTGCCGACCATCGGCAGATGATCGCGGGTGGCGCAGCGCACGCCGCAGCGGGCGTCACTGGCGCTGATATCCACGTCCTGCGGCCACTCCGCGCCCGGGAAGCAGTCGATCAGCCGTTGCCGGTTGTGCTGCTGATCTTCTTCGCTGAAGGTGGTGTCGGTTTTGCCGCGATGGTAGCTGGCGCCAATGCAGTGCTGCTGATTTTGCGGATTCTGCGGCGTCAGGTAGCCGTCGTAGCACAGCACCTGGCGCAGGGCGGAAAGCCGCGGGGTAGTGGGTATATGGCTGACCTGGCCGCCAACGGGGTAGACCGGCAACGGCGCGGTTTGCGCAAAATCCGATATGCGGTGGCCGTTGGCCAGCACGACCGCCTGATGATAGCGCTGCCGGTTGAGCAGCCAGCCATCGCCCTCCGCGCTCAACGTCTCGACCTGATAACCATAATGCACGTGCAGTCCGCGAGTCGCCGCCAGCGCCAGTAGCTCGGCGGTGAGCTGCTGCGGGCACAGCCAACCGCCGGCCGGATAGGTTATGCCGCCGCAGCCGGTCTCGACGCCGGTCAGCTCCGCGGCCTGCTCCGCCGTCACCGCGCAGGCGATATCAGGGGGCAGCTCCAGGGCCAGCATCTGATTGATTTTGTGTGCGCTTTTTTCATCCCAGCCAAGCTGGGTGACCCCGCACCATTGATGATCGAACAGAACCGGCAGCGCGTCGTAGGTGCGGCGGGCGAAGGTAAAGGCGGCCGGGAAAAAGCGCGCCAGCGCCGGATCGTGCTGGCTTAACAGCGGATAGAGCGCACCCTGGCGATTACCGGAGGCGCCCTGCGCCGGGGCGTCGTCCGCACAGTAAAGGGTCACCTGCCAGCCGCGACGTAGCAGCGCGAGGGAGAGCAGGGCGCTGGCGATACCGCCGCCGACGATGGCCGCCTCGCGGGCCTCGCTCCCGGGGCGGGCGAACCAGGGCGCGCGCGCCGGAAAGGTCAGCGTTTGCGCCATCTCGCCGGTCAGCATCTCACGTTTGCGGCCGAAGCCTTTGGTTTTACGCAGGGTGAACCCGGCTTCCTGCAGGCCGCGGCGGACAAAACCGGCGGAGGTAAAAGTGGCCAGCGTCCCGCCGGGACGCGCCAGGCGCGCCATGGCATTGAACAGATCCTGGGTCCACATGTCGGGATTTTTCGCCGGGGCAAAGCCGTCGAGAAACCAGGCGTCCACCTGCTGATTCAGCGAATCATCCAGCTCTCTGGTCAGCTCGTTGATATCGCCAAACCACAGATCGAGCGTGACCCGTCCGCCGTCGAGCAGCAGACGATGGCATCCGGCGAAGGCCGAAGGCCATTGCGCCTGCAGCTGTTCCGCCCATGGCGCCAACTCTGGCCAGCGCTGGTGCGCCAGGCGGAGATCTTCCGCCTTCAGCGGATATTTCTCAAAACTGATGAAATGTAACCTTTGCAGGGTAACGTCCGGGTTATCGCGAACAAAAACGTCAAACGCCTGCCAGAGGGTGAGGAAATTGAGCCCGGTGCCGAAGCCGCTCTCCGCGACGATCAACAGCGGGCGAGGGTGGCTGGAGAAGCGCTCCGGCAGGCGATTTCCGCCGAGAAAGACGTAGCGTGTCTCTTCCAGACCGTTGTCATTGGAAAAGTAAACATCGTCAAAATCTCGGGAAACAGGTGTACCCTCAGCATTGAATTCCAGGTTGGCGGGTTGTATAGCGTTTTGTTTCACGTAAGTTACTCGAATCACAAGGCGTAGCGCGATCTTAGCGATGTGTGCCTGAGGGCGCAAATTTATACACAAAATGTCTGATCGGACTTGTTCGGCGTACAAGTGTACGCTATCGTGCGACACGAAACTTAAAATAGTGCGACTTACAGAGGTATTTAATGAAACGTGCAGTGATTACTGGCTTGGGCATCGTTTCCAGCATCGGTAATAACCAGCAGGAAGTCCTGGCATCTCTGCGTGAAGGACGTTCAGGGATCACTTTCTCTCAGGAGCTGAAAGATTCAGGGATGCGCAGCCACGTATGGGGCAACGTCAAACTGGATACCACTGGCCTCATTGACCGCAAAGTAGTGCGCTTCATGAGCGACGCCTCCATCTATGCTTACCTGTCCATGGAACAGGCCGTTGCCGACGCAGGTCTGGCGCCGGAAGCATACCAGAATAACCCGCGTGTCGGCCTGATCGCAGGCTCCGGCGGCGGCTCCCCGAAATTCCAGGTCTTCGGCGCCGATGCCATGCGCAGCCCGCGTGGTCTGAAAGCCGTGGGTCCGTATGTGGTCACCAAAGCGATGGCTTCCGGCGTTTCCGCCTGCCTCGCCACGCCGTTTAAAATCCACGGCGTTAACTACTCCATCAGCTCCGCCTGCGCCACTTCCGCACACTGCATCGGTAACGCGGTAGAGCAGATCCAGCTGGGCAAACAGGATATCGTCTTTGCCGGCGGCGGCGAAGAGCTGTGCTGGGAAATGGCCTGCGAGTTCGACGCCATGGGCGCGCTGTCCACCAAATACAACGACACGCCGGAAAAAGCCTCCCGCACCTATGACGCCAACCGTGACGGCTTCGTTATCGCCGGCGGCGGCGGTATGGTCGTGGTGGAAGAGCTGGAACACGCCCTGGCGCGCGGCGCGCACATCTATGCGGAAATCGTCGGCTACGGCGCAACCTCCGATGGCGCAGACATGGTAGCCCCATCCGGTGAAGGCGCAGTGCGCTGCATGCAGATGGCGATGCACGGCGTTGATACCCCGATCGACTACCTGAACTCCCACGGTACTTCCACGCCGGTCGGCGACGTGAAAGAGCTGGGCGCGATCCGCGAAGTGTTCGGCGACAACAGCCCGGCTATCTCGGCGACCAAAGCAATGACCGGTCACTCGCTGGGCGCTGCTGGCGTGCAGGAAGCTATCTACTCCCTGCTGATGCTGGAGCACGGCTTTATCGCGCCGAGCATCAACGTCGAAGAGCTGGACGAGCAGGCTGCCGGCCTGAACATCGTCACCAAACCGACTGACGCTAAGCTGACCACCGTGATGTCCAACAGCTTCGGCTTTGGCGGCACCAACGCCACGCTGGTGATGCGTAAATACAACGCCTAATCGGCACGCGATGCACTGAGGGGAGCCACCGGCTCCCCTTTTTTGTCATCTTGACAGGGTAAGAGCCCGCAGGCAAACTGCTGGCGGATCCATTAGTCTCTCCACTAATGCGTAAGCGTTTAACGTCAACCAACGCGCCTTAACCCTGATAGTCAGGTGGAGGGGGCGTGTCGCTTTGCTCGCCTTACTCTGCGAATCTGGAGTAATGCATGTCCGCAGTCACTGAAACAACATCTCATTCTTCCGCGAATTTTTCGCTTTTTCGCATTACGCTCGCCGTCTTTTTGACCTATATGACCGTCGGTTTGCCGCTGCCGGTGATCCCGCTGTTTGTCCATCAGGAGCTGGGATTGGGTAACACCATGGTCGGCGTAGCGGTGGGGATCCAGTTCCTCGCCACCGTTCTTACCCGCGGCTACGCCGGGCGCCTGGCAGACCAGTACGGCGCCAAACGCTCCGTCCTGCAAGGGATGCTGGCCTGCGCCCTGGCCGGCGCGGCCTGGCTGGCCGCTGCGCTGCTGCCGCTGCCGGTGTTCGCGAAGCTGGGCCTGTTGCTGCTGGGCCGTCTGATCCTCGGGTTTGGCGAAAGCCAGCTGCTGACCGGCAACCTGAGCTGGGGGATGGGGCTGGTGGGGCCGGCCCGCTCAGGCAAAGTGATGTCATGGAACGGCATGGCGATGTACGGCTCGCTGGCGGTGGGCGCCCCGCTGGGATTGTTAATTTACAGCCACTTTGGCGTGGCGGTCCTGGCCTGCGTCACCATGGGACTACCGCTTGTCGCCTTGCTCATCAACGGCACGGTGCGCAAAGTGGCGGCGCACGGCGGCGAGCGGCCTTCACTTTGGAGCGTCATCGGCATGATCTGGCGGCCGGGTATTGGCCTGGGCCTGCAGGGCGTCGGCTTTGCGGCGATCGGCACCTTCGTTTCTCTCTATTTTGCCAGTCAGAACTGGCCGATGGCCGGATTTACCCTGACGGCGTTTGGCGGCGCCTTTGTGCTGATGCGGGTGCTGTTTGGCTGGATGCCGGATCGATTTGGCGGCGTTAAAGTGGCGATGGTCTCGCTGCTGATAGAGGCGGTCGGTCTGACGCTGCTGGGGCTGGCGCCCGGCGTCTGGGTGGCGCTGGCCGGCGCGGCGCTGACCGGATGCGGCTGTTCGCTTATTTTCCCGTCGCTTGGCGTGGAGGTGGTGAAGCGCGTCCCGGCGCAGGTGCGCGGCACTGCGCTCGGCGGCTATGCGGCCTTTCAGGATATCTCTTATGGCCTGACCGGGCCGCTGACCGGTCTGCTGGCCACTTCGCTGGGCTACTCGTCGGTTTTCCTTGCCGGCGCCCTCTGCGCGGCGCTGGGGATCCTCGTCACCCTCATCTCATTTCGCCACTAGGTTGTTGTCAGACCAGAAACCGCCGTAGTAAACACTGCGGCGTTTGGCATCAAAGGGTGCCGTGAACGCCGCCTGTGCCTGCTGGGCTACAGCAGGAGCCACAGCACCAGGAGCAGGACAACCGCGCCCAGCGCCAGCTGCCAAGGCTTAGCGGCCCATGTCTGCCGGGTCGCGGGCTCCTCCTGCGGGATCGCCAGCGTCTCCTGGGCGCGGGCCACCCGCAGCACAAACACCTTATTCAGCAGCGCCAGGATCTGCGCCGGGCTCAGCGTGGTCTGCGGCGTGACCTGCCAGTTGCGACGGGCAAAGTCGACAATCTTCTGCCACTCCGCGGCCTCCAGCGGCTGCTTGAGCGCCCCCTGCAGCGAGGTAAGCGTGGGCGCGCTTTGCGCGCTGAGCGTCTGCCGCGCCTGCAGCCAGTACGAAAGCGGCGTGAAGTGCGTCGCCGGGATCAGCTCCCCGGACTTGACGCCGCAAAGTTCCAGCATGGACTGCCAAATCAGTTTGCTTGGTTCGCCGGTGGCGGCCGCCAGCTTAGTCACCAGCTGATTGAGCGTGTTGTGCTCGGCCGGCAGCAGTGGACGAAGGGTCGGCGGGCGCTGCTGCGGCTGCGGGATCGACAGCTGACCGCGCTGCAGCAGATGCAGAATGTTCTCCAGTTGCGACTGGCTGAGGGCATGCAGCGCCGTTTGCCCATAATGCTGACGAATATAATCGCTCACCGCCTGGCGGTTATTGCCCTGGCCGAGCAGATCGCTGAGCTGCGCCAGGGTCTGGCGATGATGATGATTGTCCTGCGCGGCGGCCAGGCGCTGGTTGAGACTGGCCTCGGCGGCGCTGAAATGGCGGGCCAGCAGGGGCGTGTCGCCTTTCAGTCCGAGGTCATGTTTGACGCAGGCCCACACTTCCGCATTCTGCTGCGAGGTCAGCGCCACCAGGCGCGTGATCAGTCGCTCCAGGACGGTGCGTTGCTGCATGGAAAGCGAAGGTTCGCCGGTGGCGGCAGTGCCTGATGGGCCTCGCCCTGGAGGACGGTCTGGCATATCTGCAAGGGGGTGCGTCATGATTCATCCTTTCGATATCGCGGTGCTGGAACCAGGTGATGAGTATGCCTGGCGGCCAGATTATGGCACACTTCCCCGGTTAACTCTCGTTCTCAGACAGGTACTGAACTGTGAAAATCCTCGTTGATGAAAATATGCCCTATGCCCGTGAGCTTTTTAGCCGTTTAGGCGACGTGCAGGCGATCCAGGGCCGCCCGGTCCCGGCCGATGCCCTGACCGATGCGGATGCCTTAATGGTGCGCTCGGTCACCCGGGTCAATGAAGCATTGCTTGCCGGCAAGGCCATCAGGTTCGTCGGCACCGCGACCGCAGGCACCGATCATGTCGATCAGGCGTGGCTGCAGCAGGCGGGGATTGGTTTCTCCGCGGCGCCAGGCTGCAACGCCATTGCGGTGGTGGAGTATGTCTTTTCATCGCTGCTGATGCTGGCCGAACGTGACGGCTTCGCACTGCGCGATCGCACCGTCGGGATTGTCGGCGTCGGTAACGTCGGCGGGCGGCTGCAAAAGCGTCTGGAGGCGCTGGGCATCAAAACTCTGCTCTGCGATCCGCCGCGCGCTGACCGCGGCGACGAAGGCGACTTCCGCTCCCTTGACGATCTGGTCCAGCAGGCCGATGTCCTCACCTTCCATACCCCGCTGTATAAAGAAGGACAATATAAAACGTTGCATCTGGCGGATGAGGCGCTGATTAGCCGCCTGAAGCCCGGAACGATTTTGATCAACGCTTGCCGCGGGCCGGTGGTGGATAACGCCGCGTTGCTGAAACGCCTGGAAGCCGGTCAGTCCCTGAGCGTGGTGCTGGACGTTTGGGAGCCGGAGCCGGATCTCAACATAGCGCTTCTCAAGCGGGTGGATATCGGCACGGCGCATATCGCCGGCTACACCCTTGAAGGGAAGGCGCGCGGGACGACGCAGGTATTCGAAGCCTATAGCGCCTTTATCGGTCATCCGCAGCAGGTGGCGCTGGATACCCTGCTGCCGGCCCCGGAGTTTGGCCGCATCACCCTGCATGGCCCGCTCGATCAGCCGACGCTGAAAAGACTGGTTCATTTGGTGTATGATGTGCGCCGCGATGATGCGCCGCTGCGGAAGGTGGCGGGCGTCGCCGGTGAATTCGACAAGCTGCGTAAAAATTATCAGGAACGTCGCGAATGGTCTTCGCTGTACGTGCAGTGCAGCGATGAGCAGGCGGCGACGCTGTTGCGCCAGCTCGGTTTTAACGCCGTGCATCATCCTGTTCGTTAATGTCTTCTTAATGCCCCTGCCGGATACTCCGGCAGGGCCGCTTTATTTCTGGAGTAAACCACCATGTCTGAAGGCTGGAATATTGCCGTACTGGGCGCAACGGGCGCCGTAGGCGAAGCCCTGCTCGAAACTCTCGCTGAACGCCAGTTCCCGGTGGGGGAGATTTTTGCTCTGGCGCGCAATGAAAGCGCGGGCGAACATCTGCGTTTTGGTGGCAAGTCGGTGATCGTCAAGGACGCCGCCGAGTTTGACTGGACCCAGGCCCAGCTGGCTTTCTTTGCCGCAGGCGTCGAAGCCAGCGCAGCGTATGTCGAAGATGCGACAAACGCCGGATGTCTGGTTATCGATCTCAGCGGCCTGTTTGCGCTGGAGCCGGACGTACCGCTGGTGGTGCCGGACGTGAACCCGTTCGTGTTAGGCGATTACCGCAACCGCAATCTGATTGCGGTGCCCAATAGTCTGACCAGCCAGCTGCTGACGGCGCTGAAGCCGCTTATCGATCAGGGTGGACTGTCGCGCATTAGCGTCACTAACCTGCTCTCCGCCTCAGGGCAGGGGAAAAAAGCGGTGGATGCGCTGGCAGGGCAGAGCGCCAAGCTGCTGAACGGCATCCCCATCGATGAAGACGATTTCTTTGGCCGCCAGCTGGCCTTCAACATGCTGCCGCTGCTGCCGGATCGTGAAGGTAGCGTGCGCGAAGAGCGCCGTATCGTCGATGAAGCGCGCAAAATTCTTCAGGATGACGGGCTGATGATCTCCGCCAGCGTCGTCCAGTCGCCGGTCTTCTACGGCCATGCGCAGATGGTGAACTTTGAAGCGATGCGTCCGCTGGCGGCGGAAGAGGCGCGTGACGCCTTTACCCGCGGCGAGGAGATCGAACTTTCTGAAGAGGGCGAATTCCCCACTCAGGTTGGCGACGCCTCCGGCAACGCCCGTCTCTCCATCGGCTGCGTGCATAATGATTACGGTATGCCGGAGCAAGTCCAGTTCTGGTCGGTGGCGGATAACGTCCGCTTCGGCGGCGCGCTGATGGCGGTGAAGATCGCCGAGAAGCTGATTGAGGAGTACCTGTACTGATGTCTGAGATGGAGCAACAGCCGGTCTGTAAAATCGCGCTGGGCATCGAGTACGACGGTAGCAAATATTACGGCTGGCAGCGGCAAAACGAAGTACGCAGCGTGCAGGAGAAGCTGGAAAAGGCGCTCTCGCAGGTGGCGAACGAACCCATTACCGTCTTTTGCGCCGGCCGCACCGACGCCGGTGTCCATGGCACCGGCCAGGTGGTGCATTTCGAAACCCGGGCGCAGCGTAAAGATGCCGCCTGGACGCTGGGGGTAAATGCGAATTTACCTGGTGACATCGCGGTGCGTTGGGTCAAACATGTCCCGGCGGATTTTCACGCCCGGTTCAGCGCCACGGCGCGCCGCTATCGTTACGTCATCTATAATCATCGCCTGCGTCCGGCGGTATTAAGTCAGGGCGTCACGCATTTTCACCAGCCGCTCGACGCCGCGCGCATGCAGCGTGCCGCACAGTGTCTGCTGGGGGAGAATGACTTTACCTCGTTTCGCGCGGTGCAGTGCCAGTCGCGTACCCCGTGGCGCAACGTGATGCACATTAACGTTACCCGCTACGGCGCTTATGTGGTGGTGGATATCAAAGCGAATGCCTTTGTACATCATATGGTCAGGAATATTGTGGGCAGCCTGATGGAAATCGGGGCCGGAAACCAGCCGGAGAGCTGGATGGCAGAACTGCTGGCAGCAAAAGACAGGACGCTCGCTGCGGCAACGGCAAAAGCGGAAGGGTTGTATCTGGTGTCGGTGGATTACCCGGCCCATTATGATTTACCGGTGCTGCCAATGGGCCCGCTGTTTCTGGCGGACTAATAGGGTCATTAAGGGTAAAGACAAACATGGACTTGATTCACTTTTTAATTGATTTCATCCTGCATATTGATGTGCACCTGGCCGAACTGGTCGCCCAGTATGGCGTCTGGGTTTATGCCATTCTGTTTTTGATTCTGTTCTGCGAAACCGGGCTGGTGGTAACGCCGTTCCTGCCGGGGGATTCCCTGCTGTTCGTCGCGGGCGCGCTCTCGGCCCTGCCCACCAACGATCTGAATGTCCACCTGATGGTATTGCTGATGGTCATCGCGGCTATCGTCGGCGATGCGGTCAACTACACCATTGGCCGGCTGTTCGGCGAAAAGCTGTTCAGCAACCCGAACTCGAAGGTTTTCCGTCGCAGCTATCTGGATAAAACCCATAGCTTCTACGAACGTCACGGCGGAAAAACCATTATCCTGGCGCGCTTTGTGCCGATAGTCCGAACCTTCGCGCCGTTTGTGGCGGGAATGGGGCATATGTCCTATCGTCATTTTGCGGCCTATAACGTCGTCGGGGCGCTGCTGTGGGTGCTGCTGTTCACCTACGCCGGCTATCTGTTTGGCGATCTGCCGGTGGTGCAGGAGAACCTGAAGCTGCTGATCGTGGCGATCATCGTGCTTTCCGTCCTGCCGGGCGTGATTGAGATTATTCGCCATAAGCGGGCGGCGGCGAAGCAGGCGAAGTAGTTTAGCCTGCGTTGCGCGTGACGGTGCACGAGCGTCACGCGCAGCGGTTTGACCACTTTTTTATCCCATGTTCCGGGATGATATGATTTAATGTGCAACATTCATGGTCTGTAAGAGGCAAAAATGGCATTATGCGCCCCTTACGACAAAACTGGCATCGACCAGGTTCAGGCAGAAAGGTTATCAATGAGCTGGATTGAACGAATTAAAAGCAACATCACTCCCACCCGCAAGGCGAGCATTCCTGAGGGTGTATGGACCAAGTGCGACAGCTGCGGTCAGGTACTCTACCGCGCCGAGCTGGAGCGCAACCTGGAGGTTTGTCCTAAGTGCGATCACCATATGCGCATGTCGGCGCGTAATCGCCTGCATAGCCTGTTGGATGAAGGTTCTCTGGTGGAACTGGGTAGCGAACTTGAGCCAAAAGATGTGCTGAAGTTCCGCGATTCAAAAAAATACAAAGACCGCCTGGCGTCCGCTCAAAAAGAGACGGGCGAAAAAGACGCGCTGGTGGTGATGAAAGGTACGCTCTACGCGATGCCGGTGGTGGCCGCGGCCTTTGAATTCTCCTTTATGGGGGGATCGATGGGTTCCGTCGTTGGCGCACGCTTTGTGCGCGCGGTGGAGCAGGCGCTGGAAGATAACTGCCCGCTGATCTGCTTCTCCGCCTCCGGTGGCGCCCGTATGCAGGAAGCGCTGATGTCGCTGATGCAGATGGCGAAAACCTCCGCGGCGCTGGCAAAAATGCAGGAGCGCGGATTACCGTACATCTCTGTGCTGACCGACCCGACCATGGGCGGCGTATCGGCGAGCTTTGCGATGCTGGGCGACCTGAACATTGCCGAGCCGAAAGCGCTGATCGGCTTTGCCGGTCCTCGCGTCATTGAGCAGACCGTACGTGAGAAGCTGCCGCCGGGATTCCAGCGCAGTGAGTTCCTGATTGAAAAAGGGGCGATCGATATGATCGTTCGCCGTCCGGAAATGCGTCTCAAGCTGGCCAGCATTCTGGCGAAGCTGATGAACCTGCCGGCGCCGGTTGCCGCTTCGGAAACGCCTCATGAAGGCGTGGTGGTGCCGCCGGCACCGGATCAGGAACCCGAGGCCTGATAAAGCAGAGGGCAGGGCCTGGCGGCGCTGCCCTTTTTTATTCAAACGCGTTAACCGTCAATTCTTGCGGGCATCATGGAAAAAGATCCTATTCCTCAGGCCACGTCGCCCCTGGCTACGTGGCTTTCTTATCTGGAACATCTGCACAGTAAAACCATCGACCTGGGGCTGGCGCGCGTCAGCGAGGTCGCGCGGCAGATGGATATCGTCAAACCGGCGCCGTTCGTCTTTACGGTCGCGGGCACCAATGGCAAAGGCACCACCTGCCGCACGCTGGAAACGGTCCTGATGGCGGCCGGCTATAAAGTGGGGGTCTACAGCTCTCCGCATCTGGTGCGCTACACCGAACGCGTGCGCATTCAGGGAGCGGAACTGCCGGAGGCAGCGCATACGGCCTCGTTTGCGGAGATTGAAGCTGCGCGGGGCGACATCTCGCTGACCTATTTTGAGTACGGCACGCTCTCTGCGCTATGGTTGTTTAAGCAGGCGCAGCTGGACGTGGTGATCCTGGAGGTGGGCCTCGGCGGCCGTCTCGACGCCACCAATATCGTGGATGCCGACGTCGCCGTGGTCACCAGCATCGCCCTCGATCATACCGACTGGCTGGGACCGGATCGCGACAGTATCGGCCGGGAGAAAGCCGGTATCTTCCGTGCCGGTAAACCGGCGGTGGTAGGGGAGCCGGATATGCCGCATACCATTGCTGAAGTGGCGCGCGAGAAGGGCGCGCTGCTCCAGCACCGCGGCGTCGACTGGCGCTATGAGGTGGAAGGCGAGACATGGTCCTTCCGCGACGCGGGCGGAGCGTTAAGCCGCCTGCCGCTGCCTCAGGTGCCGTTGCCGAATGCCGCCACGGCCGTGGCGGCGCTGCGCGCCAGCGGCCTTGCCGTCGATGACGCTATCCTGCGCGCGGGGATCCGCGACGCGATGCTGCCGGGACGCTTTCAGATAATCTGCGACGCCCCGCGGGTGATCCTCGATGTGGCGCATAACCCGCACGCGGCGGCTTATCTCGCCGGGCGTCTCAAAACGTTAGCGAAAACGGGACGCGTGCTGGCGGTTATTGGTATGCTGCATGATAAGGACATCGCCGGTACCCTGGCCAATCTGACGCCGGAAGTTGACGTCTGGTACTGCGCGCCGCTGGAGGGTCCGCGTGGGGCGACGGCGGAGCAGCTGGTGGAACATTTGCGTGGCGGCACAGTCTATAGCAGCGTGGCGCAGGCATGGCGCGCGGCCATGGCTGACGCTAAAGCGGAAGATACAGTGCTGGTGTGTGGTTCATTTCATACGGTAGCGCAGGTAATGGAAGAGATTGACGCGGGGAGAATCGGTGGCGAGTAAGTTTCAGAACCGTTTAGTCGGGACAATCGTGCTGGTGGCGCTGGGGGTGATTATCCTGCCAGGGCTGCTGGACGGGCAGAAAAAGCATTATCAGGATGAGTTTGCCGCGATCCCGCTGGTGCCGAAACCCGGCGATCGCGATGAACCGGATATGCTGCCGGCGGCGACTCAGGCGCTGCCTTCGCAGCCGCCGGAAGGGGCGGCGGAGGAGGTGCGGGCTGGCGATGCCGCTGCGCCATCGTTAGATCCGTCGCGTATCCCGGTGAACAGCAACAGCTTCGATGACGTTCAGGAGCCGGTGGTTGCCGCGAAACCGCAGCCTAAACCCCAGCCGAAGCCGCAACAGCAGGCTGCGACGCCTACCCCTCCGCCGGCTAAGCCTCAGCAGCAACCACCGCAGCAGCAGGCGGCCCTGCCGGCGCCGACCGGCAAGGCCTATGTGGTCCAGCTGGGCGCGTTGAAGAACGCCGATAAGGTGAACGAGATCGTCGGTAAGCTACGGGCATCGGGCTTCAAAGTCTATACATCGCCTTCGACGCCGGTACAGGGTAAAATTACCCGTATCCTCGTCGGCCCGGATGCGTCAAAAGACAAGCTCAAGGGCCAGCTGGGCGATCTGCAACAGATCTCCGGGCTCAGCGGGGTGGTGATGGGCTTCACCCCGAACTGATGGTTTTTTTCCGCCATGCGGAGAGAACGCGGCGGGGCTAAACGCCCCGCAAACCCTGTCTCAGCCGCCCTGAAGAGGCGAAAGGCAGTCTGGCGTTGAATGTTTTTTCAGCGCCATTTTTATTTCTGTAGGGCAAGGAAATCCCTACGCAAACGTTTTCTTTTTCTGTTAGAATGCGCCCCGAACTGGACGACAGGGCGTAAAATCGTGGGACGTATATGGTCTGGATTGATTACGCCATTATGGCGGTGCTGGGTCTTTCTTGCCTGGTCAGCCTGATCCGCGGCTTCGTTCGCGAAGCTTTATCGTTAGTCACGTGGGGTTGCGCGTTTTATGTCGCCAGCCACTACTACGCTGACCTGTCTGTCTGGTTTACGGGCTTTGAGGATGAACGGGTTCGAAATGGGATTGCTATTGCGGCGCTGTTTATCGTGACGCTCATCGTTGGCGCTATCGTGAACTATGTGATAGGCCAGCTGGTGGAGAAGACCGGTTTGTCAGGTACCGACAGGGTATTGGGGATCTGCTTCGGCGCGCTACGTGGGGTGCTGATCATCGCCGCTATCCTGTTCTTCCTTGACACCTTTACCGGGATGGCGAAGAGCGATGACTGGCAGCAGTCGCAGTTTATTCCCTATTTTACCCCCGTCATCAGATGGTTTTTTGAATACCTGCAAAGCTCGTCAAGTTTCTTGCCTAAAGTATAGACTTTGGGTCGTTGCTGAACGAGGAAAAGACGTATGTGCGGTATTGTCGGTATCGCCGGTGTTATGCCGGTTAACCAGTCGATTTATGATGCGCTAACGGTGCTCCAGCACCGTGGACAGGATGCCGCTGGCATCATCACCATTGATGCCAACAACTGCTTCCGGTTGCGTAAGGCTAACGGGCTGGTAAGCGACGTATTCGAAGCCCGCCATATGCAGCGTATGCAGGGCAATATGGGGATTGGCCACGTGCGTTACCCCACGGCGGGCAGCTCCAGCGCCTCCGAAGCGCAGCCGTTTTACGTCAACTCGCCGTATGGCATCACGTTGGCGCATAACGGCAACCTGACCAACGCCCATGAGCTGCGTAAAAAGCTGTTTGAAGAAAAACGCCGCCATATCAATACCACCTCAGATTCCGAAATCCTCCTCAATATTTTCGCCAGTGAGCTGGATAACTTCCGTCACTACCCACTGGAAGCGGACAACATCTTTGCCGCGATTGCGGCGACCAACCGCCTGATCCGCGGCGCGTACGCTTGCGTGGCGATGATCATCGGTCATGGCATGGTGGCCTTCCGCGACCCGAACGGCATTCGTCCGCTGGTGCTGGGCAAACGTGACGTAGGCGATGGCCGCACCGAGTATATGGTGGCCTCGGAAAGCGTGGCGCTTGACACACTTGGCTTTGAATTCCTGCGCGATGTGGCGCCGGGCGAAGCGGTTTATATTACCGAGAAGGGCCAGCTGTTTACCCGTCAGTGCGCCGATAACCCGGTCAGCAACCCGTGCCTGTTCGAGTATGTCTATTTTGCCCGTCCGGACTCGTTCATCGACAAAATTTCCGTCTACAGCGCCCGCGTCAATATGGGGACTAAGCTTGGCGAAAAGATTGCCCGCGAGTGGGAAGATCTGGATATTGACGTCGTTATCCCGATCCCGGAGACCTCCTGCGACATCGCGCTGGAGATCGCCCGCATCCTTGACAAGCCTTATCGTCAGGGCTTCGTGAAGAACCGCTATGTCGGCCGCACATTTATCATGCCGGGTCAGCAGCTGCGTCGTAAGTCTGTGCGCCGCAAGCTCAACGCCAACCGTGCGGAGTTCCGCGATAAGAACGTGCTGCTGGTGGACGATTCCATCGTCCGCGGCACCACCTCGGAGCAGATCATCGAGATGGCGCGCGAAGCAGGGGCGAAAAAAGTGTATCTGGCCTCAGCCGCGCCGGAAATTCGTTTCCCGAACGTGTACGGTATCGATATGCCGACCGCCAACGAACTCATCGCCCATGGCCGCGAAGTGGATGAGATCCGCCAGATCATCGGCGCCGATGGCCTGATTTTCCAGGATCTCAACGATCTGATCGAAGCGGTGCGCGCGGAAAATCCGGATATTCAGCAGTTTGAATGCTCAGTGTTCAACGGCGTATACGTCACCCGGGATGTCGACCAGCAGTACCTCGACTACCTCGATTCCCTGCGTAACGATGATGCCAAAGCGGTCCAGCTGCAGAACGAAGTCGAAAACCTCGAGATGCACAACGAGGGTTAAGCCGTTCGCGCGTCGCGGGCCCGCCGTTCCTGATGGACGGCGGGCCTTTTTTTCGCCCGGCAACCGTGCGTCAATGGTTGCGCCAACGGCTATAATCCGGCAAAGTCTGCGGCACGACGCGCAAGGGGTAACTGAACGTGAAACGACTGATTATTGGCATTTCCGGCGCCAGCGGCGCCATCTATGGCGTGCGGATGCTGCAGGTGCTTCGGGATGTGCCGGATATAGAAACCCATTTGATCCTCAGCCAGGCGGCGCGCCAGACGCTGGCGATGGAGACCGACTTTACCGTGCGTGAAGTGCAGGCGCTGGCTGATGTGGTGCATGATGCCCGCGACATCGCCGCCAGCATCTCCTCCGGCTCGTTTAAAACCGCCGGGATGGTAATTTTACCCTGCTCAATGAAAACGCTCTCGGGTATTGTCCATAGCTACACGGATGGTCTGCTGACGCGGGCGGCGGATGTGGTGCTGAAGGAGCGTCGTCCGCTTGTGCTCTGCGTGCGGGAGACCCCGTTCCATCTTGGCCATCTGCGCCTGCTGGTGCAGGCCGCGGAGCTGGGGGCGGTGATTATGCCGCCGGTGCCGGCCTTCTACCATCGGCCGCAAAGCCTGGATGATGTTATCAACCAGACCGTCAACCGGGTGCTCGATCAGTTCGACATTAGCCTGGAACAAGAGTTGTTTACTCGCTGGCAAGGGGCACAGGATTGCACCAAATAGGTGCGTGAAATGTACGCTTGCGCTGCGGTGGTGCAAATTTGTCGCCCCGATCAAATCCTCGACATTTATTTCGTCTTTTTGCGCTCAGGCGCTGCGGTTTCGCCAGTAATGCTGGTATCTTCCCTTTTAAGACAATCTTGCAACTTTATTTTAACAAATTTAACCCTGTTCCCGGCACGCACCGGGAAGATGGCACAAAAACTGCAGGATTGCTCGGCAATCACCATAACAAGCAACGCACCACATCACGACACTTAAGGGTACTGTATGAAGAAGACGATTCTGGCTCTCTCTTTACTCGTGGGAATGAGCAGCACGGCCAGCGTGTTCGCTGCTCTGCCGCAGAGCATTCGCATTGGCACTGACGCGACCTATGCGCCGTTTTCGTCGAAAGACGCGAAAGGGGACTTTGTTGGCTTTGATATCGATTTAGGCAATGAACTGTGCTCCCGTATTAAGGTGAAATGTACCTGGGTCGGCAGTGATTTTGACTCCCTGATCCCCTCCCTCAAGGCGAAGAAAATTGACGCCATCATCTCCTCGCTCTCCATCACCGAGAAGCGCCAGCAAGAGATCGCCTTCTCTGACAAGCTTTATGCCGCCGACTCCCGTCTGATCGCGGCCAAAGGCTCGCCGATCCAGCCGACGCTGGAGGCGCTGAAAGGTAAACACGTCGGCGTGCTGCAGGGCTCCACGCAGGAAGCCTATGCTAACGATCGCTGGCGCAGCCAGGGCGTTGACGTGGTGGCCTATCAAAATCAGGACCTGATCTATTCCGACCTCTCCGCAGGTCGTCTGGATGCGGCGCTGCAGGATGAAGTCGCCGCCAGCGAAGGCTTTCTCAAACAGCCCGCCGGGAAAGATTTCGCCTTCGCCGGCCCGTCGGTTAAAGACAAAAAGTACTTTGGCGACGGCACCGGTATCGGCCTGCGTAAGGACGACGCCGAGCTGAAAGCCGCGTTTGATAAAGCGCTGGGCGAGATGCGCAAAGACGGCACCTACGACAAAATGGCGAAGAAATACTTCGATTTTAACGTCTACGGCGACTAAGACTGCCGCAGGCCCGCGCTATCGGGTGGGCCTGCCGCCATGCTCGTGTAAAAGCCCCGAAAAGGTGCATCGCCAGACGCTGTGGATCATTTTAGTGCAAAGGCGGCCGCTTTTGTGGCTAAAAAATGCATAGTTAAGCGTTTGTGATGCAAAAAAATGGCCTTTCTGGTGCATAAATCTTTGCCCTCAAGGGGCGAATAATGGCACGATAACTGGTGTTAATAGTTCTAATAAACCCGTTAGAATGACAGTCTGTCGAGGATAGTTATGAAAAAACTGGCGTTGTCTCTCTCTTTAGCGCTGGCCCTTTCCAGCGTTTCCACGGTCTTTGCCGCTATTCCGCAAAAAATTCGTATCGGTACCGATCCGACTTATGCTCCCTTCGAATCGAAGAATGCGCAGGGGGAATTGGTGGGTTTTGATATCGATCTGGCAAAAGAGCTGTGTAAGCGTATTAATACCCAATGTACCTTTGTGGAAAACCCGCTGGATGCGCTGATCCCCTCTTTAAAAGCGAAGAAAATCGACGCGATTATGTCTTCGCTGTCGATTACCGAAAAGCGTCAACAGGAAATCGCTTTCACCGACAAACTGTATGCGGCTGATTCGCGTCTGGTGGTGAAAAAGGGCAGCCCCGTGACGCCGGACCTCGCCACCCTGAAGGGGAAGCGCGTGGGCGTGCTGCAGGGCACGACGCAGGAAACTTATGGTAATGAGCACTGGGCGCCGAAAGGTATCGAGATTGTCTCTTATCAGGGACAGGACAATATCTATTCCGACCTGACCGCCGGCCGTATTGATGCCGCTTTCCAGGATGAGGTCGCGGCCAGCGAAGGGTTCCTGAAACAGCCTATCGGTAAAGATTACCAGTTTGGCGGTCCGTCGATTAAAGACGAAAAGCTGTTCGGCGTCGGCACCGGTATGGGGCTGCGTAAGGAAGACAACGAACTGCGTGAAGCGCTGAATAAGGCGTTTGCAGAGATGCGTAAGGACGGCACCTACGACAAGCTGGCGAAAAAATATTTCGATTTTAACGTATACGGCGAATAATTCTCACGCCTCACCACTGCGCGTCCGATTCACGCGCAGTGGTGGATGACAGACAGGGTAGGCAGCATGCTGTATGGGTTTTCACAGGTTATTTTGCAGGGTGCGCTCGTCACCCTGGAGCTTGCGCTCAGCTCGGTCGTTCTCGCCGTCCTGATCGGGCTGGCGGGCGCGGGCGCAAAGCTATCGAGCAACCGTCCTCTGGCGCTGGTGTTTGAAGGCTATACCACACTGATCCGCGGCGTCCCCGACCTGGTGCTGATGCTGTTGATTTTCTACGGCCTGCAAATTGCGCTCAACAGCGTCACCGACGCGTTGGGCATGTCGCAGTTTGATATTGACCCGATGATCGCCGGGATAATTACCCTTGGCTTTATCTATGGCGCCTATTTTACGGAAACCTTCCGCGGCGCCTACCTGGCGGTGCCGAAGGGGCATATCGAAGCGGCCACCGCCTTTGGCTTCAGCGGCGGGCAGACGTTCCGGCGCATCCTGTTCCCGGCGATGATGCGCTACGCGCTGCCGGGGATCGGCAACAACTGGCAGGTTATCCTCAAGGCGACGGCGCTGGTCTCGCTGCTGGGGCTGGAGGATGTGGTCAAAGCCACGCAGCTGGCGGGCAAAAGCACCTGGCAGCCGTTCTACTTCGCCATCGTCTGCGGTCTGATTTATCTGGTGTTTACCACCCTGTCTAATGGCGTACTGCTGCTGCTCGAACGCCGCTATACCGTTGGCGTGAAGAGGGCTGACCTGTGATTGAAATTATTCAGGAGTACTGGAAATCACTGCTGTGGACCGACGGGTATCGCTTTACCGGCGTGGCGATTACCTTATGGTTGCTGATCTCTTCGGTGGTCATGGGGGGCATCCTGGCGGTCTTTCTGGCAATCGGCCGCGTTTCGAGCAATAAGTTCATCCAGTTTCCCATCTGGCTGTTTACTTACATATTTCGCGGCACGCCGCTGTACGTGCAGCTATTGGTCTTTTACTCCGGCATGTACACCCTGGAAATCGTCAAAGGCACTGAACTGCTGAACGCCTTTTTCCGCAGCGGGTTAAACTGTACGGTGCTGGCGCTGACCCTGAACACCTGCGCCTATACCACCGAAATTTTCGCCGGCGCGATCCGCTCGGTACCGGCGGGCGAAATTGAAGCGGCGCGGGCCTACGGCTTCTCTTCGGTCAAACTGTACCGCTGCATCATCCTGCCTTCCGCGCTGCGGATTGCGCTGCCGGCCTACAGTAACGAAGTGATCCTGATGCTGCACTCAACGGCGCTGGCGTTTACCGCCACGGTGCCGGATCTGCTGAAAATCGCCCGCGATATCAACTCGGCCACCTATCAACCGTTCACCGCCTTCGGCATCGCCGCGGTGCTCTATTTAATTATCTCGTATGTGCTGATTAGCTTGTTCCGCAAAGCGGAAAAGCGCTGGTTGCAGCATATCAAACCTTCTTCAACGCATTGAGAACGCCATGTCCGACAATAAATTAAACGTTATCGATCTGCATAAACGCTATGGGGAACACGAGGTGCTGAAGGGCGTCTCGCTGCAGGCGAAAGCCGGGGACGTTATCAGTATCATCGGTTCATCGGGCTCCGGGAAAAGTACCTTTTTGCGTTGTATTAACTTCCTTGAAAAACCGAGCGAAGGCACGATCGTCGTCAGCGGCCAGAATATTGGCCTGGTACGGGATAAAGACGGCCAGCTGAAGGTAGCCGACAAGAACCAGCTGCGCCTGCTGCGCACCCGGTTGACCATGGTGTTTCAGCATTTCAATCTGTGGAGCCATATGACGGTGCTGGAGAACGTCATGGAGGCGCCGATTCAGGTGCTGGGCTTAAGCAAACAGGAAGCGCGCGAACGGGCGGTAAAATACCTGGCCAAGGTCGGGATAGACGAACGTCAGCAGGCGAAATACCCGGTGCATCTTTCCGGCGGCCAGCAGCAGCGTGTCTCTATTGCCCGCGCGCTGGCGATGGAGCCGGAGGTGCTGCTGTTTGATGAGCCGACCTCCGCGCTGGATCCGGAGCTGGTGGGCGAAGTGTTACGCATTATGCAGCAGCTGGCGGAAGAGGGGAAAACCATGGTGGTGGTGACCCACGAAATGGGCTTTGCCCGCCACGTCTCTTCGCATGTCATTTTCCTGCATCAGGGAAAAATTGAAGAAGAAGGGCATCCGGACGCGCTGTTCGGCGCGCCGAAAAGCCCGCGCCTGCAGCAGTTTCTGAAAGGTTCGCTGAAATAAACGGCTCACCCGGCGTCCGCGGGCGCCGGGTGGGATCCACGCTCCAGCCGGTAGATCCAGTCATCGTAATCGACGCCGTTCAGATGATAGGCTTTCTCCAGCACCTGCGTGCGTACAAAGCCCTGCTTCTCCAGCAGGCGCGATGAGCCACGATTCTCTGCCAAAACCCAGGCATTGATAGCCAGCACCCCCAGCGTGCTGAAACCATAATCGCAGATCGCCCGCAGCGCTTCGCTGGCATACCCTTTTCCCTGAGCCTCGGGCAGCAGCGCATAGCCGACGTCGGCCTCGTGCGGATTTTTAGGGCTGATGCGAAGCCCAATATCGCCCAGCGCATCGCCGCGCTGATTACGCAGAACATACACGCCGGGATCGGCGCAGCGACTGGCGAACACGCTGCGCAACGCCTCCTCGCTTAACATTTCGCCCATAAAACGCATCACCTGCGGATCCTGGCGCAGGCGCAGAAAAAAGGGCCAGTCATCGGTAACAAAGCGGGTAAGCGAAAGGCGAGGCGTGGTGATGGTCGTCATAAAGCAGTCAATACAAAGAAGCAAAGGCCTACCTTAGCACTTTACTCCGCCTGTTAACACCGGCGAACCGGCCCGCTGGCGATGAACTCAGGCGCTTCAGGGCGCGGGTTGTCCGGGATAGGGCGACACTGCAGCGCCAGGCTGAGAACATCCAGGCGTGGGGCATTAGCCAGCAGAATGGAATCAGGGGAGCCAATGCCCCCCCGTGTCAGCCATTAACTCAGCACATCCTTTAGCGCTTCGTCGAGATCGTACCAGCGGAAGGCGAAGCCGGCGGCTTCCAGCCGCTTAGGCAGCGCGCGCTGACCGCCGAGCACCAGGACGGCGGATTCGCCCATCAGCAGGCGGATGGCGGCGGCGGGGACGCGGAAAATCGCCGGTCGATTGAGCGCATGACCCAGCGCGTGGGCGAACTGCTCGTTATGCACGGGATAGGGCGAAACCATATTGAACGGGCCGCGCAGATCGTTATCCAGCAGCCACAGAATGCCGTTAACCATATCGTCGATATGGATCCAGGCCAGGTACTGTCTGCCGCTGCCGATAGGCCCGCCGAGGCCGAGCTTAAAGGCTGGGGTCATTTTGCCGAGAATACCGCCCCGCGGCGCCAGTACCACGCCGGTGCGCAGCAGACAGACGCGAGTGCGCTCGCTTTGCGCTTCGCAGGCAATTTGCTCCCAGCGGGCGCAGAGCTTATGGGTAAACTCATTGTGCGGCGGCTCTTCTTCGGTCACCACCACTTCGCCGAGGTCGCCGTAATAGCCGGTAGCTGACCCGCTGATCAGCACGGAGGGAGGGGGGTCGCTGGCGTGGATCAGGCCCACCAACCGCTGAGTGAGATCCCAGCGACTATGGCATAAGCGCTGTTTCTGTTCGGCGGTCCAGCGTTTATCGGCGATGGGCTCGCCCGCCAGATTGATGACGGCATCGATGTCATTGAGGTGGTGATGGCCCTCGAAATCGCGCCACAGCGTGACGCGCGGATCGAGACGGGCGCGGGCGGTATCCGGATGTCGGGTGGAGACCGTGACGCTATGCCCGAGCTCCAGCAATCTGGGTATCAGATGTCGGCCAATCAGGCCGGTACCACCAGTAAGCAGGATCTTCATACCACCTCCCTGACATGGTTAGCGCCGCCAGCTCATGGTCATGGATACCGAGTCGGCATAGCGCAGCGCGTGAAGTTTATCGATCTCCACTTCAGCATATGTGACCCAGTGATGTTCGCATGCGATATTCAGCACATCCTGAGTTAATTTTTCCAGCAGTGAAAAACGACCATTCTCAAGATGGCTGATGATGCGTTTGGTAATGGTGCGGTAGTTCAACGCATCATTAATGTCTTCGCTGTCGCGCGCTTTATCGGCAGGGTAGTGAATGGCCACATTCACCACCACGTCCTGGCGGTTGGCGATCTCTTCCTCTTTAATACCAATAAAAGTACGCAGGCGCAGGTTCTTAATACGAATAATGGCGTCTGGTTGAGACATTGCAGGCTTCCTCCGTGGTGTAAGTCCTGCAATCATACAACAAAGCGCGACGGGCGAGCAGGGGGTTAATAAGACTGAATTTTTAGCATCGCTTCCACTGTCGCCGGCCGCTGCTTAATGCGCTCATACCAGTTATGCACCGCCGGATAGTTCGCCAGATCGATCCGCTGGCGAACATGGCAGTTCACCCAGGGCCAGGCGGCGATGTCGGCGATGCTGTAGTGGTCCCCGCCCAGCCACGGGCTGGATCCCAGGCGGTGATTCAGTACCCCGTAGAGTCGCTGGGTTTCCACCTGAAAACGCTCAATCGCGTAGGGCACGGTTTGCGGCGCTGAGTGGGAAAAATGCTGATTTTGCCCCAGCATCGGTCCCAGGCCGCCGACCTGCCAGAACAGCCACTGTAGGGTGGTATAGCGCGCCCGCAGCTCCCCGCTCAGCAGCTTGCCGCTTTTTTCCGCCAGATAGAGCAGAATGGCGCCAGACTCAAAGACGCTCAACGGCGCGCCGCCGTCGGCAGGCATGTGGTCGACGATAGCCGGAATTTTGTTATTCGGCGAAATCGCCAGAAACTGCGGATGAAACTGCTCCCCTTTACCGATATCGACCCGGATTAGCCGATAGGCCAGCTGCGCCTCTTCGAGAAAGAGGGTGATTTTGTGGCCGTTTGGGGTGGGCGCATAGTAGAGATCGATCATAATATTTCCCGCCGTCGTGGGTCGCAAACTGATCGAGTATAGGTGAAGCTGCGCGACCCGGGAGAAAATCCGCGAGCGGCGCGTCGGTCTGTCGCCAGCCACGCAGCGGGCGAGCAGTGACATCGCCTGTAAGACAGGCTATGTTGGTTTATTGCCCTGTCTACCAACCCTGAGGAAGCTATGAGCCAGCCTGTGATTACCCTGTGGTCCGATGCCGATTTTTTCTCACCGTACGTGATGTCTGTCTATGTCGCGCTGCAGGAAAAGAGCCTGCCTTTTAGCCTTAAAACCATCGACCTGAACCGCGGCGAACATCTGCAGGCCGGCTGGACGGGCTATGCCGCCACCCGTCGCGTACCGCTGCTTGAGGTTGACGATTTCGCGCTGAGCGAGTCTTCGGCGATTACCGAATATCTGGATGAACGTTTCGCGCCGCCTGAGTGGGAGCGCCTTTATCCACACGATCTGCAAAAGCGGGCCCGCGCCCGGCAGATCCAGGCCTGGCTGCGCAGCGATCTGGTGCCCATTCGTGAAGAGCGATCCACCGCCGTGGTGTTTGGCGGAGTGAAAATGCCGGCGCTCAGCGAGGCAGGCAAGCGGTCGGCGGAAAAACTGTTTGCCACCGCGACCACGCTGCTGGCCCACGGCGGGCAAAATTTATTCGGCGAATGGTCTATAGCCGACGCCGACCTGGCGCTGATGCTCAATCGTCTGGTTCTCAATGGCGATGAGGTGCCGGAGGCGCTGGCGGATTATGCGGCGTTCCAGTGGCAGCGGGCCTCAATCCAGCGTTACGTGGCGCTTTCCGCCAAACGCGGAGGCTGATAACCCGCTGCGCTTCCGCTATCATAGAGGCATCGTAACCAGTGGAGATGGAACCTATGAAGCTGATGTTTGCCTCCGATATTCATGGTTCGCTGCCCGCCACGGAACGCGTGCTTGAACGGTTCGCGCAAAGTGGCGCCAGGTGGCTGATCATCCTCGGCGATGTGCTTAATCACGGACCGCGCAACGCGTTGCCGGAGGGCTATGCGCCGGCGGAGGTGGCCGAGCGGCTGAACAGCGTGGCGGAGCGCATCATTGCCGTCCGCGGTAACTGCGACAGCGAAGTGGATCAAATGCTGCTTCGTTTTCCCATGACCGCACCCTGGCAGCAGGTGCTTGGCGAAGGCTATCGCCTGTTTCTGACCCACGGTCATCTGTATAGCCCGGACAATTTGCCGCCACTTGCCGCTGGCGATGTCCTGGCGTATGGCCATACTCATATTCCGGTTGCTGAAAAACGCGGGGCGATCTCTCTGTTTAATCCTGGCTCAGTGAGTATCCCGAAAGGGGGATATTCCGCCAGCTATGGGCTACTGGATGAGGGGCGTCTGCAGGTTTTAGCACTCAATGATAATCAGGTTATTGCAGAGGTCGCAATTTACCCGTAATTTAGCCCTCAATCATAAAGACGCGCCGCAAGAGCGCTTTTAAAGTAAGGTTTCCTGATGGCGGAACAGAATCATTTGGCAAGCACAGAATGGGTCGATATTGTTAATGAAAACAATGAGGTGATAGCACAGTCCAGCCGCGAGCAGATGCGCGCGCAGTGCCTGCGCCACCGGGCGACCTATATCGTCGTTCACGACGGAATGGGGAAAATTCTGGTGCAGCGACGCACCGAGACAAAAGACTTTCATCCGGGCATGCTGGATGCCACCGCCGGCGGCGTCGTGCAGGCTGATGAGCAATTGCTGGAGTCGGCCCGCCGCGAGGCGGAAGAGGAGTTAGGCATCGCCGGGGTGCCGTTTGCCGATCACGGCCAGTTCTACTACGAAGATAAATTCTGCCGCGTCTGGGGAAGCCTGTTCAGCTGCGTTTCCCACGGGCCGTTTGCCCTGCAGGAAGAAGAGGTAAGCGAGGTGTGCTGGTTAACGCCGGAAGAGATCACCGCCCGCTGCGATGAGTTCACGCCCGACTCCCTGAAAGCGCTGGCGCTGTGGATGACCCGCAACGCCGGTAACGAGTATGATGACGCGGAAGAGAGCGAGCGCGAATAATCGCGCGAACGCGTGGCAGCAAACGCTGTTCGCCTCCTGACAAAAAAAGGCAGCCATCTGGCTGCCTTTTGTTTTTCTCTCAGCGAGCGATTACTTCTGCTGCTGTGCTGACTGGATCGCGGTCAGTGCGATGGTGTAGACGATATCGTCTACCAGCGCGCCACGAGACAGATCGTTGACCGGCTTGCGCATACCCTGCAGCATCGGCCCGATGGAGATCAGGTCGGCAGAGCGCTGTACCGCTTTGTAAGTGGTGTTACCGGTGTTCAGATCCGGGAAGATGAACACGGTCGCGCGGCCAGCTACCGGCGAGTTCGGCGCTTTGGATTTCGCGACGTCAGCCATCACCGCGGCGTCATACTGCAGCGGACCGTCGATCATCAGGTCAGGACGTTTTTCCTGCGCCAGGCGGGTCGCTTCGCGGACTTTTTCTACATCGCTACCCGCGCCGGAAGTACCGGTGGAGTAGGAGAGCATCGCCACGCGCGGTTCGATGCCGAAGGCAATCGCGGAGTCAGCGGACTGAATCGCGATTTCCGCCAGCTGCTCTGCGGTCGGATCCGGGTTGATCGCGCAGTCGCCGTAAACGTAAACCTGTTCCGGCAGCAGCATGAAGAACACCGAAGAGACCAGCGAGCTGCCCGGTGCGGTTTTGATCAGCTGCAGCGGCGGACGAATGGTGTTGGCGGTGGTGTGTACCGCGCCGGACACCAGGCCGTCGACTTCGTCTTGTTCCAGCATCAGGGTGCCGAGAACCACGTTATCTTCCAGCTGCTCGCGGGCGACCGCTTCGGTCATGCCCTTGCTCTTACGCAGTTCGACCAGGCGAGCCACGTAGCTTTCGCGTACCACTTCCGGGTCGACGATTTCGATACCGGCGCCCAGCTCAACGCCCTGCGCTGCCGCAACGCGGTTGATCTCATCCGGGTTACCCAGCAGCACACAGGTGGCGATCCCGCGTTCGGCGCAGATAGCGGCGGCTTTCACGGTACGCGGCTCGTCGCCTTCCGGCAGAACCACGCGTTTGCCGGCTTTGCGCGCCAGCTCGGTCAGCTGGTAGCGGAAGGCTGGCGGGGAGAGACGACGGCTGCGCTCAGAGGTCGCGGTCAGCGATTCGATCCAGTCGGCGTTGATGTAGTTGGCGACGTATTCCTGAACTTTCTCAATGCGCTCGTGATCGTCAACCGGTACTTCGAGGTTGAAGCTCTGCAGGCTCAGGGAGGTCTGCCAGGTGTTGGTGTTGACCATGAATACCGGCAGGCCGGTGGCGAAGGCGCGTTCGCACAGCTTGCTGATGCGCGCGTCCATTTCATAGCCGCCGGTCAGCAGGATGGCGCCGATTTCCACGCCGTTCATCGCTGCCAGGCAGGCGGCAACCAGCACGTCAGGACGATCTGCAGAGGTAACCAGCAGCGAGCCCGCGCGGAAGTGCTCCAGCATGTGCGGGATGCTGCGCGCGCAGAAGGTCACGGATTTGACGCGGCGGGTGTTGATGTCGCCTTCGTTGATGATGGTCGCATTCAGGTGATGGGCCATGTCGATCGCGCGGGTGGCGATCAGATCGAAGCTCCACGGTACGGCGCCCAGCACCGGCAGCGCGCTGCCGTTTTGCAGCTGAGCCGGGTCGATCTTCACGACTTTCGCTTTGGATGAGTCGTCGAAGATTTCTGACAGGTCAGGACGGGTACGGCCCTGCTCGTCGACCGGCGCATTCAGTTTGTTGATGATAACGCCGGTGATGCTGGTATTTTTCGCGCCGCCAAAGCTGTTGCGGGTCAGTTCAATACGCTCGTTCAGCTGTTCTGGCGTATCGGTGCCCTGCGACATCACGAAGACGATTTCCGCGTTCAGGGTTTTGGCGATTTCAAAGTTCAGCGCCTGGGCGAACTGATGCTTACGGGTCGGCACCAGGCCTTCCACCAGTACCACTTCCGCGTCCTGAGTGTTCGCGTGGTAGTTGGCGATGATCTCTTCCATCAGCACATCTTTCTGATTGCTGGAGAGCAGAGACTCAACGTGGTTCATCTTCAGCGGTTCAGCAGCGGTGGTGGTGGAGGAGCTGGCGCGAACGATGGTGGTGGTCTGGTCCGGGGCATCGCCGCCGGAGCGCGGCTGGGCGATAGGTTTAAAGACGCTCAGACGAACGCCTTTGCGTTCCATAGCGCGGATCACACCGAGGCTGACGCTGGTCAGGCCTACGCTGGTACCGGTAGGAATTAACATGATAGTACGGGACACGGTATATCCTCTTTCGTTACCGCCAGTATCAGGCGGGATACAAAACAGCACCACCAGCGACCCGTCATACTCCACGTTGCACGTGCGTTGGCTCTACTTGCTCACCCCGGTCGCGTACGCGCTGTACGCGCCGGGGATCTGCTGTGTCGCCGCCTTCCTGCAGCTCGAAGTATTGCGGGTCAGGGCTGGCGGTGTGGAATTATGCGGTCAGACGGCTGGCGTCTTGCGCGATGACCAGCTCTTCGTTGGTCGGGATAACCACTGCAGGACGGGTGCCTTCTTTGTTGATGAAGCCAGACTTGCCGAAGCGGGCAGCCAGGTTACGCTCATGGTCAACTTCAAAGCCCAGTACGCCCAGTTTGCCCAGCGACAGCTCACGCACCATCGCGGCGTTTTCACCGATGCCACCGGTGAAGATCACGGCGTCGAGACGGCCGTCCATCAGCGCAGTGTAGGAGCCGATGTATTTCGCCAGGCGGTGGCAGTAGACGTCCATCGCGCGTTTAGCGTCGGCTTTTTCCTGGTAGTTGTCTTCCACGTAGCGGCAGTCGCTGGTGACTTCGGTCAGGCCCAGCAGGCCGGACTCTTTGGTCAGCATTTTGTTGATGGCGTCAACGCTCATGCCCAGGGTGTCGTGCAGATGGAAGATGATGGCCGGATCGATATCGCCGGAGCGGGTACCCATCACCAGGCCTTCCAGCGGGGTCAGACCCATGGAGGTGTCAACGCATTTGCCGTTACGAATAGCGGAAACCGAACCACCGTTGCCGAGGTGGCAGGTGATGATGTTCAGCTCTTCAACCGGCTTGTTCAGGATCTTAGCGGCTTCCTGAGTCACGTAGAAGTGGCTGGTGCCGTGCGCGCCGTAACGACGAACGCCGTGCTCTTTGTACAGGCTGTACGGCAGGGCGTAGAGATAGGATTCTTCCGGCATGGTCTGGTGGAACGCCGTATCGAATACTGCCACGTTTTTGTCTTTCAGGTGCGGGAAGGATTTCAGCGCTTCAGCGATGCCGATCAGGTGTGCCGGGTTGTGCAGCGGGGCGAAGGACGCGGCGTCTTTAATGCCCTGAATCACGGACTCGTCGATGACTACGGAGCTGGTGTATTTTTCGCCGCCGTGGACGATACGGTGGCCGATTGCGGTCAGCTGAGCAGACAGTTCTGGTTTTTGTGCCAGAATAGTGTTAACGATAAAGTTCAGTGCTTCGCTGTGCGCGGCGCCCGCGCCTAATTCGGCTTCTTGTTTGCCGCCGTCAATTTTCCATTTGATACGGGCTTCCGGCAGGTGGAAGCATTCCGCTAAACCGGACAGGTATTCGTCGCCGTTCACGGCGTCAAGGATAGCAAATTTCAGAGAGGAGCTACCGCAGTTCAGAACCAGTACTAACTTACTCGACATGGAAGTACCTTTTTATGATACGTGGCTAAAAAAACGTCAGTGTGTCATTAGCGTAGCGCAGGATGACCTCGACATTTATGATTAACATCATGCCTTGTTCTGTTTTCAGGCACGATGAGATAAGTACATTTGATTTTATGCCATTTTGCATAATTTTCAGCCAATGGCAGAATATGCGATAATTTGACTAGCCTGGCAAAAGAGTCTATCCGCCCTTTCAGGCGGGCACAGGATACCTGATTGCGGCATCCTTTGCCAAAATCTTTTGAACGATGTCATGCATAGTTGGTGTTTTGCACGAATTTTTTAAGTTTTATATGTAAAGTTGAGGTAAAGCCATGTCGACCCCTGAGAAACGCCCCGTTAGCTTCTTTAGCTTGTTCAACCGCGGGCAGCACTACGCCAAGACCTGGCCTCTCGACAAGCGCCTCGCGCCGGTATTTATTGAAAACCGCATCATTCGTGCCACCCGCTACGCCATCCGCATCATGCCGCCGATCGCCATTTTCACCCTTTGCTGGCAGATAGCGCTGGGCGGCCAGCTGGGTCCCGCCGTGGCCACCGCGCTGTTTGCATTGAGCCTGCCGATGCAGGGGTTATGGTGGTTGGGTAAACGTTCAGTGACGCCGCTGCCGCCTTCCATTCTTAACTGGTTCTACGAAGTACGCGGCAAACTGCAGGAGGCGGGGCAGGCGCTGGCGCCTGTCGAAGGCAAGCCCGATTATCAGGCGCTGGCTGACACGCTTAAGCGCGCCTTCAAACAACTCGATAAAACTTTCCTTGATGATTTGTAATTCACTACGGAAAACGCATATAAAAGAAGGCGCATGATTTATGCGCCTTCTTTATTTCACGCCCTACCGTGCTACAGGAGTCACAACATGGAAATGACCAATGCGCAGCGTCTGATTTTATCCAATCAGTACAAAATGATGACGATGCTAGACCCGGACAATGCGGAGCGCTACCGTCGTCTGCAAACCATCATTGAGCGTGGGTATGGGCTGCAGATGCGTGAACTGGACCGCGAGTTCGGCCAGTTGACGGAAGAAACCTGCCGTACCGTTATCGACATCATGGAGATGTACCACGCGCTACACGTCTCCTGGACCAACCTGAAAGACGCGGAGGGTATCGACGAGCGTCGGGTCACCTTCCTCGGCTTTGATGCCGCCACCGAAGCGCGTTTTCTCGGCTACGTGCGCTTTATGGTCAATGTTGAAGGCCGTTACAGCCACTTTGACGCCGGCACCCATGGCTTTAACTCGCAGACCCCGATGTGGGAGAAATATCAGCGGATGCTGAGCGTCTGGCACGCCTGCCCGCGCCAGTATCATCTGAGCAGTAACGAAATTAACCAAATCATCAATGCCTGAGGGAGGTGCCCGTGCAGTGTAAAGGTTTCCTGTTCGATTTAGACGGGACGCTGGTGGATTCCTTGCCGGTGGTGGAGCGTTCATGGTGCAAGTGGGGGGATCGTTTCGCCATCGACCATGATGAAATTCTCAGTTTTATTCACGGCAAGCAGGCCATTACCTCCATTCGCCATTTTATGCCGGGTCGCAGCGAGGAGGATATCCAGGCCGAATTCCGTTATCTCGAGCAGATGGAAGCCACTGATATCGAAGGCATCGTCGCCCTGCCGGGGGCGTTAGCCCTGCTGAATTCGCTCAATGAGGCTGGGATCCCGTGGGCGATTGTCACCTCCGGCTCGATTCCGGTTGCGCACGCGCGTCACCGCGCGGCGGGCCTGCCGATGCCGGAGGTGTTTGTCACCGCAGAGCAAGTGAAGCACGGCAAGCCGGCGCCGGACGCCTATCTGCTGGGCGCCGAGCGGTTGGGGCTGCCTGCCGGGGAGTGCGCGGTGGTGGAAGATGCGCCGGCGGGGCTGCTCTCCGGGCTGACGGCAGGCTGTCGCACCATCGCGGTCAAGGTGCCTGCCGATGCCCCCCGTCTGGATGAAGCCGACCTTGTGCTGAGCAGCCTGGAAGATCTGCTGGTTGAACGCCAGGCCGACGGCGTGGTGAATGTGCGTCTTAAAGCGTAAACCCATGATTTCGCCCCGCGTCGTCGGGGCTTTTTTATGCCACTATGTCGACTCCCACTTGTGACAAGGAAACGTTGTGAACGGTGAATTGATTTGGGTTTTATCCCTCCTGGCCATCGCGGTTGTGCTGTTTGCTACCGGCAAGGTGCGCATGGATGCTATCGCCCTGATGGTCATTGTCGCCTTTGTCCTCAGCGGCACGCTGACGCTGACCGAAGCTTTTTCCGGGTTCAGCGATCCTAACGTGATCCTGATTGCCGCCCTGTTTATTATCGGCGACGGCCTCGTGCGTACCGGGGTAGCCACCAAGATGGGCGCCTGGCTGGTGAGCGTAGCAGGCAACAGCGAAACCAAAATGCTGATCTACCTGATGCTCACTGTCGCCGGGCTGGGCGCGTTTATGAGCTCCACCGGCGTGGTCGCCATTTTCATTCCGGTGGTCCTTAGCGTCTCGGCGCGGATGAATACCTCCCCCTCGCGGCTGATGATGCCGCTGAGCTTCGCCGGGCTTATCAGCGGGATGATGACCCTGGTGGCGACGCCGCCCAACCTGGTGGTCAACAGCGAACTGCTGCGCGAAGGGCTGCACGGCTTCAGTTTTTTCAGCGTCACGCCGATTGGCCTGGTGGTGCTGATCCTGGGCATCGTCTATATGCTGGCGGTGCGCTTTATGCTGAAGACGGATAATGGCGAATCCGCGCGCGATGGACGAAAAAGAAGCACCTTCCGCGATTTGATTCGCGAATATCACCTCACCGGCCGCGCCCGCCGACTGGCGATCCGACCCGGTTCGCCGATGATCGGTCAGCGGCTGGATGATTTAAAGCTGCGTGAGCGCTACTGTGCCAACGTTATCGGCGTTGAGCGCTGGCGGCGGTTCCGTCGGGTGATTGTTAACGTCAACGGGGTATCTGAATTTCGCGCCCGCGACGTCCTGCTGATCGATATGTCCGCCTCCGATGTCGACCTGCGCCAGTTCTGCGGCGAGCAAATGCTCGAGCCGATGGTGCTGCGCGGCGAGTATTTTGCCGATCAGGCGCTGGATGTGGGGATGGCGGAGGTGGCGCTGATCCCGGATTCAGAGATGATAGGCAAAACGGTGCGTGAGATAGCCTTCCGCACCCGGTTTGGTCTCAATATCGTCGGCATGAAGCGCGATGGCAAAGCGATGGATGGTTCCGTGGTCGATGAGCCGCTGCAGCTCGGCGATATCCTGCTGGTGGTCGGCAACTGGCGGCAAATTGCCCTGCTGGCGAAGCGCGGTCGGGATTTCGTGGTGCTCAATATGCCGGTTGAGGTCGATGACGCTTCGCCGGCCCACAGCCAGGCTCCGCACGCGATTTTCTGTCTGGTGCTGATGGTGGCCCTGATGCTGACGGATGAAATCCCCAACCCCATCGCCGCGATCATCGCCTGTCTGCTGATGGGCAAATTCCGCTGCATCAACGCCGAAAGCGCCTACAAGGCGATCCACTGGCCGAGCATTATTCTGATTGTCGGGATGATGCCGTTTGCCCTGGCCTTGCAGAAAACCGGTGGGGTGGATCTGGTGGTCAAGGGACTGATGGACGTTGCCGGAGGCGAGGGGCCTTATCTGATGCTCGGCTGCCTGTTTGTGATGTGCGCGGCGATAGGCCTGTTTATCTCTAACACGGCCACCGCAGTGCTGATGGCGCCTATTGCCTTAGCGGCGGCGAAGTCGATGGGCGTGTCGCCCTATCCCTTTGCCATGGTGGTGGCGATGGCGGCTTCGGCGGCGTTTATGACCCCGGTCTCCTCGCCGGTCAACACCCTGGTGCTTGGCCCGGGTAAGTATTCCTTCAGCGACTTTGTAAAGATTGGCGTGCCCTTTACCGTGCTGGTAATGGTGGTCTGCGTCCTGCTGATCCCGGTGCTCTTCCCGTTTTAAGGTATGCAGGCCGGGTAGGGGGCGACCGCTGCCCGGCCTGAAAAATTACAGCGGCGAATCCTGGCTGATTTCATCCAGCGACAGCTGGAAGCTCGGGACAAACACCTGCATAAAGTAATCCATCTCCGCGCTGCGCCGCGACGCCAGCGTTTTTTCCAGACGGCCTTTGGCCAGCAGAAATTCGTTGTTGCCCGCCGACAGCTCTTCGAGGCATTTCAGGTAGGCGCAGAGGGCGTCAGCCTGTTTGACGATCGACTGCTCTTCCTCACTGTAGCGATGCTCGTCAATCAGCGGTTCGAAAATATCGCGCAGCTCGTCAGGCACCATATCCACCAGCTTCTGCTGGGCGATTTTCTCAATCGCCTTATATTCCTGGGCAATCTGCGAATTGAAA
Source organism: Klebsiella sp. M041 (assembly GCF_059759695.1). NCBI lineage: Bacteria > Pseudomonadati > Pseudomonadota > Gammaproteobacteria > Enterobacterales > Enterobacteriaceae > Klebsiella > Klebsiella sp. M041. The sequence continues at coordinate 226,376 of NZ_JCAXWU010000001.1, forward strand.
TATTTCACCGGAGTAGGGAGATCGCCAGTTAAGACCTCCGAGGCGTCATGGTACATCGCTAACAAGGCGATACGCTCGGCGTTGACCTGGCCGCCGAATTTGCGGTTTTTGATCGCCGCCAGCGCGTGGGCGACCATCGCCACCTGCAGGCTGTGCTCGGAGACATTTTCAGTGCGCACGTTGCGCATTAGCGGCCAGCGGTTAATCAGTTTCAGACGGGAGAGGTGGGCAAAGAAATGACTCTGACTCATAGGAACCCTTAATCAGTGACAACATCGGGTTCCATTGTGCGCAGGGATCGCCGCCGGATGCAAATGCCGGCGGCGGCACGATTACAGCTGATGGTAGCCGGAGAGGAAGCGGCCAAAGCGGGAGATCGCCATCTCCAGGTCGTCTTCGCGAGGCAGGGTCACAATGCGTACGTGATCCGGCCACGGCCAGTTAAAGGCAGTACCCTGCACCAGCAGCACTTTCTCCTGCAGCAGGAAATCGAGCACCATTTTCTGGTCATCGTGAATATTGAAGCGTTTGGCGTCGATTTTCGGGAACATGTACAGCGCGCCTTTTGGCTTCATGCAGGAGACGCCCGGAATATCGTTGATCAACTCCCAGGCGCGGTTGCGTTGTTCATACAGACGCCCGCCGGGAATGATGAATTCGCTGATACTCTGGTAGCCGCCCAGCGCCGTCTGGATAGCATGCTGGGCCGGCACGTTGGCGCACAGACGCATCGACGCCAGCATTTCCAGTCCTTCGATATAGCCTTTCGCATGTTTTTTCGGGCCATTCAGCACCATCCAGCCCTGACGGAAGCCGGCGACGCGGTAAGTTTTCGACAGTCCGTTGAAGGTCACCGTCAGCAGATCGGGCGCCAGAGCGGCGATCGAGTGATGCTGGGCTTCGTCGTAGAGGATCTTGTCGTAGATCTCATCGGCGAAAATAATCAGGTTGTGCTGGCGGGCGATCTCCACGATCTCCTGCAGCAGCTCTTTGGAATAGACCGCGCCGGTGGGGTTGTTGGGGTTGATGATCACGATCCCGCGGGTGCGAGGCGTAATTTTAGCGCGGATATCGTCAAGATCCGGGAACCAGTCAGAGGATTCGTCACACAGATAGTGCACCGCTTTACCGCTGGAAAGGGACACCGCCGCCGTCCACAGCGGGTAGTCCGGGGCGGGTACCAGCATCTCATCGCCGCTGTTTAACAGCGCCTGCATCGCCTGGACAATCAGTTCGGACACGCCGTTGCCGATGTAAATATCTTCCACGGTGACATCGCGCATTCCCCGCGCCTGGTAATGCTGCATGATGGCTTTACGCGCCGAGTACAATCCTTTCGAATCGCAGTAACCCTGGGCGGTAGGCAGATTGCGGATGACGTCGACGAGGATCTCGTCAGGGGCTTCGAAGCCGAAGGGCGCCGGGTTGCCGATGTTCAGTTTCAGAACCTTATTGCCTTCTTCTTCAAGACGTTTCGCTTCTTTCAGAACCGGGCCGCGGATGTCATAACAGACGTTCTCTAACTTGCTGGATTTTTCGATGGGGGACATGAATCTTGACCTTTTAGCTGTTATCGCCACTCCCTGCCGTGGAAGTCAGCACGGAACAATGTACTCCGCCTCCCCGCTGTTTTGAAGGCTTTGCAGGAGAAGATTTTGCTAACGCAGGATTTTAAGCGTAATTGATTTATCTGCTGCTTGCTGATTTTTCCTGTGGTTTATGCCTTTTCATGGCATTTTTTCGGTCGTCTATGTTGAGGTAGTGCCTTTTTTACCATCATTTATCTGGTTTGTTTGTCGGGTAAACGGGGGGCTGAAGAATGGATGGCCGCAAAAAAACGCTATCCTTAATGTAATAGCGGTTGATTTGTAATCTTGATGTTAAGTAATTTTAATAAAAAACTGTGCGCAAGCGCATTATTATTATTTTTGACAGGTAATAATCTGAGGTTTGTTAATTTATATAAAATGTTGAAAAAAATTTAAAATTAACTCAGTTAATCCTTATTAAGGCTTATAAAAAGGATGGGAATCGGTTAGAATATCGCCGTTAATATCAGTGGTAGTCGGTATGATTTACGGCTGAATTGGTATCTAATATATTGTTATTACAGAATTTTATTGTTCGTTTTTCGCCAAAAAGAAGTCCGGCGAAAGAGAGGCTTTCTCACCACCACTGTGCGATTTCCCGGGGCGACGTATGACGCCTTGCTGGCCGTGGTAATTAATAATAATGAGGAATACGAACAATATATTACTCCGGTGTTCTGCGCATTTGCTCAGATGAGTACTTTGGCATGTAATAACGTTCGTCCAGTTGTTTATCCGCCATCTGACGGTGAGCACAAGGCTCAGGGAATAGCCGGAAACCTGGCGTAAAGCATCAACAAGGCAGGTCAGCGTTAGCCACCTGTAAGTGAAGAAAGATGATTAATACAACACGTCCGATACTCAACCTCGATCTCGATCTGCTGCGCACCTTTGTAGCCGTCGCTGATTTGAACACCTTCGCCGCCGCCGCCGCCGCAGTGTGCCGTACCCAGTCCGCGGTCAGCCAGCAAATGCAACGCCTGGAGCAGCTGGTTGGCAAGGAGCTTTTCGCTCGTCACGGACGCAATAAACTGCTGACCGAGCAGGGCATCCAGCTGCTGGGCTATGCCCGCAAAATCCTGCGCTTTAACGATGAAGCCTGCATGTCGCTGATGTATGGCAGTCTGCAGGGGGGACTGACCATCGGCGCGTCGGAAGAAACCGCTGATACTATCCTGCCGTTTCTGTTAAACCGCATCGGCTGCTTCTATCCCAGAATGACGCTGGAGATTAAAGTCCATCCCCACGCCGTCATCATGGCGATGCTGAGCGGGGGAGAGGTCGATCTGGCATTAACCACCCATCAGCTTCCCGGTTTTACCGCTTTCACGCTGAGAACGTCGCCTACCCTCTGGTACTGTGCGGCGGACTACGTGCTGGCGAAAGGGGAATCGATCCCCCTGATCCTGCTCGAAGAGCCTGGCCCGTTCCGTGAGGACATCATCGCCGCGCTGGAGGCTGCCCGCGTCTCCTGGCATCTGGCCCACGGCGCCTCGTCGCTCTCCGGGGTGAAAGCGGCAGTGAAAGCCGGGCTGGGGGTCACCGCGCGTCCGGTCGAAATGATGAGCCCGGATTTGCGCGTGGCCGGCATTAGCGATGGCCTGCCGGTCCTGCCGGATACCCGGTACGTCGTCAGCTGCAATCCGCAGACGGTGAGCGAACTACCGCAGGCGATTTTTCAGTCCCTGAGCCAGGAGAGCGATCCCTGGCGCGCGGGGCCGGCCCTTACTCCGGAAGAGGGAGGAAGCACCTTCATTTTGTGAGGTTATTTTGCTAACAAAGATCACAAAAACTGGTAACAGAATGTAAGTGTCCAAAAAGAGCCTCAGGGGTGGGTTTCTCGTCTGGTGGCTCTTTTTTTTGCACTCTTATTGATGTTTTGAATCTTTTTTTTATTTCTTTGCAGAAAAATCAGCATATTGGCGTGACCGGGCGCTCACCTTGTCGACTTTTTCCTGCACTTTCAACACTTCCTGCTAATGTTAAAAAACCGGATGGATTGTTGCCGATTTCCTGGGGTAATTAACAAAACCGTGTCGCAGATCAAGAAAATACCCCTCTTTGGGGGGAGGAATCGAGGCTAAATCCTGTCAAAATAGCAGGGATTTTTGATTTACGACGGAAACGGACACGATTCAACAACACTAAAACCGAACAGTATGCAAGGTTATTTCGCATAAAAGGGCATTTAATGTTAATGAAAAGATTCCAATGTAAATTAATGTTATGAAAACTTTTGTTAAAGTTGACAAAAGGTTAAAGAAAGGGGTAAAAAGCCACGGCATCTGGGCTTCTCACATCTTCCAGGGACGCTTTTTTGCACGGTTATTTTTTATTCCTCCCGTGAAACGCTGTGGCGTTCATCTGCCAGTAAGAGCAGAGGGTTTTGGCGCTACACTTTTTTGGTTAAGCAATGCGTATGTCAACATCCACTGAAGTCATCGCTCATCACTGGGCATTCGCTATATTTCTCATCATCGCTATCGGTCTGTGCTGCCTGATGCTCGTCGGCGGCTGGTACCTTGGCGGTCGCGCGCGCGCGCGTAGCAAAAACACGCCGTTTGAATCGGGGATCGACTCCGTTGGTTCGGCCCGCTTACGTCTTTCTGCGAAGTTTTATCTGGTTGCCATGTTCTTCGTGATCTTCGACGTGGAAGCCCTGTATCTCTACGCATGGTCGACCTCCATCCGCGAGAGCGGCTGGGTCGGCTTTGTGGAAGCCGCAATTTTCATTTTAGTGCTACTGGCTGGTCTGGTTTATCTCGTTCGCATCGGCGCACTGGACTGGACGCCTGCGCGTTCCCGTCGCACGCTGGTTAACCCGGAAACAGACAGTCCCACTAACCGTCATATGCAGTAAAAGCGAGGCAATAAGATGGATTATACGCTCACCCGCATAGATCCTAACGGTGAGAACGACCGTTACCCCCTGCAGAAACAGGAGATCGTTACCGACCCCCTGGAGCAGGAAGTCAACAAAAGCGTGTATATGGGGAAACTCGAACACGCGCTGCATGACATGGTGAACTGGGGCCGTAAGAACTCAATTTGGCCGTATAACTTCGGCCTTTCTTGCTGTTATGTGGAAATGGTGACGTCATTCACTGCGGTGCATGACGTTGCGCGCTTTGGGGCCGAAGTTCTGCGCGCCTCTCCGCGTCAGGCGGACCTGATGGTGGTCGCCGGAACCTGCTTCACCAAAATGGCGCCGGTTATTCAGCGTCTCTATGATCAGATGCTGGAGCCGAAGTGGGTGATCTCCATGGGCGCCTGCGCGAACTCCGGCGGCATGTACGACATCTATTCCGTCGTCCAGGGCGTGGATAAGTTTATTCCGGTCGATGTGTACATCCCGGGCTGCCCGCCGCGTCCGGAGGCCTATATGCAGGCGCTGATGCTGCTGCAGGAGTCCATTGGTAAAGAACGTCGTCCGCTCTCATGGGTGGTTGGCGATCAGGGCGTCTATCGCGCCAATATGCAGTCGGAACGCGAGCGTAAACGCGGCGAACGTATTGCAGTGACCAATCTGCGGACGCCGGACGAGATTTAATTTGCGCCTGCGGGCGGGAGAACCACTTCGCAAATCAATCTACAACAGCGCGAAGTCTCGCCCGGCAGTCACCACGGACCTTTTGCAATGGTGAACAATATGACCGATTTAACCGCGCATGACGCCGCACCAGCCTGGCAAACCCGCGATCACCTTGACGACCCGGTGATCGGCGAACTGCGCAACCGCTTTGGGCCGGATGCCTTTACCGTTCAGCCAACCCGTACCGGCGTACCGGTGGTATGGGTCAAGCGCGAGCAGCTGCTTGAGGTGGGTGATTTCCTGAAGAAATTGCCGAAGCCTTACGTGATGCTGTTTGACCTGCACGGCATGGACGAACGTCTGCGCACGCACCGCGATGGCCTGCCCGCCGCGGATTTTTCCGTTTTCTATCACCTGATTTCCATCGACCGCAACCGCGACATCATGCTCAAGGTGGCGCTGTCTGAAAACGATCTGCATCTGCCGACCTTCACCAAACTGTTCCCCAACGCCAACTGGTATGAGCGTGAAACCTGGGAAATGTTTGGTATTACCTTCGATGGCCACCCGAATCTGCGTCGCATCATGATGCCGCCGACCTGGGAAGGTCACCCGCTGCGTAAAGACTACCCGGCGCGCGCCACCGAATTCGATCCGTTTGAGCTGACCAAAGCCAAGCAGGATCTGGAGATGGAAGCGCTGACTTTCAAACCGGAAGAGTGGGGCATGAAGCGCGGCACCGACAACGAGGACTTCATGTTCCTCAACCTCGGTCCGAACCACCCCTCCGCGCACGGTGCGTTCCGCATTATTCTGCAGCTGGATGGCGAAGAGATCGTCGACTGCGTGCCGGACATCGGTTACCACCACCGCGGCGCCGAGAAGATGGGCGAGCGCCAGTCCTGGCACAGCTACATCCCGTACACCGACCGTATCGAATACCTTGGCGGCTGCGTCAACGAGATGCCGTACGTGCTGGCCGTGGAAAAACTGGCCGGGATCACCGTGCCGGATCGCGTCAACGTGATCCGCGTAATGCTCTCCGAACTGTTCCGCATCAACAGCCACCTGCTGTATATCTCTACCTTTATTCAGGACGTCGGCGCGATGACCCCGGTCTTCTTCGCCTTTACCGATCGGCAGAAAATCTACGATCTGGTGGAAGCGATCACCGGTTTCCGTATGCACCCGGCGTGGTTCCGCATCGGCGGCGTCGCGCACGATCTGCCGCGCGGCTGGGATCGTCTGCTGCGTGAGTTCCTCGAGTGGATGCCGAAGCGTCTGGACTCCTATGAAAAAGCCGCCCTGCGCAACACCATTCTGAAGGGCCGTTCCGTCGGCGTGGCAGCCTATACCGCTAAAGAGGCGCTGGAGTGGGGCACCACCGGCGCAGGCCTGCGCGCCACCGGTATCGGCTTCGACGTGCGTAAATGGCGTCCTTATTCTGGCTATGAAAACTTCGACTTCGAAGTCCCGACCGGGGGCGGCGTCTCTGACTGCTACACCCGCGTGATGCTGAAAGTCGAAGAGCTGCGCCAGAGCCTGCGCATTCTTCAGCAGTGCCTCGACAATATGCCGGAAGGGCCGTTCAAAGCGGATCACCCGCTGACAACGCCGCCGCCGAAAGAGCGCACGCTGCAGCATATCGAAACCCTGATCACCCACTTCCTGCAGGTATCGTGGGGCCCGGTCATGCCGGCCAACGAATCCTTCCAGATGATTGAGGCGACCAAGGGGATTAACAGTTACTACCTGACCAGCGACGGCAGCACCATGAGCTACCGTACCCGCGTCCGCACGCCGAGCTTTGCGCACCTGCAGCAGATCCCGTCGGCGATCCGCGGCAGCCTGGTATCCGACCTGATCGTCTATCTGGGTAGTATCGATTTTGTTATGTCAGACGTGGACCGCTAATTATGCACGAGAATCAACAACCACAAACCGAGGCTTTTGAGCTGAGTGCGGCAGAGCGTGAGGCTATTGAGCACGAGAAGCACCACTACGAAGACCCGCGTGCGGCGTCCATCGAAGCGCTGAAAATCGTTCAGAAACAGCGCGGCTGGGTGCCGGATGGCGCGATCTACGCCATTGCCGATGTGCTGGGCATCCCGGCCAGCGACGTCGAAGGCGTGGCGACGTTCTACAGCCAGATTTTCCGCCAGCCGGTTGGCCGTCACGTGATCCGCTACTGCGACAGCGTGGTGTGCCACATTACCGGCTATCAGGGAATTCAGGCCGCCATCGAGAAGAAGCTGAACATCAAGCCAGGGCAGACCACCTTTGATGGCCGCTTTACCCTGCTGCCGACCTGCTGCCTGGGCAACTGCGACAAGGGACCGACCATGATGATTGATGAGGACACTCACAGCCATCTGACGCCGGAGGCAATTCCTGACCTGCTGGAGCAGTACAAATGAAAACCGTAATTCGTACTGCGGAAACGCATCCGCTTACCTGGCGCCTGCGCGACGACAAGCAGCCGGTCTGGCTGGACGAGTATCGCAGCAAAAATGGCTATGAAGGGGCGCGAAAAGCGCTGACCGGCATGGCGCCGGACGAGATCGTCACGGCGGTAAAAGACGCTGGCCTGAAAGGGCGCGGCGGCGCGGGCTTCTCCACCGGTCTGAAGTGGAGCCTGATGCCGAAAGACGAGTCCATGAACATCCGTTACCTGCTGTGTAACGCCGATGAAATGGAGCCGGGCACCTATAAAGACCGCCTGCTGATGGAGCAACTGCCGCACCTGCTGGTGGAAGGCATGCTGATCTCCGCGTTTGCGCTGAAGGCCTACCGCGGCTACATCTTCCTGCGCGGAGAGTATATCGAAGCGGCCCAGCATCTGCGCCGCGCGATTGCCGAAGCCACCGAGGCGGGCCTGCTGGGGAAAAACATCCTCGGCACCGGTTTTGACTTCGAGCTGTTTGTCCACACCGGGGCAGGGCGCTATATCTGCGGCGAAGAGACGGCGCTGATTAACTCCCTGGAAGGTCGCCGCGCTAACCCGCGCTCCAAGCCGCCGTTCCCGGCGAGCTCCGGCGTGTGGGGTAAGCCGACCTGCGTCAACAACGTGGAAACCCTGTGCAACGTGCCGGCGATTTTGGCCAACGGCGTTGAGTGGTACCAGAACATCTCCACCAGTAAAGATGCCGGCACCAAGCTGATGGGCTTCTCCGGCCGCGTGAAGAACCCGGGCGTCTGGGAGCTGCCGTTCGGCACCACTGCCCGCGAGATCCTGGAAGATTACGCCGGCGGCATGCGCGATGGCCTGAAGTTTAAAGCCTGGCAGCCGGGTGGGGCAGGGACCGACTTCCTCACCGAAGCGCACCTCGATCTGCCGATGGAGTTCGAAAGCATTGGTAAAGCGGGCAGCCGTCTGGGCACCTCGCTGGCGATGGCCGTTGACCACGAGATCAACATGGTCTCGCTGGTGCGCAACCTCGAAGAGTTCTTCGCCCGCGAGTCCTGCGGCTGGTGTACGCCGTGCCGCGATGGGCTGCCGTGGAGCGTGAAGATCCTGCGCGCCCTGGAGCGCGGCGAAGGCCAGCCTGGCGATATCGAAACCCTTGAGCAACTGTGTCGATTCCTGGGCCCGGGTAAAACCTTCTGCGCGCACGCGCCGGGCGCGGTTGAGCCGCTGCAGAGCGCGATTAAATATTTCCGCGAAGAATTCGAGGCTGGCATTAAGCAGCAGTTCAGCAATACCCATGCAATCAACGGGATTCAGCCGAACCTGCTTAAGACGCGCTGGTAATCTAAAGGTTTTTTTATTTTTGGAAGCACGCTAATGGCTACGATTCATGTAGACGGCAAAGAATACGAGGTCAACGGAGCGGACAACCTGCTGGAGGCTTGTCTCTCTCTTGGGCTTGATATTCCCTACTTTTGCTGGCACCCGGCGCTAGGGAGCGTCGGTGCTTGCCGCCAGTGTGCGGTGAAGCAATATCAGAACGCGGAAGACACGCGTGGTCGCCTGGTGATGTCCTGTATGACTCCGGCATCCGACGGCACCTTTATTTCTATCGACGATGGCGAAGCGAAGCAGTTCCGCGAAAGCGTGGTGGAGTGGCTGATGACCAACCACCCGCACGACTGCCCGGTCTGCGAAGAGGGCGGCAACTGCCACCTGCAGGATATGACGGTGATGACCGGCCATAGCTTCCGCCGCTATCGTTTTACCAAGCGTACCCACCGCAATCAGGATCTGGGGCCGTTTATTTCTCACGAAATGAACCGCTGCATCGCCTGCTACCGCTGCGTGCGCTACTACAAAGATTATGCCGACGGCACCGATCTGGGCGTCTATGGCGCCCACGACAACGTCTACTTCGGCCGCCCGGAAGATGGCACCCTGGAGAGTGAATTCTCCGGCAACCTGGTGGAAGTCTGCCCGACCGGCGTCTTCACCGATAAAACCCACTCCGAGCGCTATAACCGTAAATGGGACATGCAGTTTGCGCCGAGCATCTGCCAGCAGTGTTCCATCGGCTGTAACATCAGTCCGGGCGAACGCTATGGCGAACTGCGTCGTATCGAAAACCGTTATAACGGGACCGTTAACCGCTACTTCCTCTGCGACCGCGGTCGTTTCGGCTATGGCTACGTGAACCTGAAAGACCGTCCGCGTCAGCCGGTTCAGCGCCGCGGCGACGATCTGATTACCCTCAACGCCGAGCAGGCGATGCAGGGCGCGGCGGATATTCTGCGCCAGTCGAAGAAAGTGATCGGCATCGGCTCCCCGCGCGCCAGCATTGAAAGCAACTTCGCGCTGCGCGAGCTGGTGGGCGCCGACAACTTCTATACCGGCATCGCCAAAGGCGAACAAGCGCGCCTGCAGATGATGCTGAAAGTGCTGCGCGAAGGTGGGATCCACACCCCAAGCCTGCGCGATATCGAATCCTACGACGCGGTACTGGTGCTGGGGGAAGACATTACCCAGACCGGCGCGCGCGTCGCGCTGGCGGTGCGTCAGGCGGTGAAAGGGAAAGCACGCGAAATGGCGGCGGCGCAGAAAGTGGCCGACTGGCAGATCGCCGCGATCCTCAACATCGGCCAGCGCGCCAAACACCCGCTATTCGTCACCAACATCGATGACACCCGCCTGGATGACATCGCCGCGTGGACCTACCGCGCGCCGGTGGAAGATCAGGCGCGTCTCGGCTTCGCCATCGCCCATGCGCTGGACGACAGCGCGCCGGCGGTTGACGGCCTGAGCCGCGAACTGCAGGGGAAAGTCGATGTCATCGTCCAGGCGCTGGCCGGGGCGAAAAAACCACTGATTATTTCCGGAACCAACGCCGGCAGCATGGAGATCATCCAGGCCGCCGCTAACGTGGCGAAAGCCCTGAAAGGCCGCGGCGCCGACGTCGGCGTGACGATGGTTGCCCGCGCGGTGAACAGCGTCGGTCTGGGTATGATCGGCGGCGGCTCGCTTGAAGAGGCGCTGGACGAACTGGAAAGCGGCGCCGCAGACGCGGTTATCGTGCTGGAAAACGACCTTCACCGTCATGCTTCCGCCGCCCGCGTCGACGCAGCGCTCTCCAAAGCGCCGCTGGTGATGGTGGTTGACCATCAGCGCACGGCGATTATGGACAAAGCGCACCTGGTGCTCTCCGCGGCAAGCTTTGCGGAAAGCGACGGTACCGTGGTCAACAACGAAGGCCGCGCTCAGCGCTTCTTCCAGGTCTACGACCCGGCCTACTACGACGCGAAAACCGTCATGCTGGAAAGCTGGCGCTGGCTGCATTCCCTGCACAGCACCGTTAACAACCGTCAGGTTGACTGGACGCAGCTGGACCACGTCATCGATGCCGCGATTGCCGCACTGCCGCAGCTGGCGGGCATTAAAGACGCCGCGCCGGATGCGACCTTCCGCATTCGCGGTCAGAAGCTGGCGCGTGAACCGCACCGCTACAGCGGCCGCACAGCGATGCGCGCCAACATCAGCGTCCACGAACCGCGTCAGCCGCAGGATAAAGACACCATGTTCGCCTTCTCCATGGAAGGGAACAACCAGCCGTCCGCCCCGCGTTCGCAGATCCCGTTCGCCTGGGCGCCGGGCTGGAACTCCCCGCAGGCATGGAACAAGTTCCAGGATGAAGTGGGCGGGAAACTGCGCCACGGCGATCCGGGCGTCCGTCTGTTTGAAGCGTCCGCCAGCGGGCTGGAATACTTCACGGCGGTGCCGGCCAGCTTCCAGGCGGAAGACGGGAAATGGCGTATCGCGCCGTACTACCACCTGTTTGGCAGCGATGAGCTGTCACAGCGCGCGCCGGTGTTCCAGAGCCGGATGCCTGAGCCGTACATCAAGCTGAACCCGGCGGATGCCGCGAAGCTTGGCGTCAACGCCGGGGCGATGCTCTCCTTTAGCGTGGAAGGCCAGACCCTGCGTCTGCCGCTGGTTATCTCTGAAGGTCTGACCGCAGGACAGGTTGGCTTACCGATGGGCATGCCGGGCATTGCGCCGGTACTGACCGGATCGCGTATTGATTCACTGCAGGAGGCGAAAGCATGAGCTGGTTAACGCCGGATCTTATCGACATTCTGTTAAGCATCCTGAAGGCCGTGGTCATTCTGCTGGTGGTGGTCACCTGCGGCGCGTTCATGAGCTTCGGCGAGCGTCGTCTGCTCGGTCTGTTCCAGAACCGCTACGGGCCAAACCGGGTGGGCTGGGGCGGTTCGCTGCAGCTGGTCGCCGACATGATCAAAATGTTCTTTAAAGAGGACTGGGTTCCGCGCTTCTCGGATCGCGTGATCTTTACTCTGGCGCCGGTGATCGCCTTTACTTCGCTGCTGCTGGCCTTCGCCATTGTGCCGGTCAGCCCGACGTGGGTGGTGGCCGATCTGAACATCGGGATCCTGTTCTTCCTGATGATGGCAGGCCTGGCGGTGTACGCGGTACTGTTCGCCGGTTGGTCGAGCAACAACAAATACTCCCTGCTGGGGGCGATGCGTGCTTCCGCGCAGACCCTGAGCTACGAAGTGTTCCTCGGCCTCTCCCTGATGGGCGTGGTGGCGCAGGCGGGGTCATTCAACATGACCGATATCGTCAACAACCAGGCGCATCTGTGGAACGTTATTCCGCAGTTCTTCGGCTTCGTGACGTTCGCCATCGCCGGCGTGGCGGTGTGTCACCGTCACCCGTTCGACCAGCCGGAAGCGGAGCAGGAGCTGGCCGATGGTTACCACATTGAATATTCCGGCATGAAGTTCGGTCTGTTCTTCGTCGGTGAATACATCGGTATCGTCACCGTTTCAGCGCTGATCGTCACGCTGTTCTTCGGCGGCTGGAATGGCCCGTGGTTACCTCCTTTCATCTGGTTCGCGCTGAAAACCGCGTTCTTCATGATGATGTTCATTTTGATCCGCGCATCATTACCGCGTCCGCGCTATGACCAGGTAATGTCCTTTGGCTGGAAGGTATGCCTGCCGTTAACGCTGGTCAACTTGTTGGTAACGGCGGCTGTCATTCTCTGGCAGGCGCAATAAGGGGTGAATTGAACATGACCTTAAAAGAATTATTGGTGGGGTTCGGCACCCAGGTCCGGAGTATCTGGATGATCGGCCTGCATGCCTTCGCCAAACGTGAAACCCGGATGTACCCGGAAGAACCGGTCTATCTGCCGCCGCGCTATCGCGGCCGGATCGTGCTGACGCGCGATCCGGACGGTGCAGAGCGCTGCGTCGCCTGTAACCTGTGTGCGGTAGCCTGCCCGGTGGGCTGTATTTCGCTGCAGAAAGCAGAGACGGTAGACGGCCGCTGGTACCCTGAGTTCTTCCGCATCAACTTCTCACGCTGCATCTTCTGCGGTCTGTGTGAAGAAGCGTGCCCGACCACGGCGATCCAGTTGACCCCGGACTTTGAGCTGGGTGAATACAAGCGTCAGGATCTGGTGTACGAAAAAGAGGATCTGCTGATTTCCGGTCCGGGCAAATACCCGGAATATAACTTCTACCGGATGGCGGGTATGGCAATCGACGGCAAAGATAAGGGCGAAGCGGAAAACGAAGCTAAGCCGATCGACGTCAAGAGCCTGTTACCGTAAGGAGAGGGCAATGGAATTCGCTTTTTATATCTGTGGCCTGATCGCCATCCTCGCAACCTTGCGGGTCGTCACCCACACCAATCCGGTGCATGCGCTGCTGTACCTGATCATTTCGCTGTTAGCGATTGCCGGGGTGTTCTTCTCGCTGGGCGCTTACTTCGCCGGGGCGCTGGAGATTATCGTCTACGCCGGGGCCATTATGGTGCTGTTCGTCTTCGTGGTGATGATGCTCAACCTGGGCGGCAGCGAAATCGAACAGGAACGCAAATGGCTGCAGCCGGGGATCTGGATTGGCCCGGCCATCCTTTCCGCAGTGCTGCTGGTGGTTATCGTTTACGCCATCCTGGGGATTAACGACCAGGGTATCGACGGCGCGGCGATCAACGCCAAAGAAGTGGGTATTGCGCTGTTTGGGCCGTACGTCCTGGCGGTGGAGCTGGCCTCCATGCTGCTGCTGGCGGGCCTGGTGGTCGCCTTCCATATCGGCCGCGAAGAGCGCGCCGGCGAGGTGCTGAGCAACCGCGTGAACGACAGCGACAAAAGAAAAACGGAGGAACACGCATGATCCCCTTAACACATGGACTGATCCTCGCGGCCATCCTGTTTGTGCTTGGTCTGACGGGGCTGGTGATCCGCCGCAATCTGCTGTTTATGTTGATCAGCCTGGAAATCATGATTAACGCCGCCGCGCTGGCCTTTGTGGTGGCGGGCAGCTACTGGGGCCAGACTGATGGTCAGATTATGTATATCCTCGCTATCAGCCTCGCGGCTGCGGAAGCGAGTATCGGTCTGGCGCTGCTGCTGCAGCTCCATCGTCGCCGCCAGAACCTGAACATCGATTCAGTAAGTGAGTTGCGTGGATGAACATGCTTGCCTTAACCATTCTTTTGCCATTGATTGGCTTTGTGCTGCTGGCCTTTTCCCGCGGGCGCTGGTCGGAAAACCTTTCCGCCACCGTTGGCATGGGCTCGGTAGGCCTGGCGGCGCTGGTCACCGCCTACGTCGGCGTTGACTTTTTCGCTAACGGCAAACAGGCGGTCAGCGTGCCGCTGTGGACCTGGATGTCGGTTGGGGATTTCAACATCGGCTTCAACCTGGTGCTGGATGGCCTGTCGCTGACCATGCTCTCCGTGGTGACCGGCGTCGGCTTCCTGATCCATATGTTCGCCTCCTGGTATATGCGCGGTGAAGAGGGCTATTCCCGCTTCTTCGCCTACACCAACCTGTTTATCGCCAGCATGGTGGTTCTGGTACTGGCCGATAACCTGCTGCTGATGTACCTGGGTTGGGAAGGGGTGGGTCTCTGCTCTTACCTGCTGATCGGTTTCTACTACACCGATCCGAAGAACGGCGCCGCAGCGATGAAAGCGTTTGTGGTGACCCGCGTCGGCGACGTGTTCCTCGCCTTCGCGCTGTTCATTCTTTATAACGAACTGGGTACCCTCAACTTCCGCGAAATGGTTGAGCTGGCGCCGCAGCACTTCGCTAACGGCAGCACCACGCTGCAGTGGGCGACGCTGATGCTGCTCGGCGGCGCGGTCGGTAAATCCGCCCAGCTGCCGCTGCAAACGTGGCTTGCCGATGCGATGGCGGGTCCGACGCCAGTCTCCGCGCTGATCCACGCCGCCACCATGGTTACCGCGGGCGTCTACCTGATCGCCCGTACCCACGGTCTGTTCCTGATGACGCCGGAAGTGCTGCATCTGGTCGGGATCGTCGGGGCGGTAACGCTGGTGCTGGCGGGCTTCGCCGCGCTGGTGCAGACCGACATCAAACGCGTTCTCGCTTACTCCACCATGAGCCAGATTGGCTACATGTTCCTCGCGCTGGGCGTGCAGGCATGGGATGCGGCGATTTTCCATCTGATGACTCACGCGTTCTTTAAAGCGCTGCTGTTCCTGTCGTCGGGTTCGGTGATCCTCGCCTGCCATCACGAACAGAACATCTTTAAGATGGGCGGCCTGCGCAAATCTATTCCGCTGGTGTACGTCTGCTTCCTGGTGGGGGGCGCGGCGCTGTCCGCTCTGCCGCTCATTACCGCAGGCTTCTTCAGTAAGGATGAGATTCTGGCGGGGGCGATGGCCAACGGCCATATCAACCTAATGGTGGCGGGCCTGGTCGGCGCCTTTATGACCTCGCTGTACACCTTCCGCATGATTTTCATCGTGTTCCACGGTAAAGAGCAAATTCACGCGCACGCAGGGAAGGGGATCACCCATCATCTGCCGCTGATTGTGCTGCTGGTGCTGTCCACCTTCGTTGGCGCGCTGATCGTGCCGCCGCTGGAAGGCGTCCTGCCGCAGACCACTGAACTGGCGCACGGCAACGTGATGACGCTGGAGATTGCCTCCGGGATCATCGCCATTGCCGGCATCCTGATCGCCGCATGGCTGTGGCTGGGCAAACGCACCCTGGTGACCTCTATCGCCAACAGCGCGCCTGGCCGCTTCTTCGGTACCTGGTGGTTCCATGCCTGGGGCTTCGACTGGTTATACGACAAAGTCTTCGTTAAGCCATTCCTCGGCATTGCCTGGCTGCTGAAGAGCGATCCGCTGAACGCATTGATGAACATCCCGGCGATCCTCTCCCGCTTCGCAGGTAAAGGCCTGCTGGTGAGCGAGAACGGCTATCTGCGCTGGTATGTGGCGTCAATGAGCATCGGCGCGGTGGTGGTGCTGGCGCTGCTGATGGTATTGCGTTGAGTTTGAGAACCATTGTGTTGCCCGGCGGCGCGCTGCTTGCCGGGCCTACGGGACCGTAGGTCGGGTAAGCGTTAGCGCCACCCGACAAAACAAGCCTCAAACCGAAGTGAATTTTCTGTGAGAATTCGTTGAAAATCAGGTCGTAAAGGACAGGCATTATCGGCGAAGTCAACGTGGACGCCGCCTGCGCGGAGCAACCGGAGCGTATTAAAGTACGTGAGGATTGTGAGCACAGCCGGAGTTCGCTATGACGAGTAAGATAGCCTGAACCGGACTTAAATAAGGAATAAAAATCACCATGTTATTGCCTTGGTTGATATTAATCCCCTTTATCGGCGGCTTCCTGTGCTGGCAGACCGAACGCTTTGGCGTGAAAGTGCCGCGCTGGATCGCGCTGATTACTATGGGACTGACGCTGGCGCTTGGCCTGCAGCTGTGGATGCAGGGCGGCTATTCTCTGACGCAATCCGCGGGTATTCCGCAGTGGCAGTCTGAGTTCGTGCTGCCGTGGATCCCACGCTTCGGCATTAGCATTCATCTGGCGATCGACGGCCTGTCGCTGCTGATGGTGGTGCTGACCGGCCTGCTCGGCGTGCTGGCGGTGCTCTGTTCCTGGCGCGAAATCGAAAAATACCAGGGATTCTTCCACCTCAACCTGATGTGGATCCTGGGCGGCGTCATCGGCGTGTTCCTCGCCATCGACATGTTCCTGTTCTTCTTCTTCTGGGAAATGATGTTGGTGCCGATGTACTTCCTGATCGCGCTGTGGGGCCACAAAGCCTCTGACGGTAAAACGCGTATCACGGCGGCCACCAAGTTCTTCATCTACACCCAGGCGAGCGGCCTGGTGATGCTGATCGCCATTCTGGCGCTGGCATTCGTCCACTTCAACGCCACCGGTGTGTGGACTTTCAACTATGAAGAGCTGTTGAAAACCCCGATGTCCCACGGCGTGGAATACCTGCTGATGCTCGGCTTCTTCATCGCCTTCGCGGTGAAAATGCCGGTGGTGCCGCTGCACGGCTGGCTGCCGGACGCCCACTCCCAGGCGCCGACCGCCGGTTCCGTCGACCTCGCGGGGATCCTGCTGAAAACCGCGGCCTACGGTCTGCTGCGCTTTGCGCTGCCGCTGTTCCCGAACGCCTCCGCCGAGTTTGCGCCCATCGCGATGTGGTTGGGCGTGATCGGGATCTTCTACGGCGCGTGGATGGCCTTTGCGCAGACGGATATCAAACGTCTTATCGCCTACACCTCCGTGTCCCACATGGGCTTCGTGCTGATTGCTATCTACACCGGCAGCCAGCTGGCGTATCAGGGGGCGGTGATCCAGATGATTGCTCACGGTCTCTCCGCGGCGGGTCTGTTTATTCTCTGCGGCCAGCTGTACGAACGTCTGCATACCCGTGACATGCGTCAGATGGGCGGTCTGTGGAGCAAAATCAAATGGCTGCCGGCGATGTCGATGTTCTTCGCCGTCGCCACCCTGGGGATGCCGGGCACGGGTAACTTCGTCGGCGAATTTATGATCCTGTTCGGCAGCTATAAAGTGGTGCCGGTGATCACCGTGATCTCGACCTTTGGTCTGGTATTCGCGTCCGTTTACTCGCTGTCGATGCTGCATCGCGCTTATTTCGGTAAAGCGAAAAGCGAAATCGCGGCGAAAGCGCTGCCGGGGATGTCCCTGCGTGAACTGTCTATCATCCTGCTGCTGGTGGTGCTGCTGGTGCTGTTGGGCTTCTTCCCGCAGCCGATCCTCGACACCTCGCATGCTGCGATGAGCAACATTCAGCAGTGGTTTGTTAATTCTGTTTCTACTACAAGGCCGTAATTCGCCATGACAATAACTCCACAACAACTGATCGCACTGCTACCGCTGCTGATCGTCGGCTTGACGGTGGTGGTTGTGATGCTCTCCATTGCGTGGCGACGCAATCATTTTCTCAATGCCACGCTGTCGGTTCTCGGACTTAACGCCGCGCTGGTCTCGCTCTGGTTCGTCGGCCAGAACGGGGCGATGGACGTCACGCCGCTGATCCGCGTTGACGGCTACGCCATGCTCTATACCGGGCTGGTGCTGCTGGCGAGCCTCGCGACCTGTACTTTCGCCTACCCGTGGCTTGAGGGTTACAAGGACAACAAAGAAGAGTTCTACCTGCTGGTGTTGATTGCCGCCCTGGGCGGCATTCTGCTGGCCGGTGCGAATCATCTGGCGGCGCTGTTCCTCGGCATCGAGTTAATCTCCTTGCCGCTGTTCGGCCTGGTCGGCTACGCCTTCCGCCAGAAGCGTTCGCTGGAAGCGAGCATCAAATACACCATCCTCTCCGCGGCAGCCTCCTCTTTCCTGCTGTTCGGTATGGCGCTGGTGTATGCGAACTCCGGCAACCTGTCCTTCCTTGCGCTGGGCAAGAGCCTGGCGGACAACACCCTGCACGAGCCGCTGCTGCTGGCGGGGCTCGGCCTGATGATCGTCGGTCTTGGCTTTAAGCTGTCGCTGGTGCCGTTCCACCTGTGGACGCCGGACGTTTACCAGGGGGCGCCTGCGCCGGTCTCCACCTTCCTGGCGACCGCCAGCAAGATTGCTATCTTCGGCGTGGTGATGCGTCTGTTCCTGTACATGCCGGTGGGCAACAGCGAAGCGGTGCGCGTGGTGTTGGGGCTGATCGCCTTCGCCTCTATCATCTTCGGTAACCTGATGGCGCTGAGCCAGACCAATATCAAACGTCTGCTCGGTTACTCTTCTATCTCCCACCTCGGCTATCTGCTGGTGGCGCTGATCGCCCTGCAAAGCGGCGAAATGTCGATGGAAGCCGTTGGCGTCTACCTGGCCGGCTACCTGTTCAGCAGCCTCGGCGCGTTCGGCGTGGTCAGCCTGATGTCCAGCCCATACCGTGGCCCGGACGCGGACTCGCTGTTCTCCTACCGCGGTCTGTTCTGGCACCGTCCGATCCTGTCGGCGGTGATGACGGTGATGATGCTCTCCCTGGCCGGTATCCCAATGACGCTCGGCTTTATCGGTAAGTTCTACGTGCTGGCCGTCGGTGTTCACGCCCATCTGTGGTGGCTGGTTGCCGCGGTGGTTGTCGGCTCGGCGATCGGTCTCTACTACTACCTGCGCGTGGCGGTGAGTTTGTACCTGAGCGCGCCGGAGCAGCTGAACCGTGATGCGCCGTCGAACTGGCAGTACAGCGCGGGCGGTATCGTGGTGCTGATCTCTGCCCTGCTGGTGCTGGTGCTCGGTATCTGGCCGCAGCCGTTGATTAGCATCGTGCAGCTGGCGACGCCGCTGATGTAAGTTGATTGCCTCAATAAAAAAACCGCCGGAATGGCGGTTTTTTTATGCCCGGAATGTTACGCCACCCTGTAGACCATAAAGTCTTCCGCCAGCAGGGTGTCCGGGAAAATCTCCCGGCATTCCGCCAGCATCCGCAGGCAGCCTTCGGCATCGTAGCGTGAGCTAAAGTGGGTGGCGATTAGCGTGCCGACCCCCGCTTCTTTGGCAAGCGCTGCGGTCTGCTGACTGGAAGAGTGGCCGCGGCTATTGGCTTTCTCCGCCATCGCCTGCTCCAGCGTGGTTTCGTGCACCATCACATCCGCCCCGCGCGCCATTTCCAGCGCCTGCGGGCAGGGGGCGGTATCGCCGAAGATGGCCAGCGTTTTACCCGGCGTAGCGGGCCCCAGGTAGCGGCTGCCGTCGATCGTCCGGCCATCCGCCAGCGTGACCTGTTCACCGCGCTTAAGCCGGTGAAACAGCGGTCCGGGGGGCACGCCGTCGGCAATCAGCTGGGCGGCGTCGAGGGCGCCGGGCTTGTCATGCTGCTCAATGCGATACCCGTAGCACTCCACCGGATGGCTGAGCGGGAACGCGGTGACCCGATAGCCCTCTTCGTCGAACACCAGACCGGGGTCGACTTCGATGATGGTCAGGGGATAATCGGTCCACGAACCGCTGAGGCGCAGCGCGGTGTCAATGAATTCCTTTATTCCTTTTGGTCCGTAGACCGTCAGCGGCAGCGAATTCCCCTGCATCGAGCGGCTGCACAGCAGGCCGGGCAGGCCGAACAGATGGTCGCCGTGCAGATGGGTAATAAAGATCTTATTCAGTTTGCCTGGATGATGGGGCGTATGCAGAAATTGATGCTGGGTCCCTTCGCCGCAGTCAAACAACCACATTTCGGCGCGGGTTGGCTGTTGCAAATTGAGTATTATCGACGTCATATTACGCGTGCGGGTCGGCACCCCGGCGGATGTCCCCAAAAAAGTTAATTCCATCGTCCAGTGTCCTCAGGGCGAGTCGCAAAGTATCAGTATATCAATAAGGAGCAGCAGATGATGACCTGGCAGGATCTCCATCATAGTGAACTTACCGTTCCCCAGCTGTATGCGCTGCTGAAGCTGCGCAGCGAAGTCTTTGTCGTGGAGCAGCAGTGCGCCTATCAGGATGTCGACGGCGATGATTTGGCCGGGGAAAATCGCCATCTGCTCGGCTGGCGCGATGGCGAACTGGTGGCCTATGCGCGGATCCTTAAAAGCGAAGAGATGTACGATCCGGTGGTGATTGGCCGGGTTATCGTCAGCCCCGCCGCGCGCGGCGAAAAGCTCGGCCATCAACTGATGGCGCAGGCGCTGGCCAGCTGTCAGCGGCACTGGCCGCAAAAGGCGATTTACCTCGGGGCGCAGGCGCATCTGCAAGCCTTTTACGCCCACTTCGGTTTTACGCCGGTGACTGAGGTCTATGATGAGGATGGCATTCCGCACATCGGCATGGCGCGGGAAAGCCGCGCTGGCTGACCCCTGAACATTCGCGTTCCAACCTTGTTCCGGGCCGGCGAGCGGGTGAGTTAAAACCCGCTCCCTCGTCATGGGTACTGCTATTCCGCCGTTGAACCCCTTATAATGTGGGGTTTTACTACCGTGGAGGTTTGCGTGCTGTCTGTTTCCACTGCGCTGGCCCGTTTATGTGACGGCCTGAGTGAGCCCTTTCCTGACTCACCCGGCACGCGAATTATCGATATTGCCTTTCCGCTGAATGATGCCTTCGATCCGCTGCTATGGTGCGGCCAGCAGCCGCAGTGGCCGCAGTTCTACTGGCAGCAGCGCAATGGCGACGAGGAGCTGGCGGCGCTGGGGGCGGTAAAAAGCTTTCCCTCGCTCGACGCCGCAAACCGCTTTTTACACCAGGCCGGGCGGCAGGATCTGCGCATCTGCGGCCTGAATGCGTTTGCCCCGCAGCAGGGCCGGCTGGTGCTGCCGCGTCTGGAGTGGCGTCGGTGCGGCGGCAGGGCCGTGATGCGGCTGGTGCTGCACAGCGACCTCTCCCTGCGCGACGATGCCGTGACGGCGGGTGATTTTCTCGCCAGTCTGACCACCGCCCAGGCGACCCCTGGCGGCGTGCCGCCGCTGCTGAGCGAGCGCCACTCCTCCGATTATCCCCAGTGGCAGGCAATGATAGACCAGGCGACGCAGGCCATCGCCGCCGGCGACATGGATAAAGTGGTGCTGGCGCGGGCAACCGACCTGCAGTTTGCCGCCCCGCTGGATGCCGTGAGCATCATGGCCGCCAGCCGCAGCCGCAATCTTAACTGTTTTCATTTCCTGATGGCGTTCAATGCCCGGCAGGCGTTTTTCGGCTCCACGCCGGAGCGGCTGTGGCGCCGGCGCGGCGCGCTGCTGCGCACCGAAGCGCTGGCGGGCACCGTCGCTAATCATCAGGATGACGCGAAGGCGCAGCAGCTGGCCGACTGGTTGATGAAAGACGACAAAAATCAGCGGGAAAACATGCTGGTGGTGGAGGATATCTGCCAGCGCCTGCAGAGTGAGGCCTCGACGCTGGACGTTCTGCCGCCGCAGGTGGTGAGGCTGCGCAAGGTGCAGCATCTCCGACGCTGCATCTGGACCGAGCTGGCGGAGCCTGACGACAGCCGCTGCCTGCTGCAGCTCCAGCCCACCGCCGCGGTGGCCGGCCTGCCGCGGCGGGCGGCGCTGGCATTCATTCAGCGCCATGAACCTTTTTCCCGTGAATGGTACGCCGGTTCCGCCGGGTATCTGTCGCTGGCGCAAAGCGAGTTTTGCGTGGCGCTGCGTTCGGCGAAAGTGGACAACGACACTCTGCGACTGTATGCCGGGGCGGGGATCGTCAGCGGCTCCGATGCGCAGCAGGAGTGGCAGGAGATTGACAACAAAGCGGCCGGGCTGCGCTCGCTGCTGTGTCCATAAGACGGGAATGACGATGCATATCAAAACGCCGTCACTTTGCCTTATCTATACTTAGCATCAATATTTGATACCGGACAATTTCATGTCAGTAAGCGCATTTAACCGACGCTGGGCGGCGGTGATCCTGGAAGCTTTAACGCGCCACGGCGTGCAGCATATCTGCATTGCGCCGGGCTCGCGCTCGACACCCTTAACCCTGGCGGCGGCGGAAAACCGCGCCTTTATCCATCATACCCATTTTGACGAACGCGGCCTTGGCCACCTGGCGCTCGGTCTGGCGAAAGCCAGTCGTCAGCCGGTGGCGGTTATTGTGACCTCCGGGACTGCCACCGCGAACCTATATCCGGCGCTGATTGAGGCGGGGCTTACCGGGGAAAAGCTGATTCTCCTGACCGCTGACCGTCCGCCGGAGCTGATCGACTGCGGCGCCAATCAGGCGATTCGTCAGCCGGGGATGTTCGCCTCCCATCCGTCGCAGACGATTTCTCTGCCGCGTCCCTCGCAGGATATTTCCGCCCGCTGGCTGGTCTCGACCCTCGACCAGGCCTTGGGCGAGCTGCACGCCGGCGGGGTGCATATCAACTGCCCGTTCGCCGAACCGCTGTATGGCGATATGGATGATACCGGCGTGGAGTGGCAGCAGCAGCTCGGCAACTGGTGGCAGAGCGATAAACCCTGGTTACGTCAGGCGCTGCAGATGGAAAGTGAGAAACAGCGCGACTGGTTCTTCTGGCGGCAAAAGCGCGGCGTGGTCGTGGCGGGCAGAATGAGCGCCGCCGAAGGGAAAAAAGTGGCCGAGTGGGCGCAAACCCTCGGCTGGCCGCTGATCGGCGATGTCCTGTCGCAGACCGGGCAGCCGCTGCCGTGCGCTGACCTGTGGCTGGGCAACGGCAAAGCGGTGAGCGAGCTGGCGCAGGCGCAGATCGTGGTTCAGCTCGGCAGCAGCCTGACCGGCAAGCGGGTCCTGCAGTGGCAGGCCACCTGCGAGCCTGATGAATACTGGCTGGTGGATAATCTGCCCGGCCGTCTCGATCCGGCGCAGCACCGCGGCCGTCGTCTGCTCGCCAGCATTGACCGCTGGCTTGAGCTTCACCCGGCGGAGAAACGCCAGCCGTGGGCGACGGCTATTCCTGAACTGGCCCGACAGGCGTGGGAGGCGGCGGTCGCCAGCAACGAACCCTTTGGCGAAGCGCAGCTGGCGCAGCGAATTCGGCGCTACCTGCCGGAACAGGGGCAACTGTTTGTCGGCAACAGCCTGGTGGTGCGCCTGATCGACGCCCTGGCGCAGCTGCCGGCTGGCTACCCGGTTTATAGCAACCGCGGCGCCAGCGGCATTGATGGCTTGATCGCCACCGCCGCCGGCGTCCAGCGCGCCAGCGCCCGGCCAACCCTGGCTATCGTCGGCGATCTTTCGGCGCTGTACGATCTCAACTCGCTGGCCCTGCTGCGCCAGGCGTCGGCGCCGTTGGTGCTGATCGTGGTGAACAACAACGGCGGGCAGATTTTCTCCATGCTGCCGACGCCGCAGGACGAGCGGCGCCAGTTCTACTTAATGCCGCAGGACGTTGATTTCAGCCACGCGGCGGCGATGTTCGGCCTGGTCTATCATCGCCCGGCTGACTGGCAGGCGCTGGATGAGGCGCTGGCCGGTGCCTGGCGCAGGGCAGGGGCGACGGTGATTGAGCTGGCGGTCAATGAGACCGACGGCACGCAGACCCTCCAGCAGCTGCTGGCGCAGGTAAGTCGCCTGTGACCCTCAGCGCTGCAGTCGAACATGGCCAGCCGGGTTATCCCTGGCTGGTCTTTCTGCACGGTTTTTCCGGCGACCGCCATGAGTGGCGGGAAGTAGGCGACGCGTTTCGCGCCTGGCCGCGGCTGTATCTCGATCTGCCGGGCCACGGCGGCTCGGCGGATATCGCGGTGCAGGACTTTGCCGGGGTCAATATTTTGCTGCAGGCTACGCTTAATAGTTACAACATACTTAACTACTGGCTGATCGGTTACTCGCTGGGGGGCCGGGTGGCGATGAACTTCGCCTGCCAGCCGCGCGCGGGCCTGCGCGGCCTCGTCGTTGAGGGCGGCCATCCGGGGCTGCAGGATGCCGAAGCGCGGCAGGCGCGGCGCAGCAACGACAGCGCCTGGGCGGAACGTTTTCGCCATGAGCCGTTGGCGCAGGTCTTTGCCGACTGGTATCAGCAGCCGGTCTTCGCTTCACTGGATGCCGGGCAGCGCGCGGCGCTGGTCGCCTTACGCAGCCGGAACAACGGCGCGACGCTGGCCGAGATGCTGCAGGCGACCTCCCTTGCCGGGCAGGCCGATCTGCGCGCGTCCCTGCAGGCGCGCGATTTCCCCTTTCATTACCTGTGCGGCGAGCGCGACGCGAAGTTTCGCGCCATCGCGCAGGCGCTCGCGGCGGATCTCCATCTTATTCACCATGCCGGACACAACGCGCACCGGGACAACCCGGCGGCGGTGATTGCCTGTCTGGCGCAGATTCTGGCAAGTTAACTGAAGGACATTCTATGATCTCTCTTGATGAAGCAATGCTCTATGCCCCTGTTGAATGGCACGATTGTTCCGAAGGCTATACCGATATTCGCTATCACAAATCGGCCGACGGCATTGCCAAAATCACAATCAATCGCCCGCAGGTGCGCAACGCCTTCCGCCCGCTGACCGTCAAAGAGATGATCCAGGCGCTGGCGGATGCCCGTTATGACGACAATATCGGGGTGATTGTCCTGACCGGCGAAGGTGAGAAAGCCTTTTGCGCCGGCGGCGATCAGAAAGTCCGCGGCGATTACGGCGGCTATCAGGACGACTCCGGCGTGCATCATCTCAACGTACTCGACTTTCAGCGCCAGATCCGCACTTGCCCGAAACCGGTGGTAGCGATGGTGGCCGGCTACTCTATCGGCGGCGGCCACGTGCTGCACATGATGTGCGATCTGACCATCGCGGCGGAAAACGCCATCTTCGGTCAGACCGGGCCGAAAGTCGGCTCCTTCGACGGCGGCTGGGGCGCCTCCTATATGGCGCGCATCGTCGGGCAGAAAAAAGCGCGCGAAATCTGGTTCCTCTGCCGTCAGTATGACGCGCAGCAGGCGCTGGACATGGGGCTGGTGAACACCGTGGTGCCGCTGGCGGATCTGGAAAAAGAGACGGTGCGCTGGTGTCGTGAAATGCTGCAGAACAGCCCAATGGCGCTGCGCTGCCTGAAAGCGGCGCTGAACGCCGACTGCGACGGCCAGGCCGGTCTGCAGGAGCTGGCGGGCAACGCCACCATGCTGTTCTACATGACGGAAGAGGGACAGGAAGGCCGCAATGCCTTCAACCAGAAACGTCAGCCGGACTTCAGCAAATTTAAACGGAATCCCTAATGCGCGTTTCGCAGGTTTACCGCTGGCAGATACCGATGGACGCGGGCGTGGTGCTGCGAGAACGGCGGTTAAAAACCCGCGACGGGCTGTTCATCCACCTGCGGGAGGGTGAGCGGGAGGGCTGGGGGGAAATTTCTCCCCTGCCGGGATTCAGCGCAGAGACTCTGGCGGAGGCGGAGGCGGCGCTGCTGCCCTGGGCTCAGGCCTGGCGCGACGGCGCGGAGCCGGCGCTTCCTGCGCTGCCCTCTGTCGCGTTTGGCATCAGCTGCGCGCAGGCGGAGCTCAGCGGCGAGCTGCCGCAGGCCGCGGATTATCGCGCGGCGCCGCTCTGCTCCGGCGATCCGGATGAGCTGTTCGCCAGACTGGCGGCGATGCCCGGCGAGAAAGTCGCTAAGGTGAAAGTGGGGCTCTGGGAGGCGGTCCGCGACGGCATGGTGGTTAATCTGCTGCTGGAAGCCATCCCCGACCTGCAGCTGCGTCTGGATGCCAACCGGGCCTGGACGCCGCTGAAAGCGCAGCAGTTTGCGAAATATGTCGATCCGGCGTATCGCCAGCGCATTGCCTTTCTTGAGGAACCTTGTAAAACGCGGGAGGACTCGCGGGCCTTTAGTCGCGAAACCGGGATCGCTATCGCCTGGGATGAAAGCCTGCGCGAGGCGGATTTTCGCTTCGTCGCCGAGCCGGGCGTGCGCGCGGTGGTGATCAAGCCGACGCTAACCGGCAGTTTACACCGGGTTCAGCAGCAGGTCGCCGCGGCCCATGCGCTGGGGCTGAGCGCGGTGATCAGCTCGTCGATCGAGTCCAGCCTCGGGTTAACCCAGCTGGCGCGGGTTGCCGCCTGGCTGACGCCGCAGACCATCCCCGGACTGGACACCCTGTCGCTGATGGGCGCCCAGCTGGTGCGGGCGTGGCCGGAAAGCACCCTGCCGATGCTCAGCATCGATACGCTGGAGCCGCTGCTGTGACCTTTCGCGACTGGCCCTGGCGGCACTGGCGCCAGCGGCGCGGAGAGGCGCAGGCGCTGCGCCTGAATGACCAGCCGCTGACCTGGCGCGACCTGTGCGCCCGCGTTGACGCGCTGGCGGCCGGGTTTGCCGCGCAGGGCGTAACCGAAGGTCACGGGGTGGCGCTGCAGGCTTTTAACCAGCCGTCGACGCTGCTGGCCTGGCTGGCGCTGCTGCAGTGCGGCGCGCGGGTGCTGCCGCTCAATCCGCAGCTGCCGACGGCGTTGCTGCAGGAACTGCTGCCAGCGTTGACCGTCCAGCATCAGCTGGTGCTTAACGGCGATGCGCTGCCGGGGGATTTACCGGCGTTAACCCTGCAGGCGACAGCGGGAACCCATGCTGTGCCGTGGCGTGAGGATCGTTTCGCCTCAATGACGCTGACCTCGGGGTCGACCGGTTTGCCGAAGGCGGCGGTGCATCATGCCAGCGCCCATCTGGCCAGCGCCGCCGGCGTGCTGGCGCTGATGCCGTTTGCCGCAGAAGATGACTGGCTGCTGTCGCTGCCGCTGTTTCATGTCTCCGGCCAGGGGATTATGTGGCGCTGGCTGCTGGCCGGCGCGCGGCTGACGGTGCGCGATAAACAGCCGCTGGCGCAGATGCTGCAGGGCTGTACCCATGCTTCGCTGGTGCCGACTCAGCTGTGGCGCCTGCTGAATGACGATGCTGCGCTTTCCCTCAAGGCGGTGCTGCTCGGCGGCGCGGCGATCCCGGTCGAATTGACCGAGCGGGCGCGGGGGCAGGGGGTACGCACCTACTGCGGCTATGGCCTGACCGAATTCGCTTCCACCGTCTGCGCTAAAGAGGCCGACGGCGCGGCGGATGTGGGCGCGGCGTTGCCGGGGCGGGAGATGAAAATCGTTGCCGGCGAGGTCTGGCTGCGAGCGGCGAGCATGGCCGCGGGCTACTGGCGCGACGGTCAATTGTTGCCATTGACCAACGACGAAGGGTGGTTTGCCACCCGCGATCGCGGCGAGATCATCGATGGACGGCTTACTCTCCTTGGGCGCCTGGATAATCTCTTTTTCAGCGGTGGGGAAGGGATCCAGCCGGAGGAGGTGGAACGGATCATCGGGGCGCATCCGCAGATACAGCAGGCGTTTGTCGTGCCGCTGGACGATGCGGAATATGGCCAGCGCCCGGTAGCGGTGGTGGAATGCGATGACGGCTGCGAAATGAGCGTGCTGGCGGCATGGAGCGCGGAACGGCTGGCGCGTTTCCAGCAGCCGGTGCGTTGGCTGCGGCTGCCGGAAACGTTAAAGAACGGTGGGATTAAGATCTCGCGCCGGGCGCTGCGCGAATGGGTCAATTCGCCGGCTTAGCCGATATTGGCTTCGGCGCGACGCTGGCGCTGTTTACGCCGCAGACGCAGCAGCGGCGGCACCACCAGCACGGCGATAGCCAGCACCAGCAGCGTTTTGGTCACCCCGCTTTGCCACAGGATCGCCAGATTGCCGTTGCTGATCGACAGCGCGCGACGCAGGTTCTGCTCCAGCATCTCCCCCAGCACGAAGCCAAGGATCAGCGGCGACATCGGGAAGTGCATTTTGCGCATGATGTAGCCGAGCACCCCAAGCCCCACCATCAGCAGCAGGTCAAAAGTAGTGCTGTGTACCGCGTAGACGCCGACGGCGGAGACCGCGGCGATGGCCGGGACCAGAAACCACAGTGGAATGGTCAGCATACGGGTGAACAGGCCGATCAGCGGAATGTTCATGATAAGCAGCATCACGTTGGCGATCAGCAGGGCGGCAATCAGCCCCCAGACGATATCCGGCTGCTCGGTGAACATTGCCGGGCCGGGGGTGATGTTATACAGCGTCAGCGCGCCCATCATCACCGCGGTGGTGCCGGACCCCGGCACGCCGAGCGTCAGCATGGGAATAAAGGAACCGCAGGCGGAGGCGTTATTGGCCGCTTCCGGCGCCGCCACGCCGCGAATATCGCCCTTGCCGAAGTTATCGCTGTTACCGCTGAGTTTTTTCTCCGTCATGTAGGTAATGGCGCTGGCGATGGTCGCCCCGGCGCCGGGCAGAATGCCGACGAAGAAACCCACCACCGAAGAGCGCAGGGTCGCGCCGACGCACTGCGCGGCCTCTTTGGTGTTAAACAGCATCCGTCCGGTTTTCCGCACCAGCGTTTGCCCGCCGCTGGTGCTCTCCAGCATCAGCAGGATCTCTGAAACCGAGAACAGGCCGATCACCACCACAATAAACTGTACGCCGTCGGAGAGATGGACGCTGTCGAAGGTGAAGCGGTAAACCCCGGTATTGGCGTCCACCCCTACCGTCGCCAGACCCAGGCCGATTAACGCCGCGAGGAACGACTTCAGCGGGTTCTGCGCCATCATGCTGCCAAGACAGGCGATGGCGAAGACCATCAGCGCGAAGTACTCCGCCGGACCGAACGCCAGCGACCACTGGGCGAGCAGCGGCGCGAACAAAATAATACCGCCGATGGCGATCATTGAGCCAAAGAAGGAACTGACGGCGGAAATCGACAGCGCAACGCCGCCGCGACCCTGCTGGGCCATCGGATAGCCGTCGAGGGCGGTCATAATGGCGGCGGCATCGCCGGGCACGTTCAACAGAATTGATGAAATACGCCCGCCGTATTCGCAACCGATATAAACCGTCGCCAGCAGGATCAGCGCCGACTCCGCGGGTAAATGCAGGGCGAAAGCCAGCGGCAGCAGAATCGCCACGCCGTTGATAGGCCCCAGCCCCGGCAGGAGGCCGACGATAGTCCCGACAAAGCAGCCGATCAGGGCGATGAGCAGGTTCTCCGGCGTCATGGCGACGGCGAAGCCCTGCGAGAGATAGATCCAGGTATCCATAAACGCCTCCGTTAATTAAACCAGATGCCAAGGGGCAGGGTGACATCGAGCAGGGTGTCGAAGGCGTACCATAACGACACGCCCATCGCGACGCCGGCAATGCCCGCCGCCGGCAGCGTCGCGCCGAACAGCAGACCAATGATCGCCGTCAGCAGCGCGGTGGCCAGCGGAAAACCGAGCCATTCAAACCCCCAGGCGTAGACCACCAGCACCACGACCATGGTCAGCAGACGCTGCAGCACATGCCGTCCCGGCCACTCGACGGCGTCCGGGCGACGCAGCAACATTAACGCCGAGCACAGCAGCATCAGGCCGATGATCCCGAGCGGGAAGGGACGCGGGCCGACGGGTTCATAGGCGTATTCGCTGTGGATCTGCCAGGCGATAAACAGACCGCCAATACATAACAACAGCCACACTCCGGCAAAAATACGATCGCTCATTAGCGCCTCCGCGGATTATTTTGCCAGGCCAAAGGCTTTCGCCTGTTCGCGATAGTCGCTGACCTGCTGCTTAACGTAGGTATCGAGCTCCTTGCCGTTCATGTTGAATTCAAACAGGCCGCGCAGTTCACGTTGCTTTTTGAACGCTTCGGTTTGCTGCAGTTTAGTGAATTCATCGACCCACCACTGGTACTCGGCGTCGCTGACTTTCGGGCCCATAAAGAAGCCGCGAATAATCGGCCAGACCAGGTCGTAGCCCTGCTCTTTAGCGGTAGGGACATCGGCGAGCGCGCCCGGCAATCGTTCACTGGAGAAGACCGCCAGCACGCGGATTTTATTGCCCTGCAGATAGGGCACCATCTCGCTGAGATCGCCGGAGACCGCTTGCACATGGTTACCGAGCAGCGCGGTCACCGGCTCGCCGCCGCCTTCAAAGGCGACATAGCGCATTTTATGCGGGTCGACGTTGGCTTTTTGCGCCAGCAGCGCCGCTTTCATCCAGTCCTGGCTGCCGATGGAGGCCCCGGCGCCAATCACGATACTGGAGGGATTTTTCTCCATCGCGGTCATAAACGACTTCAGATCTTTCCATGGCGAATCGGCGCGCACGGCGATCATGCCGTAGTCGGTGCCGACGCTCGCCAGCCAGCGCACGTCATCGACGCTGTAACGGCCGAATTTACCCTGCGACAGGTTCAGCAGCGAGCCGCCGGAGAAGGCGACGACGGTCCCCGGCTCTGCCGGGCGCTGGGCGACAATGGCGTTGTAGGCTACCGCGCCCACGCCGCCGGGCATATAGGTGACGCGCATCGGTTTCTCGATAGCGCCGGTTTCCATCAGGCTCACCTGAATCAGCTTACAGGTCAGGTCAAAGCCGCCGCCGGGTTTAGCGGGCGCGATACATTCGGTGCGGGACGGGGCCTCCGCGGCGAAGGCGGATGTGGTGCAAAGGCACAGCGCGATGGCGCTCAGATGGCGGAAAAATGGCGTTTTCATAGGCTTCCTCAGCAGGTACAGGGCAGGTTTTTTTGATTATGTGAACCGACATATGGCGATTCGGTTGCATGATTGTTAAAACAGTTACCTTTCATTTCCCTTTCAATGCAGCAGCAACGTTACAGGATGTGATATGCGTCTCTTATTAGCCGAGGATAATCGTGAGCTGGCTCACTGGCTGGAAAAAGCGCTGGTGCAGGGCGGTTTTGCCGTAGATTGCGTCGCTGACGGGCGTGCGGCCGACCATCTGCTGCAAAGCGAGCAATATGCGCTGGCGGTGCTGGATATCGGTATGCCGGGGTTCGATGGCCTTGAAGTGGTGCAGCGGCTGCGCAAGCGCGGGCAGACCCTGCCGGTGCTGTTGCTGACCGCCCGCAGCGCGGTAGCGGACCGGGTGAAGGGCTTAAATGCCGGCGCGGATGACTATTTACCTAAGCCCTTTGAGCTGGAAGAGCTCGACGCCCGCCTGCGGGCGCTGCTCCGGCGCAGCGAAGGGCAGGTGCATGAGGTGCAGCAGCTTGGCGAGCTGGCGTATTGTGACGAAGGCTATTTTTTACTCCGCGGCCAGATGTTGTCTCTGACGCCGCGCGAGCTGGCGCTATTGAAGGTGCTGATGTTTCGCCGCACTCGCCCGGTTTCCCGTCAGCAGCTGTTCGAACAGGTGTTCAGCCTCAGCGATGACGTCAGTCCGGAAAGCATCGAACTCTACATTCACCGTCTGCGCAAGAAACTTCAGGCGAGCAATGTGCGTATAACCACCCTGCGCGGTTTAGGCTATCTGCTTGAGTGCGAGCGCCATGAGATGGAGTAAGCCGCAATCGCTCTATGCCCAACTGTTGCTGTTTCTCGGCCTGCCGCTGGTCCTGCTGTGGGGACTCTCCGCGTTTAACAGCTACGTCAGCGCGCTGCAGGCGGCGACGCAAGCCTACGATCGTACCCTGCTGTCGTCGGCGCGGACGGTGGCCGAGCAGCTGGTGGTTCGCGGAGGGCAACTGGAGGTGAATGTGCCCTGGGTGGTGCTGGACAGCTTCGAGCTCAATATGAACGATCGTCTCTATTACAAGGTGCTCGACCCGCAGGGGAAGGTCATTTCCGGCTATGACGATCTGCCCGCGATGCCGCCCTCCACCTCGCGAACTCAGCTCTATCCGGCGCTGGCGTGGTTTTATCATACCGAATATCGCGGTCAGGCAATCCGCGTGGCGCGCCTGCTGCAGCCCATCAACGAAGGCGGCATCGTTGGCATGGCGGAGATATATATTGCCGAAACGCTGCAGTCCCGCCGCTGGCTGGCCGGACAATTACTCTTCTCATCCTGGGTGTCGCAGGGGTTACTGGTCCTGTTGACGCTGGTGCTGGCAGCCTGGCTGCTGCGCCGCGTGCTGCGGCCCATGCGTCAGCTCTCCGCGCTGATGGTGCGCCGTGAACCCGGTCTGCTGACGCCGCTGCCGGAGCTGCTGCCCTGGTCGGAAACGCGGCTGCTGATTGTCGCGTTCAACCGCTACATCGACCGCCTGCGGGTGATGATCTCCCGCCAGGAGCGCTTCAGCGCCGATGCGTCCCATCAGCTGAAAACACCGCTGGCGGTGCTGAAAACGCAGGCTTCGGTAGCCCTGGCCAGCGACGATCCGCAACTGTGGCGCGAAAGTCTGCAGGCGATGCGCGCCACGCTGGACGATACGGTCTTGTTAACGGAGCGGTTGCTGCAGCTGGCGACGGTAAAACAGCGGGAGCAGGCGTTTGCGGTGATTAACTTGCCGGAGATTGTGCGCAACAGCTGCTTTTCACGTATCGCGCAAGCGCGGAGCAAACATATCGATCTTGGCTACGAGGGCGAGCAGTCGGCGGTATATGTGGCAGGCGATAGCGTTCTGCTGGGGGAGCTGTGCGCTAACCTGCTCGACAATGCCATTCGCTATACCCCGGAATATGGAACGGTCACGCTTAGCCTGCATCGCGATGGCGACGCAGTGTTGCTCAGCGTGGAAGACAGCGGTCCGGGAATTGACGACCACCAGGTACACCAGGCGCTGATGCCGTTTCGCCGCCTCGATAACGCGGGCGCGATTCCCGGCGCCGGGCTGGGCCTGGCGCTGGTTAACGATATTGCACGTTTGCATCGTAGCCACCTGCAGCTTTCGCGCAGCGAAAGCCTGGGCGGACTGAAGGCGACGCTGCGCCTGCTGACCGTGGCGTCAGAGTAGCCCCTTCATGCTCAGGGTGAGGCGGGTGGCGGCATTGAGATCGTAGTTTTTAAGCTCATCCGCTTTCACCCAGGCGGGGGACGGATATATCTATCTGCTTATCGAACATCAAAGCTCTGCGGACCGTCATATGGCATTTCGCCTGATGCGTTATGCGATAGCAGCGATGCAGCGCCATCTGGATAAAGGACATACGCAACTGCCATTGGTGATCCCGCAGCTTTTTTATCATGGGCAAGTCTCGCCCTGGCCGTATCCCATGTGCTGGCTGGAAGGATTTGCTCATCCGCAAACCGCGCGGCAAGTATACAATCAGGATTTTCACTTAATCGATATCACGGTGCTTCCTGACGATATAATAATGCAGCACCGACGGGTCGCGATGCTTGAGTTGCTGCAAAAGCATATCCGGCAACGCGATATGATGGAACTGCAGGAGCAACTAGCCAGCCTGTTGGCGCTGGGATACACTAGCCGCAGACAGCTCAGGACGCTGCTTCACTATTTATTACAGGCAGGAAATGCCGCCGATCCGGTCGCCTTTTTACGTAATCTTGCGCAAAATGTCCCCAGACGGCTGCATAAGGAGACGCTAATGAACATTGCCCAGTTTCTGGAACAACGCGGCCATCAGCAGGGCCTGCAGCAAGGTCTTGAACAGGGAGAACAATTGGCTGCGCAACGTATTGCCAAGGCGATGCTGGAAAACAGGCTTGATCTGGCGCTGGTGGCGAAGCTGACGGGGCTTGCGCCGGAGCGCCTGGCCCTGCTCGCCCATTAATTTTTCTGCTTCCTTCAAACAGCCTGCGCAATGGCGATTGCGCAGGTAAATATAGATTTATTCAATCAATACAACCTAATTAAATATAATTCTACTGAATATGAATGCGGTGAAATTTACATTCTTTCGCAAATGCGCGGCGGTATTGCTGTAAAAAGACGCAACTGGTTACACTCTTGTGAAAAATCATTTCGCCAGGTCATTGATTCCTGACGAGTGCGCAGTAGAATTTTCAGGTTTTTTCGGGACTTCTTTGATTTTAATTTTCTGGATAGAGTAAATAATGAAAAAAAGCATTTTTATGGCGCTGGCTGGCGTCATGCTGGTCTCTTCGGCGGCCCATGCGATCAGCGTTACCGGCGAAGCAGGCGAGCATTACACCAACCTTGGGGTCGGCTTCGGCACCGAGTCCACCGGTCTGGCTGTTTCGGGTAACTGGCTGCACAGCGATAACGACGGCGACGCCGCGGGTTTAGGCCTGGGCCTGAATATTCCACTGGGGCCGTTCCTGGCGACCGTGGGCGGTAAAGGGGTATACACCAACCCGAAACAGGGTGATGAAGGTTATGCGGCCGCGGTCGGCGGCGGCCTGCAGTGGAAAATCGGCGACAGCTTCCGTCTGTATGGCGACTACTACTACTCTCCAGATTCCCTCTCCAGCGGCATTGACAGCTATCAGGAAGCCAACGTCGGCGCCAGCTGGACCATTATGCGTCCGCTCAGCATCCAGGCAGGCTATCGCTATCTGAACCTGGCGGGCAAAGATGGCAACCGCGATAACACCATCGCCGACGGCCCGTACATCGGCGCCAGCGCCAGCTTCTAATCTCCTCCGGCGCGGTCTCTTCTTGCCGCGCCAGATTTTCCTCCTCGTCAGCCTCCCGCTTTGCGTTATAGTATTTGCCACCTGGCAGGCAAGGAGTGAGCAATGTTGAATGTGGAAATGCTGTCCACTGGCGATGAAGTGTTGCATGGTCAAATCGTTGACACCAATGCAGCATGGCTGGCGGATTTCTTTTTTAATCAGGGTTTACCATTAACGCGCCGTAATACCGTCGGCGACGATCTCGATGCGCTGGTGGCGATTCTTCGCGAACGCAGCGAACAGGCGGATGTGCTGATCGTCAATGGCGGCCTCGGCCCAACCAGCGACGACCTGAGCGCGCTGGCCGCGGCCACCGCGAAAGGCGAAGGACTTATTTTGCATCCGGAGTGGCTGGAAACCATGACCCGCTTCTTTGCTGAACGCGGGCGGCCGATGGCGGAAAGCAACCGTAAGCAGGCGGAAATCCCCGCCAGCGCCGAGATGATCAATAACCCGGTGGGCACGGCCTGCGGCTTTGCCATCCAGCTCAATCGCTGCCTGATGTTTTTCACCCCCGGCGTTCCCTCTGAATTCAAAGTGATGGTCGAGCAGGAGATTTTACCGCGCCTGCGCCAGCGCTTTACGCTGCCGGAACCGCCGGTATGCCTGCGGCTGACCACTTTTGGCCGCTCGGAAAGCGAGCTGGCGCAAAACCTCAATCCGCTGACGTTACCGCCTGGCGTGGTGATGGGCTACCGCTCGTCGATGCCGATCATTGAGCTGAAGCTGACCGGACCGGCTGAGCAGCGTGACGCCATGCTGGCCCTGTGGCCGGAAGTGCGTAAAGTGGCTGGCGACAGCCTGATTTTCGAAGGCACTGAAGGGTTACCGGCGCAGATTGCACGCTGTCTGCAGGAGCGGCAGCTGAGCCTGACGCTCAGCGAGCAGTTTACCGGCGGTCTGCTGGCGCTCCAGCTGTCCCGCGCCGGCGCGCCGCTGCTGGCCAGCGAAGTGGTCCCGGCGCAGGAGGAGACGCTGGCGCAGGCGGCCCGCTGGGCGGCCGAGCGGCGCATTAACCATTTTGCCGGCCTGGCCCTGGCGGTGAGCGGCCAGGAAAACGATCATCTTAACGTGGCCCTGGCCACCCCCGACGGCACCTTCGCGCTGCGGGTGAAGTTTAGCGTCACTCGCCACAGCCTGGCGGTACGCCAGGAAGTCTGCGCCATGATGGCATTAAACCTGCTGCGTCGCTGGCTGAATGGCCAACCGCTGGCCAGTGAACATGGCTGGATTAACGTGGTGGATTCCCTCTCGCTGTAAGTCGTTTCCCGGCGCGCGGGCTTCTCCCGGGCGCCGGTTGTCCAGCCTGTTGTACTCTCCTGAAAAAATTCTGTGCGTTAAGTCGCAATTTTCCGCTGCGAACGGTCCAGCATACGGGAAAGCGATTGCCCCGCGATGTCGCTCACACTTTACCGCCCGGACAACCGCAACACTGATTCCAGTATTCAGGATTGGAGTCCAGTATGTTGGAATCAACGAAAGTCCCGGCGCTGACCCGCGCGATTGAGATCCTCAATTTAATTGGCCGCATCGGACCCTGCAGCGCGGCGACGATAATAGCGGAGCTGGGGATCCCGAAAAGCACGGTTTATCTGCTGCTGGGCGAGCTGAAAAAGCAGCGCTTCATCAGTATGGATAATCAGGATAACTACTGCCTGTGGACCAAACTGGTGGAGCTGGCCGGGCAGGCGCTAAGCAAAATGGACCTGCGCGAGCTGGCGCGGCCGCGCCTGACCCGGCTGATGGATGAGTGCGGCCTGCTCTGCCATCTGGGCATTATCGATCACGGTAACGCCTACTACATTCTGAAAATTGAATCACCCGCCACCATTAGCGTGCGTTCGCACGAAGGAAAGAGCCTGTCGCTTTACCGCTCCGGGATCGGCAAATGTCTGCTGGCCTGGCAGCCCGCCGGGGTTCAGGCATCGATTATCGATGAACTGCAGTGGGAGCGGGCTACGCCAACGACCATCAGCAATGCTCAACAGCTGCGGGAGGAGCTGGGGCGGATCCGCGCCCGGGGCTGGAGCTTTGATAATGGCGAGGACTATCCGGACGTGCGCTGCGTGGCCGCCCCGGTTTTTAACGCCAATAACGACCTGACCGCCGCCATCTCGGTGGTGGGTACCCGTCTGCAAATCAATGAAGACAATCGCGATTACCTTGCCGGTAAGGCGATTGCCTGCGCGAAAGATATTTCACGACTGCTGGGGTGGAAAAGCCCCTTTGAACAACTCGCCTCATCATAAGGAGAACACCATGACCCTACCGAAAATTAAACACGTCCGCGCCTGGTTTACCGGCGGCGCCACCGCAGAGCAGGGCGCCGGCGGCGGCGATTACCACGATCAGGGGGCTAACCACTGGATTGACGACCATATCGCCACGCCGATGAGCAAATACAAACAGTATGAGCAGTCCCGCCAGTCGTTTGGCATCAACGTGCTGGGCACGCTGATTGTGGAAGTGGAAGCCGACAACGGGCAGACCGGCTTTGCCGTGTCGACGGCCGGAGAGATGGGTTGCTTTATCGTGGAAAAACATCTCAACCGCTTTATCGAAGGCAAATGCGTCAGCGATATCAAACTGATCCACGACCAGATGCTCAACGCCACCCTTTACTACGCAGGATCCGGCGGTCTGGTGATGAACACCATCTCCTGTGTCGACCTTGCGCTGTGGGATCTGTTCGGGAAAGTGGTTGGCCTGCCGGTCTACAAACTGCTGGGCGGAGCGGTGCGTGACGAAATCCAGTTCTATGCCACCGGCGCCCGTCCGGATCTGGCGCAGGAGATGGGCTTTATCGGTGGCAAAATGCCCACCCACTGGGGGCCGCACGATGGCGACGCCGGGATCCGCAAAGACGTCGCCATGGTGGCGGACATGCGCGAAAAATGCGGCCCGGATTTCTGGTTAATGCTGGACTGCTGGATGAGCCAGGACGTTAACTATGCCACCAAACTTGCCCATGCCTGCGCCCCTTACAACCTCAAGTGGATCGAGGAGTGCCTGCCGCCGCAGCAGTATGAAGGTTATCGCGAGCTGAAGCGCCAGGCGCCGGCCGGGATGATGGTGACCAGCGGCGAGCACCACGGCACCCTGCAGTCCTTCCGCACCCTGTCGGAGACCGGAATCGATATTATGCAGCCCGACGTCGGCTGGTGCGGCGGCTTAACCACGCTGGTGGAGATAGCGGCTATTGCTAAAGCGCGCGGGCAGCTGGTGGTGCCGCACGGCTCGTCGGTTTACTCACATCATGCGGTGATCACTTTCACCAACACGCCGTTCAGCGAGTTTCTGATGACCAGTCCTGACTGCGCCACGCTGCGTCCGCAGTTCGACCCGATCCTGCTCGGCGAGCCGGTACCGGAGAGGGGGCGGATTCATAAATCGGTACTGGATAAACCCGGCTTTGGCGTCGAGCTCAATCGCGACTGCAACCTGAAACGTCCTTATCAACACTGATCCCCCGGGCCGCCTGGCGGCCCACGCCTGAGGATATTATGATGAGCAACACTCTGCTGGAGAGCGTGGTGAAGAAAAACCGCGCCCGCTTAATCCCCTTTATGCTGGCGCTGTACGTGCTGGCGTTTCTTGACCGTTCGAATATCGGTTTCGCCAAAGAGACCTACCAGCTGGACACTGGCCTCAGCAACGAAGCCTATGCGCTGGGGGCGGGGATTTTCTTTGTGGTCTATGCCTTTCTTGGGGTGCCGGCCAACCTGCTGATGCGCAAATTTGGCGCCAGAAAATGGATCGGCTGCACCACGCTGCTGTGGGGCGTGCTGTCGGCGGCGATGGCGTGGGCGGATACGGAAGCGAAATTCCTGCTGGTACGTACCCTGCTGGGCGCGGCGGAGGCGGGCTTCTTCCCCGGCATGATCTACCTCACGTCTCAGTGGTTTCCCCAGCAAAACCGCGCCAGCATTATGGGGCTTTTTTATATGGGGGCGCCGCTGGCGCTGACCCTCGGTTCGCCTTTATCCGGCGCGCTGCTGGAGATGCATGGGTTTATGGGCCATCCCGGCTGGTTCTGGATGTTTGTGATTGAAGGCCTGCTCGCCGTCGCCGCGGGAGCGTTCACCTTCTTCTGGCTGGACGATTCGCCGCAGCATGCCCGCTTCCTGAGCGCGGCGGAGAAACAGGCGCTGATAAGCGAGCTGGCGCGAGAGGAGGAGAAAAAGGTCACCTCGCGTCTGTCCGATGCGCTGCGTAACGGGCGGGTCTGGCAGCTGGCGCTGATCTACATGACCATTCAGGTGGCGGTCTATGGCCTGATTTTCTTCCTGCCCACTCAGGTCGCCGCGCTGTTGGGCACCAAAGTCGGCTTCATTGCCTCGGTGGTGACGGCTATTCCGTGGGTGGCGGCGCTGTTCGGTACCTGGCTTATCCCTCGCTACTCCGATCGCACCGGCGAGCGGCGCAATATTGCCGCGCTGACGCTGCTGGCGGCAGCGGTCGGGATTGCGGTTTCCGGGTTGGTGGCGCCGGTGCTGGCTATCATTGCGCTGTGCGTGGCGGCGGTTGGCGTGATTGCCGTGCAGCCGGTCTTCTGGACGATGCCGACGCAGCTGCTCTCCGGCACGGCGCTGGCCGCCGGGATTGGCTTCGTTAACCTGTTTGGCGCCATCGGCGGCTTTCTGGCGCCGATCGTTCGCGTGCAGGCCGAAACGCTGTTCGCCAGCAGCGCCGCTGGACTGTTAACCCTGGCCGGCGTGGCCATCATCGGGGTGATCACCATCTTCTCATTAAGCCTCACCCGCGCGGTTCCTCAGCGCGGCGGCGTACAGCATTGATTAAAGGAATCGCTATGAACGCACTGTTATCTAACCCCTTCAAACGTGGATTATTACGCGGTGAGACGCAAATAGGCCTGTGGTTGAGCTCGACCTCCTCCTATCTGGCGGAGATTGCCGCCACTTCAGGATATGACTGGCTGCTGATCGACGGCGAGCATGCCCCGAACACTATTCAGGACCTTTATCATCAGCTCCAGGCCATCGCCCCTTATGCCAGTCAGCCGGTGATCCGTCCGGTGGAGGGCAGCCGCAGCCTGATAAAACAGGTGCTGGATATTGGCGCCAGAACGTTGCTGGTGCCGATGGTCGATACCGCCGAGCAGGCGCGGGAAGTCGTCTCGGCAACCCGTTATCCTCCCGTCGGTAGCCGCGGCGTTGGCGCCGGCGTGGCCCGGGCGGCGCGCTGGGGCAGAGTGGAGAATTATATGGCGGAGGCGAATGACGAACTCTGTCTGCTGATTCAGGTGGAGAGCCGAACCGCGCTGGAAAATCTGGACGCTATCCTCGAGGTGGAGGGCATTGACGGGGTGTTTATCGGACCGGCGGATCTCTCCGCTTCGCTGGGACACCCGGACGATGCTGGCCATCCTGACGTGCAGCGGGTGATTGAGCAGAGCATCCGGCGCATTCGCGCGGCGGGAAAAGCGGCCGGATTTCTGGCGGTCGACCCGGCGATGGCGGAAAAATGTCTCGCCTGGGGGGCCAATTTCGTCGCCGTCGGGGTCGATACCATGCTGTACACCCAGGCGCTGGACCGCCGGCTGGCAATGTTTAAATCCGCCAGCGCTCAGCCGCAGGAGAAAGCGAGCTATTGACGGCGCAGGCTGGCGCCGGACTCAGGCGAGCGCCTGCGCCAGCACCGTCAGCGGATGTTCGCAGCGTTTGCTGGTGGACATTTCTATCTGCCATTTACAGGTCTCGCAGTCGGTGACGACGATGTCGGCGCCGCTCTCCTCAATCTGACGGAACAGCGGGGCGCCGATAGCCTGGGATAGCGCGTAATTCTCAGTCTTAAACCCGTAGGTGCCGGCGATGCCGCAGCACTGCGAATCCAGCACTTCCAGCTGCAGGCCAGGGATCAGCCGCAGCAGTTCGAGGGTATACTGCGACCAGCCCATTTTCTCCATATGGCACGGCGTGTGATAGACCACCTTCAGCGGCAGCGGGCGCAGCGGCAGCGTTTTGCCACTATCCAGTTGTTTCCAGATCCAGCGAGTGGCCAGCTCCACCCGGTCGCGGAGATCGCTGTTGTCGACATCAAGGAGGTGCGGGTATTCATCGCGCAGCGTAAAGGTGCAGGTCGAGGAGGTGGCGATGATCGGCAGCGCGTTTTCCCGCATCGCGGCGACGTTGCTCTGCGCCTGCTTACGCGCTTTGTCAAAAAAGCCGTTGGCGATCAGCGGCACGCCGCAGCATTTTTCCCGTGATAACAACTGCACGCCGGTGCCCAGCGCATTGACGACGCGAATCAGATCCTTGCCCAGCTGCGGGTGGTTATAGTTGACGTAGCAACCATGAAAGAAGGCCACCTGCTCAGGGTACTGCGCCTGTCTGGCCGCGAGCTGGCGGTAAGCGCGGCGGAAGGTGCCGAAGCCATATTTTGGCAGCGTGCGGCGATGATCGATATTGAGCGCCGCGTCGAGCAGGCGGCGTACCGGTTTTAAGCCGGTGGTGGCGTTTACCAGTGGGGCAAAGGGGGTGGAAAGGGTGCCCATCAGATCGGTATGGCTGAGAATAGCGTCGCGCAGGGTCGGTTTTTGCTGGCCATACTGTGCCCGGGCGCGCTGAATGATATCGCCAATTTTCACATCCGACGGGCAGGCGACCTCACAGCGCTTGCAGTTAATGCAGTACTTGAGCGCCTCATCGTACAGCGCGCCATCCTTCAGGCGCAGGCGTTCGCCGTCCGGCCCCGCCTGTTTCGGCCCGGGATAGCGCGGATTGACCCGGCTGACCGGACAGGTGGTGGTACAGACCGTGCACTTAATGCAGCTTTCAAAACGGGTATCGTTCATGGTCGGCCTCCGGCGAGGGCGTGGATCTGTCTGGCGGCGTGCAGTGCGGTGACGGCGCAGACCCCGCCGCCGCAGCCGAGCTGAATGGCATCGAACCCGCCGAGCAGTGAACCGATGGCGAAAAGATTGCTGAACGGCTGCCCGCCCAGCATGGGGCGCAGCAGGGCATCGGTTTTCACCCCGAAGCGCTGCCACGGCTGGGAGGCAAAGAAGTCGCGCTGGTACCAGTCGTCGCGCGGCAGGGTCTGCTGTAGATCGAGACCGAGAATGGGTTCGCGCACGCTATCCCGCGTGGCGACAAGACCGTTACTGAAAAAGCTGCCGCTGGCCAGCACGGTAAAACGCGGACGCAGCGCAATATCGCCGTGATTTCGCGTCCAGACGGCCTCGACGGCGCCCTGTCGATGGCTGATGTTCACCACTTCATCGCCGGCAAGCCAGGTGCCGCCGCCGCGAATAAACTGCCGCTGCAGCAAACTGTGCAGGCGCATCCCGGGAACCGAAGGCGGCAGCGTCGGCAGCAGACGCAGCGGGCAGGGCAGGCGCGCCTGCAGCCAGTGGTACAGGCGATCGTCGGCGAGGCCAAAGCAGGCGGGCATGATTAGCAGCTCATGCTGCTGCGCCAGCGGCAGCAGCGCCGCATGCAGGGCAGGCCAGTGGTTTTCATCGTCGAGGAGGCGGGCGATATTGGCGGCGCGAAACTCGGTGGGGTTGTCACGTAAAACATCCAGCAGCGGTAACTCGATTTCCGCCGCTACGGCGGTGACGCCGGTTTGCCCGAGCGCGGCGGCGGCGAGATGCGGCTGAAAATCGGCAAAGCCGCTGATCCCCACCAGACAGACCCCCTGTCGGGGGAGTGGCGCGACAGGAACCTCCTGCGGCGATAGCCACGCCGCGCGCAGCGTCCCCAGCGGCGTTACCCGCCGGTGCGGGCGGTGCGCGTCGCCCTGCATCACCGCGCCGCAGGCGGCCAGCAGGGCTTCAGTTTGTTTTGCGTATTCGAGCACCGCCCCGGCGCCGAGCCGGGAATAAGGGTGCTCAGGAAGCAGTTCAGCGAGCTGCTGCAGACCTTGCGCGAGGTCAGTGACGTTATCGCCGTTCGGCAGCGCCGAGAGCAGATCTAACGACGCGGAGGAAAAATGCAACGCGCTTTGCCCGCGGCTGATGATAACGCTGCGCAGGCCGGACTGATTCAGCGTCAGGCCGCACAGCAGGCCGGCCAGTCCGCCGCCGATAATCGCGCAGTCAAATTTCATCCTGATGCTCCTGTGGTAGTCCGCACAGGCCGAGGTAGACCCAGCGGGTGAATTCGCTTTCGCGCAGCGCGTCGCCCCAGGCGATGGGCTGCACGCCCTTCCAGCGCTCATTGAGAAACGCCGACAGCTGGGTCAACGACTGCGCGGGGGTTGTGACGTTAAAGCGCTGCAGCAGACCGGCGGCGCGGCAGGCGCAGAGTTCCCCCTGGCAGGTCCCCATGCCAATCCGGGTACGGCGGCGCAGGTCGAGCAGGGTGTGGACCGCCAGATTTTCCACCGCGTATTTCACTTCACCAGCGGTGACGGCTTCGCATTCGCAGACCAGACTACGGTGCTGGCGGCTGTCGCCAAGCCAGGCCGGCGTGCGATCGCCATGGCGGTAGACAGCAGAGCCGCGCAGCGGGCCCGGCAGGGAGATAATTTTTCGCAGGGTGCTTTCCGTCGGCTCCTGCGACCCGGGGAGCGGGCTCTCGGCCGTGGAACAGGGGGTGGTGTTGCCCAGCTTACGACAGACGGCGTCGGTGGCCCACTCGGCCATCAGGCGATAGGTCATCAGCTTGCCGCCGGTGATGGTAATGAAGCCTTCCATGCCGTCGCGCTGAGCATGGTCGAGCAGGACGATGCCGCGGCTGACGCTGCGTCCGCTGGGATCGTTGTCGCTGGCCACCAGCGGGCGCACGCCGGAGTAGGCGCGGAGGATCCGGGTGCGGCCCATGACCGGCGCCAGCTTTTCACCTTCGCGCAGCAGGGTTTCGACTTCCGTGGTCGTTACCCGGTTGTCGTCAATTTCGTCATAAGGAATATGCATCGAGGTGGTGCCGATCAGCGAGATGGTATCCCCGGGCACCAGAATATCGGCATCGGCCGGCTTACGGCAGCGGTTGATCACCAGGTTGTTAATCCGGTGGTCAAGGATCAACAGCGATCCCTTCGCCGGGAACATGGTGATGCGCAGGTCGGCATATTCCGCAATGCGCTGCCCCCAGATCCCGGCGGCATTGACCACTACCCCGGCGTACAGAGCGCGGGTCTGGTGAAGCTGACGATCGTATACC
Organism: Klebsiella sp. M041; assembly: GCF_059759695.1. Classification (NCBI taxonomy): domain Bacteria; kingdom Pseudomonadati; phylum Pseudomonadota; class Gammaproteobacteria; order Enterobacterales; family Enterobacteriaceae; genus Klebsiella; species Klebsiella sp. M041. The sequence goes on from NZ_JCAXWU010000001.1 coordinate 270,085, forward strand.
TGGACGCCACAGACGCGGTCGCCCTGGCGCAGCAGGCCTGTCACTTCGCAGCCGGTGAGGATCTGCGCGCCGTGTTCGCGGGCGTCGAGCATATTGGCCGCGGTGAGGCGAAACGGGTCAATGGTGCCATCCGGGACCTGCACCGCCCCCAGCAGCGTCGGGTTGACGGCGGGCTCGCGGCGCAGCGCCTCCTGCGCAGAAAGCGGCGTGGCCTCTATGCCAGCCTGCTGGCAGGCGGCGATAAAGGTCTGCTGCCAGGCCAGATCGTCTTCAGGCAGGGTAATGAACAGACCGCCGGCCGGTTCGATACAGTGACGGGCGATGCGGCGCAGGATGCGGTTCTCATTGATGCATTCGCGGGCGGATTCGTTGTCGGTCACCGCATAGCGGGCGCCGCTGTGCAACAGCCCATGATTACGGCCGGTGGCCCCGGTGGCGATATCATGGCGCTCAATGAGCACTGTGCGTAATCCGCGTCGGGCGCAGTCGCGGGCGATGCCGGCGCCGGTTGCTCCGCCGCCGATGATGATGACCTCGCTATCAAGACGTCCCGTCATCTTCAGCTCCTCTGCTTTCGTTTACCGCCATTTAGCCACAATCAATAAGGTTATTGTTTGATTTCGAGCATATTCGCGCGTTATTTGAGCGCATTATGTGATTTTGTGCTCACATTGGAACCTTTTGTCATATTTCTGTAACAAATTGTGCGATGTTTCACAGTATCAGCTCTACGTATTGCCTACCATCGCGGCCAGATTCGAAGTTGGTGATTAATCTGGGATTGTTGTCGTGACGTCAGTAAAAAACAGCAAGGGCCACGGAGGCTGATATGTTAAGTATTTTTAAACCCGCCGCGCATAAAGCGCGTTTGCCAGCCGCGGAGATCGACCCGCTCTATCGTCGGTTACGCTGGCAGATTTTTATCGGCATCTTCTTTGGTTATGCCGCTTACTATCTGGTTCGTAAGAACTTTGCCCTGGCGATGCCCTATCTTATCGAGCAAGGTTTCTCCCGCGGCGATCTCGGTTTCGCCCTTTCCGGCATCTCCATTGCCTACGGATTTTCGAAATTCATCATGGGATCGGTCTCTGACCGTTCGAATCCGCGCATTTTCCTGCCGGCGGGGCTGATCCTCGCCGCGCTGGTGATGCTGGTGATGGGCTTCGTACCGTGGGCCACCTCGAGCATCATGATCATGTTCGTGCTGCTGTTCCTCTGCGGCTGGTTCCAGGGGATGGGCTGGCCGCCGTGCGGCCGTACCATGGTCCACTGGTGGTCGCAGAAAGAGCGCGGCGGAATTGTTTCAGTGTGGAACTGCGCGCATAACGTCGGCGGGGGGATTCCGCCGCTGCTGTTCCTGTTGGGTATGGCCTGGTTTAACGACTGGCATGCGGCGCTCTATATGCCGGCTTTCGGCGCTATTCTGCTGGCGATTTTCGCCTTCGCGATGATGCGCGATACGCCGCAATCCTGCGGCCTGCCGCCGATCGAAGAGTATAAAAACGACTACCCGGACGATTACAGCGAAGAGCATGAACAAGAGCTGACGGCGAAGCAGATCTTTATGCAGTACATTCTGCCGAACAAGCTGCTGTGGTACATCGCGGTCGCCAACGTCTTCGTTTATCTGCTGCGCTACGGCATTCTCGACTGGTCGCCGACCTACCTGAAAGAGGTGAAGCACTTCGCGCTGGATAAATCCTCCTGGGCCTACTTCCTGTACGAGTACGCGGGGATCCCGGGCACCCTGCTGTGCGGCTGGATGTCGGATAAAGTGTTTAAAGGCAACCGCGGCGCCACCGGCGTGTTCTTTATGACCCTGGTGACCATCGCCACCGTCGTGTACTGGCTGAACCCGCCGGGTAACCCGGGCGTCGATATGGCCTGTATGATTATTATCGGCTTCCTGATCTACGGCCCGGTGATGCTGATTGGTCTGCATGCGCTGGAGCTGGCGCCGAAGAAAGCCGCCGGCACCGCCGCAGGCTTCACCGGCCTGTTCGGTTACCTCGGCGGTTCCGTGGCCGCGAGCGCCATCGTCGGCTACACCGTCGATTTCTTCGGTTGGGACGGCGGCTTTATGGTGATGATCGGCGGCAGCGTGCTGGCGGTTGTCCTGCTGGTTATCGTGATGCTCGGTGAACGCCGCCATCATCAACAGCTGAAGCAAGCCTAAGGAGCGGCGATGAACATGAAACTCACCGCGCTAATGAGCGGCATGATGTTGGCCAGTTCTGCGCTGTGCTTCAGCGCGGCAGCGGCGGATAAAATGGTTATCGCCCACCGCGGCGCCAGCGGCTATCTGCCGGAACATACCCTGCCGGCGAAAGCGATGGCCTACTCGCAGGGGGCGGATTACCTTGAGCAAGACCTGGTGATGACCAAAGACGACCGACTGGTGGTGTTGCACGACCACTATCTGGATCGGGTGACCGACGTCGCTCAGCGCTTCCCGCAGCGGGCGCGTCAAGATGGCCGTTTTTACGCCATCGACTTTACCCTGGCCGAGATCAAGTCGCTGACGTTTACCGAAGGCTTTGAGCCGAAAGATGGCAAGAATGTGCAAACCTATCCCGGGCGTTTCCCGATGGGCAAATCCGATTTCCGCATTCATACCTTTGAAGAAGAGATTGAGTTTGTCCAGGGGCTGAATCATTCCACCGGCAAAAACATCGGTATTTACCCGGAAATCAAAGCGCCGTGGTTCCACCATCAGGAAGGCAAAGATATTGCCGCCAGCACGCTGAAAGTGCTGAAAGAATATGGCTACACCAGCAAGCAGGATAAGGTCTATCTGCAGTGCTTTGACGCCAACGAGCTCAAGCGTATTAAGCATGAGCTGGAGCCGAAGATGGGCATGGATCTCAAGCTGGTGCAGCTTATCGCCTATACCGACTGGAATGAAACCCAGCAGCGGCAGGCTGACGGCAAGTGGGTGAACTACAGCTATGACTGGATGTTCAAGCCGGGGGCCATGGCGCAGATTGCGCAGTACGCCGACGGCATTGGTCCGGATTATCATATGCTGGTGGCGGAAGGCTCAAAGCCGGGGGCGGTGAAGCTGACGGCGATGGTGAAGGAGGCGCACGCCAGCCATCTGCAGGTGCATCCGTATACCGTGCGCGCGGATCAACTGCCGGAGTACGCCAGCAACGTCAATCAGCTCTATGACCTGCTGTATCGCCAGGCGGACGTCGATGGCTTGTTTACCGATTTTCCGGATAAAGCGGTGCAATTCCTGGACGCTAAACGCTAAATATCCCTGCAGGCTTCGGGTCGGGCCGAGGCAGCGTCCGTGCAAAACACGGCCCTCAGCCCGCATCCATGCGGGCTGCCCTGGCCTTCCGGGAACGTCTCAGCGATTTTGAGGCCGCAACACCGGCAGTTTCAGCAGCCCAGGGCGGCAGTGCGTAAACGGCCGGTCCTGGAACAGTAGGTCAGGTAAGCGTAGCGCCACCTGACAAGACTACATCTCGATCTCAATATCGCCCTTCGCCCGGCAGCAGCAGGGCAAAATTTCTCCCGGCTGGATAAAGGCCAGCGGCTCGGTCAGCCAGTCAACCTGGCCGGAGACCAGACGAGTGCGGCAGGAGCCGCAATAGCCTGCGCGGCACTGATACTCGACGTCGATATTATGCGATTCAAGAGCAGCCAACAGGGAAGGGTGTTCATCCTGACACTCAAGGCGAGTGTCAGAGATTTTCAAGAAGATCCGCTTCATTACAGCTGGAAGTTGCTCAGGTCGTCGGCATCGACTTCAGAGTCGATCTGGCCGACCAGGTAAGAGCTGACCTCTACTTCCTGCGGCGCCACCTGGACGTTGTCGGAGACCAGCCAGGTGTTGATCCACGGGATCGGGTTGGAGCGGGTCTGGAACGGCAGATCGAGGCCCACCGCCTGCATGCGGATATTGGTGATGTACTCGACGTACTGGCAGAGAATATCTTTGTTCAGGCCAATCATCGAGCCGTCGCGGAACAGGTAGTCCGCCCACTCTTTCTCCTGCTGCGCCGCCAGCACGAACAGGTCATAGCACTCCTGCTTGCACTCTTCGGCGATTTCCGCCATTTCCGGATCGTCGCTGCCGGAGCGCAGCAGGTTCAGCATATGCTGAGTGCCGGTCAGGTGCAGCGCTTCATCGCGGGCGATCAGGCGGATAATTTTGGCGTTGCCTTCCATCAGTTTGCGCTCGGCAAAGGCGAAGGAGCAGGCGAAGCTGACGTAGAAGCGGATCGCTTCCAGGGCGTTGACGCTCATCAGGCACAGATAGAGTTTCTTTTTCAGCTCGCGCAGATTGACGGTCACGGTCTTGCCGTTGACGGTGTGGGTGCCTTCGCCCAGCAGGTGCCAGTAGCTGGTCATCTCGATCAGCGAATCGTAATAGTGGGAGATCCCCTCGGCACGCTTCTGGATCTGCTCGTTGGTGACGATATCGTCGAACACGGTCGCCGGGTCGTTGACGATGTTGCGGATGATATGGGTGTACGAGCGCGAGTGAATGGTCTCGGAGAAGGCCCAGGTTTCCACCCAGGTCTCCAGCTCCGGGATGGAGATCAGCGGCAGCAGTGCCACGTTCGGGCTACGGCCCTGGATGGAGTCGAGCAGCGTCTGGTACTTCAGGTTGCTGATGAAAATGTGTTTTTCATGTTCCGGCAGCGCCTGGTAGTCAATGCGATCGCGGGAGACGTCAACCTCTTCCGGGCGCCAGAAGAAGGAGAGCTGTTTTTCAATCAGCTTTTCAAAGATATCGTATTTTTGCTGATCGTAGCGGGCCACGTTAACCGGCTGGCCAAAAAACATTGGCTCAAGCAGCTGATCGTTTTTCGTCTGTGAAAAAGTGGTGTATGCCATTGAAGTGAGTCCTGTTGAACTGTATTGCCCGGCGGCGATGCGTTGGCCGGGCCTACAAAATCGTAGGCCGGGTAAGCGTAGCGCCACCCGGCAAAAATACCTTAGATCTTACAAGCGCCGCTTTCGCAGCCGTCGTCCTGGATGGACGGGGCCAGGTCATCCTGAGCGTCTTCAGCGCCATCACGGGTGTTGTGATAGTACAGCGTTTTGACGCCGAATTTATAGGCGTTGAGCAGGTCTTTCAGCAACTGCTGCATCGGCACTTTTCCGGAAGGGAAGCGCGTCGGATCGTAGTTGGTATTCGCAGAGATCGACTGGTCGATAAACTTCTGCATGATACCCACCAGCTGCAGGTAGCCGTCGTTGTTCGGCATTTCCCACAGCAGTTCGTAGGCGTTCTGCAAGTTTTCGTAGTCCGGCACCACCTGGCGCAGGATCCCATCCTTCGACGCTTTGATACTCACGTGGCCGCGCGGCGGCTCGATGCCGTTGGTGGCGTTGGAGATCTGCGACGAGGTCTCGGACGGCATCAGCGCGGAGAGCGTGGAGTTACGCAGGCCGTGGGTTTTGATGGACGCGCGAAGCGCTTCCCAGTCGTAGTGCAGGGCTTCGCTGACGATGCCGTCCAGGTCTTTTTTATAGGTATCGATCGGCAGGATACCCTGCGCATAAGTGGTTTCGTTGAACCACGGGCAAGCGCCCTGTTCGATAGCCAGTTCGTTGGAGGCCTTCAGCAGGTAGTACTGAATCGCTTCGAACGTTTTGTGGGTCAGGTTGTTGGCGCTGCCGTCGGAGTAGCGTTTGCCATGCTTCGCCAGATAGTAAGCGAAGTTGATCACGCCGATGCCCAGCGTACGGCGGCCCATTGCGCCGCGTTTGGCGGCCGGGATGGGGTAATCCTGATAGTCGAGCAGCGCGTCCAGGGCACGCACCGCCAGCACCGCCAGCTCTTCCAGCTCGTCGAGGCTGTCGATAGCCCCGAGGTTGAAGGCCGACAGGGTGCACAGCGCGATTTCGCCGTTTTCGTCGTTGACGTCTTCCAGCGGTTTAGTCGGCAGGGCGATCTCCAGGCACAGGTTAGACTGGCGCACCGGGGCGACCACCGGATCGAACGGGCTGTGGGTGTTGCAGTGGTCGACGTTCTGGATGTAGATGCGGCCGGTGGAGGCGCGCTCCTGCATCATCAGCGAGAACAGCTCAACCGCTTTAATGCGCTGCTTGCGAATGCTGTCGTCCTGCTCGTACTGGGTGTACAGGCGCTCAAATTCGTCCTGATCGGCGAAGAAAGCGTCATACAGGCCCGGGACGTCGGAAGGGCTGAACAGGGTAATGTCGCCGCCCTTCAGCAGACGGGTGTACATCAGCTTGTTGATCTGCACCCCGTAGTCCATGTGACGAACGCGGTTGGCGTCGGTCCCGCGGTTGTTTTTCAGCACCAGCAGGCTTTCCACTTCCAGATGCCACATTGGGTAGAAGAGGGTCGCCGCGCCGCCGCGTACGCCGCCCTGCGAGCAGGACTTCACCGCGGTCTGGAAATGTTTGTAGAACGGAATGCAGCCGGTGTGGAAGGCTTCGCCGCCGCGGATCGGGCTGCCCAGCGCGCGAATGCGGCCGGCGTTGATGCCGATGCCGGCGCGCTGGGAAACGTATTTCACAATCGCGCTGGAGGTAGCGTTGATGGAGTCCAGGCTGTCGCCGCACTCGATCAGCACGCAGGAGCTGAACTGACGGGTTGGGGTACGCACGCCGGACATGATCGGCGTCGGCAGCGAGATTTTAAAGGTCGACACCGCGTCGTAGAAACGCTTGATGTAGTCCAGACGCGTTTCGCGCGGGTAGTTAGAGAACAGGCAGGCAGCCACCAGAATATAGAGGAACTGCGCGCTCTCATAAATTTCGCCGGTGACGCGGTTTTGTACCAGATACTTGCCTTCCAGCTGCTTAACGGCAGCGTAGGAGAAGTTCATGTCGCGCCAGTGGTCGAGGAAACCGTCCATCTGCTGGAACTCTTCTTCCGTGTAGTCTTCCAGCAGATGATGATCGTATTTACCCTTCTCGACCATCTTCACCACGTGATCGTAAAGCGCCGGCGGCTCAAACTGGCCGAAGGCTTTTTTACGCAAATGGAAAATCGCCAGACGCGCGGCGAGGTACTGGTAATCCGGCGCCTCGCGGGAGATCAGATCCGCAGCGGCTTTGATAATGGTTTCGTGGATGTCCGCGGTTTTAATGCCGTCATAGAACTGGATATGCGAGCGCAGCTCTACCTGGGAAATCGAAACGTTATTCAGTCCTTCTGCCGCCCAATCCAGTACGCGATGGATTTTGTCGAGATTGATGCGCTCGGTGGTTCCGTCGCGCTTTGTCACCAGCAGACTCTGATTCATGTGGATTTTACCTGTCCGTGAAAGAAAATATCCCCCGTTTATCCACAGAAGGCCGTTGTGACTAACTCTGTGGATAAATACTATATGTAGGGGGTTGTCGATAAAAGGAACGCTATATGGTGAGTATTTTAGTAAGGAATCTTTTGAGTACAAGGGTTGATTTTGACGTTAAATTGAGGTTGCGGAAGGGTAATAATCCGCAAGTCCACGTCGCATAAGGCCTGGAGAAGAAGTCAATAAAACAGAAAAAAAAATGAAAATTTGATCGAGTGCTGATTTCTTCATCGGAAGAAATAATCACGCGGCTTGATGCCGCGCAATCATCATAAGCGCAGGTGCTGACGTCACGCTTTTTTGGCGCTGGTATGCAACATATAGTTAACATCAACCCCCGGCGCCAACTTGAAGGTGTTGGTCAACGGATTGTAATGCAGGCCGATGATATGCTGCTCTTTCAGAGAAGTCTGATCTACCCAGCCCAGCAGTTCGGCCGGCTTGATAAACTTTTTCACATCATGAGTGCCTTTGGGCACCATCTTCATGACATATTCCGCGCCGACCACCGCCATCAGCCACGCTTTACCGTTACGGTTGATGGTGGAGAAGAAGACCTGGCCGCCAGGCTTCACCAGCCGCGCGCAGGCGTGGACGACCGACTGTGGGTCAGGGACGTGCTCCAGCATCTCCATGCAGGTGACGACGTCATACTGCTGCGGATGCTTCGCGGCATGTTCTTCAACCGTTTCCTGAACATACTCCACCTGAATTCCGCTCTCCAGGGCGTGCAGTTTCGCCACCTGCAGCGGCTCGGCGCCCATGTCCAGCCCGGTGACCGTCGCGCCTTCGCGCGCCATGCTCTCGGCGAGGATGCCGCCGCCGCAGCCGACATCGAGGACTTTTTTACCGAACAGGCCGCCTGAGCGTTCGGCGATATAGCCCAGCCGCAGGGGGTTAATGCGGTGGAGCGGTTTGAACTCGCCCTCCAGATCCCACCAGCGCGAGGCGACGGCTTCGAATTTGGCGATTTCAGCATGATCGACGTTAGGGGCTACCGACGTTTTTTCGGCATTCATGGGCGCTTTTACTCCTTTTCTGTTCAGACCTGCGAGTATATCAGCAGCGCGCCATGAATAAACCGTATTGCTTTACCTCTCTTAGCGCGGCTGTGTTATAATTTGCGACCTTTGAATCCGGGATACAGTAGAGGGATAGCGGTTAGATGAGCGACCTTGCGAGAGAAATTACACCGGTCAACATTGAGGAAGAGCTTAAGAACTCTTATCTGGATTATGCGATGTCGGTCATTGTTGGCCGTGCGCTGCCGGATGTCCGAGATGGCCTGAAGCCGGTACACCGTCGCGTACTTTACGCCATGAACGTATTGGGCAATGACTGGAACAAAGCCTATAAAAAATCAGCCCGTGTCGTTGGTGACGTAATCGGTAAATACCACCCGCACGGCGACTCCGCGGTATACGACACCATCGTGCGTATGGCGCAGCCGTTCTCGCTGCGTTACATGCTGGTGGACGGCCAGGGTAACTTTGGTTCCATCGACGGCGACTCCGCCGCGGCGATGCGTTATACCGAAATTCGTCTGGCGAAAATCGCTCATGAGCTGATGGCCGATCTTGAAAAAGAGACGGTCGATTTCGTTGACAACTATGACGGCACGGAGCGTATTCCGGACGTCATGCCGACCAAAATTCCTAACCTGCTGGTAAACGGCGCCTCCGGGATCGCCGTCGGGATGGCTACCAACATACCGCCGCATAACCTGACGGAAGTGATCAACGGCTGTCTGGCCTATGTCGACGATGAAGACATCAGCATTGAAGGGCTGATGGCGCATATTCCTGGCCCTGATTTCCCGACCGCCGCCATTATTAACGGCCGTCGCGGTATTGAAGAGGCCTACCGCACCGGTCGCGGTAAAGTCTACATCCGCGCGCGCGCGGAAGTGGAAGTGGACGCGAAATCCGGCCGCGAAACCATCATCGTGCATGAAATTCCCTATCAGGTGAACAAAGCGCGCCTGATTGAGAAAATCGCCGAGCTGGTAAAAGAAAAACGCGTGGAAGGCATCAGCGCGCTGCGTGACGAGTCTGATAAAGACGGGATGCGCATCGTGATTGAAGTGAAGCGCGACGCGGTAGGGGAAGTGGTGCTCAACAACCTCTATTCCCAGACCCAGCTGCAGGTCTCCTTCGGCATCAACATGGTTGCGCTGCACCATGGCCAGCCGAAGATCATGAACCTGAAAGACATCATCGCCGCCTTCGTGCGCCACCGCCGCGAAGTGGTGACCCGTCGCACCATTTTCGAGCTGCGTAAAGCCCGTGACCGCGCGCATATCCTCGAAGCGCTGGCCGTGGCGCTGGCCAATATCGACCCGATTATCGAACTGATCCGTCGCGCGCCGACCCCGGCTGAAGCGAAAGCAGCGCTGGTTGCCCAGGCGTGGGATCTCGGTAACGTCGCGGCGATGCTGGAGCGTGCCGGTGATGACGCCGCGCGTCCGGAATGGCTGGAGCCAGAGTTCGGCGTGCGCGAGGGTAAATACTACCTGACCGAGCAGCAGGCCCAGGCGATTCTGGATCTGCGTCTGCAGAAACTGACCGGCCTTGAGCATGAAAAACTGCTCGACGAATATAAAGAGCTGCTGGAGCAGATCGCGGAACTGCTGCACATCCTCGGCAGCGCCGACCGTCTGATGGAAGTGATTCGCGAAGAGCTGGAGCTGATCCGCGACCAGTTCGGCGACGAACGTCGTACCGAAATCACCGCCAACAGCGCTGATATCAACATCGAAGATCTGATCAACCAGGAAGACGTGGTGGTCACCCTGTCGCATCAGGGCTATGTGAAGTATCAGCCGCTGACCGACTACGAAGCACAGCGTCGTGGCGGTAAAGGCAAATCGGCAGCGCGCATTAAAGAAGAAGACTTTATTGACCGCCTGCTGGTGGCCAACACCCATGACACCATCCTCTGCTTCTCAAGCCGCGGTCGTCTGTACTGGATGAAGGTCTATCAGCTGCCGGAGGCCAGCCGCGGCGCGCGCGGTCGTCCGATCGTCAACCTGCTGCCGCTGGAAGCCGATGAGCGTATCACCGCTATCCTGCCGGTCCGCGAGTATGAAGAGGGCGTCAACGTCTTTATGGCCACCGCCAGCGGTACCGTGAAGAAAACCGCGCTGACCGAGTTCAGTCGTCCGCGTTCCGCCGGTATTATCGCGGTGAACCTGAACGAAGGCGATGAGCTGATCGGCGTCGATCTGACCTCTGGTCAGGACGAAGTGATGCTGTTCTCCGCGGCCGGCAAGGTCGTGCGCTTCAAAGAAGATGCCGTTCGCGCCATGGGCCGTACCGCCACCGGCGTACGCGGCATTAAGCTGGCGGAAAACGACAGCGTCGTCTCGCTGATTATTCCGCGCGGTGAAGGCGCGATCCTGACGGTGACGCAAAACGGTTACGGTAAACGTACCGCCGCGGCTGAGTATCCGACCAAGTCGCGTGCCACCCAGGGCGTTATCTCGATCAAAGTCACCGAGCGTAACGGTTCCGTGGTCGGCGCCGTACAGGTGGATGATTGCGATCAGATCATGATGATCACCGACGCCGGGACGCTGGTGCGTACCCGCGTTTCCGAAGTGAGCATCGTGGGCCGTAACACCCAGGGCGTGATCCTCATCCGCACCGCGGAAGATGAAAACGTGGTGGGGCTGCAGCGCGTCGCTGAGCCGGTAGACGACGAAGAACTGGACGCCATCGACGGTAGCGCGGCGGAAGGCGATGACGATATCGCCCCGGAAGCGGATACCGATGACGACATCGCCGAAGACGAAGAGTAATCGTCCCAGGTAAATGTTCTGAAAGGGCCGGGTATTCTCCCGGCCCTTTTTGCATTAACATTGCGGCAAAGCCGGTTTACCGCTACTTTAACCCCATTCTGTTGAGTCCCTGACGGCCGAGCATCGCCACATTGAAATATCTTGCCTCTTTTCACACAACCCTGAAGGTTTCACGTTATCTGTTCAGAGCGCTGGCGGTATTGCTGTGGCTGCTGATTGCGTTTGTCTCTGTGTTTTATATCGTCAACGCGCTGCACGAGCGGGAAGCCGAGATCCATCAGGAGCTCAATCTCAACGCCGATCAGGCCCAGCGCTACATTCAGCGTACGGCGGATGTGATTAAAGAGCTGAAGTACGTCGCCGGTAACCGGCTGTCGGCAGGGGATGCGGTAGCGCAAGGGCAAAGCGGCGATATTGCGATCCCCAGCTTTGAACCCCTGTATCCTGACTCCGACTGCAGCGCGATGAGTAGCGCCTGGCGTAATTCGCTCCAATCGCTGGCGTGGTTTATGCGCTACTGGCGGGATAATTTCACCGCCGCCTACGACCTTAACCGCATCTTTCTCATCGGCAGCGATAATCTCTGTATGGCCAACTTTGGCCTGCGTGACGTGCCGATTGAGCGCGATCAGGCGCTGAAAGTCCTGCATCAACGCATTGAGCAATACCGCAATGCGCCGCAAAACGAGCGCGGCAACAACCTGTTCTGGATAAGCCAGGGCATGCGCCCCGGGGTGGGCTATTTTTACGCCCTGACGCCGATCTATATGGCCAATCGCCTGCAGGCGATGCTCGGCGTTGAGCAGACCATCCGCATGGAAAGCTTCTTTACGCCGGGCAGCCTGCCGATGAGCGTGACTATCTTCGACGATAACGGCCAGCCGCTGATCTCCCTGGCCGGCGCGGAAAGCAAAATCCAGAGCGAAGCGAAATGGATGCAGGAGCGGATGTGGTTTGGCTACAGCGCGGGTTTCCGCGAGCTGGTGCTGAAGAAAAGCCTCGCGCCGTCCTCCCTGAGCATCGTCTATTCCGTCTCGGTAGACCAGGTGCTGGAGCGGATCCGTATGCTGATCATCAACGCCATCGTTCTCAATATCCTCAGCGGCGCGATGCTGTTTGCGCTGGCGCGGATGTATGAGCGGCGCATTTTTATCCCTGCGGAAAATGACGCTCAGCGGCTGGAAGAGCATGAGCAGTTCAACCGCAAAATCGTGGCCTCCGCCCCGGTGGGGATCTGTATTCTGCGCACCCTCGACGGGACCAACATTCTCAGTAACGAGCTGGCGCACAACTATCTGAACATGCTGACCCATGAGGACCGCCAGCGGCTGACGCAGATCATCTGCGGCCAGCAGGTCAACTTTGTCGATGTGCTGACCAGCAACCATACCAATCTGCAGATTAGCTTTGTCCACTCGCGCTATCGCAACGAAAACGTGGCGATTTGCGTGCTGGTGGATGTTTCCGCCCGCGTGAAGATGGAAGAGTCGCTGCAGGAGATGGCCCAGGCGGCGGAGCAGGCCAGCCAGTCGAAATCGATGTTCCTTGCCACCGTCAGCCATGAGCTGCGTACTCCGCTGTATGGCATCATCGGCAACCTCGATCTGCTGCAGACCAAAGCGTTGCCGAAGGGCGTCGATCGCCTGGTGACGGCGATGAACAACTCCTCAAGCCTGCTGTTGAAAATCATCAGCGATATTCTCGATTTCTCCAAAATCGAGTCCGAGCAGTTGAAGATCGAGCCGCGGGAATTTTCCCCGCGCGAGGTCATGAACCATATCTCCGCCAACTATCTGCCGCTGGTGGTGCGCAAGCAGCTGGGTCTGTACTGCTTTATCGAACCGGACGTTCCGGAACAGATGTCCGGCGACCCGATGCGCCTGCAGCAGGTGATCTCCAACCTGCTGAGCAATGCGATCAAGTTCACCGACACCGGCTGCATTATCCTGCACGTCCAGTGCGCGGGGGATTATCTGCAGATTAGCGTCCGCGACACCGGGGAGGGGATCCCGGCGAAAGAGGTATTGCGCCTCTTCGACCCTTTCTTCCAGGTGGGGACCGGCGTGCAGCGCAACTTCCAGGGCACCGGCCTTGGCCTGGCGATCTGTGAAAAACTGATCAGCATGATGGATGGCGATATCGCCGTGGAAACGGAGCCGGGAATGGGCAGCCGCTTTACCATCCGCATCCCGCTGTATGGCGTGCAGAACACGCCGCAGATGACGGCGAACGGTTTCGCTGGCAAGACCTGCTGGCTGGCCATCCACAACACCTCGCTGGCGATGTTCGTTACCTCGCTGCTCAGCTATCACGGCCTCACGGTACGTCGTCATGCCGGAGAAACCCCGGAGGCCGAGGATGTCTTACTCACTGACGATGAAGCGCTGAGCGGCTGGCAGGGAAGGGCGATGGTCATCTTCTGCCGTCGTCATATCGGTATTCCGCAGGAACGGGCCGCCGGCGAGTGGTTGCATAGCGTGACGACGCCGCATGAACTGCTGCCGCTGTTGGGGCGTATTTTCCACGTCGCGCTGGCCAGTGCGGACAATAGCCGGGCGCTGATGGCGCCGGAGGCGCAGGCCGGCAATAACGACGACATGATGATCCTCGTGGTCGACGATCATCCGATCAACCGGCGCCTGCTGGCGGATCAGCTGGGATCGCTCGGCTACCAGTGCGTGACCGCGAACGACGGGGTCGACGCGCTCAACGTCCTCAGCAAGCAGCACATCGATATCGTGCTCAGCGACGTCAACATGCCTAATATGGATGGTTATCGCCTGACGCAGCGCATTCGTCAGCTTGGCCTGACGCTACCGGTGATTGGCGTCACGGCCAATGCCCTGGCGGAAGAGAAGCAGCGCTGTCTGGAATCGGGGATGGACAGCTGTCTGTCCAAGCCGGTGACGCTTGACGTGCTGAAGCAAACGCTGACGGTATATGCGGCGCGGGTACGTAAAGGGCGGGAATAACGGGGAACTCCGTCTCGCCGGGGCGAGACGGAGAGAGCATAAGATTACTCTTTGTCCGTCGCGCTCAGCGAGACGGAGGAGAGGTAGTTCAGCAGGGCGATGTCGTTTTCGACGCCCAGCTTCATCATCGCCGACTTTTTCTGGCTACTGATGGTTTTGATGCTGCGGTTAAGCTTTTTGGCGATCTCGGTCGCCAGGAAGCCTTCGGCGAACAGACGCAGCACTTCGCTCTCTTTCGGCGACAGGCGTTTATCGCCATAGCCGCTGGCGCTGATTTTTTCCAGCAGACGAGAGACGCTTTCCGGGGTGAATTTCTTCCCTTTCTGCAGAGCGGCCAGCGCTTTTGGCAGATCGGTCGGCGCCCCCTGCTTGAGGACGATCCCTTCGATATCCAGATCCAGCACCGCGCTGAGGATCGCCGGGTTGTTGTTCATGGTCAGAACAATGATCGACAGATCCGGGAAGTGGCGCTTGATGTATTTAATCAGCGTGATCCCGTCGCCGTATTTATCACCGGGCATGGACAGATCGGTGATCAGCACATGGGCGTCCAGCTTCGGAAGATTGTTGATAAGGGCCGTGGAGTCTTCAAACTCGCCAACGACGTTCACCCACTCAATTTGCTCAAGTGACTTACGAATACCGAACAGTACGATCGGATGGTCATCGGCAATAATTACGTTCATAGTGTTCATGTATAAGGCTACCTTCTACAGCAAGCTCTTGACGTAAGCGTCAATGTCGCTGATATATTTTTCTATGCCTTGCGCATCCTTTTCGCGAATCAGATGCTCAAGCGTTTCACATAACTGTTTGCCGGGTATCAGATTAAGCATAGCAAATGCCCCTTTGAGGCGGTGGGCGGTTTGTGCCAGAGCAGCAAAATCGCCCGCTTCGATTTCAGTATACAATCTCTGAACATCATCCGGTACCGTATCGGCAAACAGTGCGTAATAGCCGCTGGCATGGAGTTCGGCGTTACTCTCGTTTCCTGAGGTGGCGGGCTGAACCGCCTCCTCCGCCAGCTGCTGCTCAATAAGCTGCAGGATAGCCTCCTGCATCGCCGTGCTAATATTAAAGTTGACCCGCAGTTGGCCCGGGCCGATTTTGCGTATCCCAACCTCATCATCGCTTAAAAGCAAGCCCGAAGCAGTAAGATTAGACGGATTATCCGTTAAATACAGATCGAACGCTTGACTTGTCGCCCGATCGTCCGGCGTGATGCAGGACGCCCCCCAGCTCTCCAGCTGGCGGGTGACAATCCGCCGCACTTCGCTGGAGGTCACATCCAGCAGGACGATAACGTCATCCAGCAGATGTTCTCCCGCCTCTGGCGCCTCTTCGCTGGCCGGCATTTTCAGATGCAGGCTATAGCGAGTCCCCAGCGACTCCCGCGCTTTGATGGTCAACTGCCCGCCCAGCTTGCGCGTCATGCGGTCACATAACCAGAAGGTGAGGGCGTTCGCTTTGCCGTACAGATCGCTCTGGGTCTCATTGAGATACGGGAAGTGCATATTGTCGATCTCGTTAGCCGAGACCCCGTTGCCGGTATCGAGAATGCGGAAGGTCAGGCGATCGCTGGCCGACTCTTCCTGGCAGACGTCGAGGGTGATCTTGCCGATCGGCGTGGTGGTGACGGAATACTGGATCAGCAGCACCAGCGTGCGCCGCAGCGCTTCACGGTCGCCATAGCGTTGCTCGCCGGCAGGCAGCGCGTTATTGATAAGCAACTGCAGCCCCTTGCGCTTCATCGCCGGCAGCACCTCCGGTACGACGTCGTCGATCAGCTCCTGCACCGAGAACAGCGACTGGCTGGTTTTCCAGGCATCGCTTTCCAGCAGGTTAGCCAGCTGAATGTCATCGATCAGTGTGACCAGCTCATCGGCATGCTGCGCCAGCGTGCGGTTCTCCGCGCCGTCGAGCGCCGCTGCCTCGGCCGCCAGGTTCAGGGCGGGCTGCTTCAGGGCGCTGCCGATATGCTGCATAAAGGCCGCCCGGCCCTGCTGGTTTTTCTCATACAAGCGCTGGGCCTGTTTAAGCTTTTTATTGACCAGCACTTCGCGGTCCTGGTCTCGGATAATCAGGATCTGCGTGCGCGGCGCTACCTGGCTGCGATACTGGCGGATCTCATACTGTTCGTTGTTGACGGTGGCCTGGATCACCCCCTGATGCTGGTCCGCCATGTTGGTGATGTTCTGCAGGTTCAGGTGCGGAAGCAGATGGTCGGCAATCGGGTTACTGATCACCGTTCGGTTGGCTTCCTGATCGTGGACGAGCAGCCCCAGCGGCAGCAAAGACACAATTTCTTCATTAATGGCGCGCAGTAAACGCAGTTCGCTATTGGCGGCGGAGGGGAGCCCGGCGCCCGAGGCGCTGCTGCGTCCTTTATAATGCCGAAAGGTGGTGAAACCGAACAGGGCCAGCGCCAGCAGGCCGATGTTAAGCAGCAGCGGCAGAAGAATGTTCTGCAGGGACTCCAGCAGCATGGTGCTCATCGGGACCGTCCACAGCACCTGCATACCGGTGGTGCTGATGTCGGTGGCGATGTCAATCTGCATGCCGTTGAAGGTGATCCCGATATGATCGCTAGCCTCTTTCTCGGGGCTGGCGGCAACATTTTGCGAGGGATCAGGCTCGATACGGAAGCTGTCCAGCGCCATGCCCGGCGGGATCAGATCGTTAATCGGCAGGTCGAAGGCGACCACTGTCGCCAGGTGTCCTGGCTGATTGAAGGTAGTACGTAACGTAAAGTAGTGCGCGTTCTGCCAGGCAAGATGGCGCAGCGGCGAGAAGGTCTCGCGCTCATCAAGGGTGTTGGCCTGCAGTAGCATTTCCGCGCGCCGGGATTCCACCACGCTGCTGATGGTTGACTCTTTAAAGCTTGAGGAGAGGTCCTTCAACGGCAGGGTGGAGATGAGAATCAGGCTATTATCCAGACCATTGAGATAGTACATCGACCACGGAATGGTCTCCGCACCCCACAAAATATCCAGATAATCGGACATTTTCTGCGTCATCTCGAGGGTCGAGCTGTCGTGGGAGCCAAAGATCAGGGCTTCGGTTTTACGTCGGGGCTTCTCCAGATAGTAAACGTCCTGCTTTAAACGCGTCTCCTGCAGGCCGCCGCTGGCGGTGTTGGAAGAGGTGGCGGCGATATTGTCGTAGATTTGCCAGGTGGCATAGCGCCAGGTATCAATGCGCTGGTGCAGGGCATGAGAGACATCAACCACCTGATAGCTCTTCTCTTTCAGCCAGGCATTGACGGCGCTTTGAATCATCACCCCCATCGTCGCCAGCAGGACAATAACCATCAAAATGAAGAAGCGGCTGATGTTGCCGGGGATCAAAGAGAATTTTTTCGGGGTCATCTTGTGGCTGAACGACTCATCATTGTTTGTAAACAGGATGTAGCGCCAGAGTAACTGGCAACAAAGCAGATGCTGCAGGCAGTATAAAGGCTAATGGCGTAAATCCATACTACAGATTGGCGCCAGCGGCGCGATACCGCCCAGGAATTATCTTAGAAACGAAGCGTAAATGAAACCGCGTCCAAAAGGCTGGCAGCTGACGATATTGGCAGAAACAAAAGCGAAGAATCGCACGAAATAACAAGACATTGACAGAATAAGCACGAAAAGCGGCCTAATTGATTGATTAATAGTCGTTAGGGAATCATTGGCGGTAGCACAGATAAATTAAAGTTGTGTAAAGAAGGGTAAAAAAAACCGGATGCGAGGCATCCGGTTGAAATAGGGGTAAACAGACATTCAGAACTGAATGACGGTAATAAATAAAGTTAATGATGATAGCGACTCTTATTTTAGTCACCAATGATCATTTTGTTTTACCATTCAGTGCTATAGGCTTGGTTTTGTATATCATATTGATTTTGAATGGCTAAATATTTTTTTTGATTATAAGTGCGTATTTCCCTGGCCATTTTGGGGTGAAAAAAAGTTCCGCTGCATTTACAAATTGAAACATCTTGTGGGAACTTTGAAACATCTTAGAAGTTTTAGTATCATATTCTTGTTGGATTATTCTGCATTTTGCAGCACAATGAAATAGCCGACTGATTAGAAGGGTAATCAGTAAGCAGTGGCATAATAAAAGGCATATAACAAACAGAGGGTTAATAACATGAAAGTTAAAGTACTGTCCCTCCTGGTACCGGCTCTGCTGGTAGCAGGCGCAGCAAATGCGGCTGAAATTTATAACAAAGACGGCAACAAATTAGACCTGTACGGTAAAATTGACGGTCTGCACTACTTCTCTGACGACAAGAGCGTCGACGGCGACCAGACCTACATGCGTGTAGGCGTGAAAGGTGAAACTCAGATCAACGACCAGCTGACCGGTTACGGCCAGTGGGAATACAACGTTCAGGCGAACAACACTGAAAGCTCCAGCGATCAGGCCTGGACTCGTCTGGCATTCGCCGGTCTGAAATTTGGCGACGCGGGCTCTTTCGACTACGGTCGTAACTACGGCGTAGTATACGACGTAACGTCCTGGACTGACGTTCTGCCGGAATTCGGCGGCGACACCTACGGTTCTGACAACTTCCTGCAGTCCCGTGCTAACGGCGTTGCAACCTACCGTAACTCTGACTTCTTCGGTCTGGTTGACGGCCTGAACTTTGCTCTGCAGTACCAGGGTAAAAACGGCAGCGTCAGCGGCGAAGGCGCGACCAACAACGGTCGTGGTTGGAGCAAACAGAACGGCGACGGCTTCGGCACCTCTCTGACCTATGACATCTTTGATGGCATCAGCGCTGGTTTCGCGTACTCTCACTCCAAACGTACCGACGAGCAGAATAGTGTTCCGGCACTGGGTCGTGGCGACAACGCTGAAACCTACACCGGCGGCCTGAAATACGACGCGAACAACATCTACCTGGCCACTCAGTACACCCAGACCTACAACGCAACTCGCGCTGGTTCCCTGGGCTTTGCTGACAAAGCGCAGAACTTCGAAGTGGTTGCTCAGTACCAGTTCGACTTCGGTCTGCGTCCGTCCGTCGCTTACCTGCAGTCTAAAGGTAAAAACCTGCAGAATAACTTCACAGGTGTAAACTACGGCGACCAGGACATCCTGAAATATGTTGACGTGGGCGCGACCTACTACTTCAACAAAAACATGTCCACCTATGTTGACTACAAAATCAACCTGCTGGATGAAAACGACTTCACTCGTAAAGCCGGTATCTCTACCGACGACGTGGTTGCCCTGGGCCTGGTTTACCAGTTCTAAGTTGCAAGCTGTATAACAAAAAGGCGCCTCTGGCGCCTTTTTTTATGTCTGGTTTAACCTCGCTGGTATACTCTTGTCGCCCTGGTAAGAGGAGCCTCGATTAATGGATATGACTTTCTTTCGCGCCGCGCTGTTGGGCGCCTGCGTACTGTTCTCTGGCTGCGATTCAGCCACCACTCCCGCGACACCCGCTTCAACGGCCACCGTACTGGATGGTAAAACGATGGGCACCTTCTGGCGGGTCAGCGTTATCGGTGTGGATGAGGCAAAGGCCCAGGCGCTGCGCGCCAAGGTTCAGGCCCAGCTGGACGCCGACGATCGCCTGCTGTCGACCTGGAAAAACGACTCGGCGCTGATGCGTTTCAACCACGCGGCGGATACCCGGCCCTGGCCGGTGAGCGAAGCGATGGCGGACATCGTGACCCTGTCGCTGCGGATTGGCGCCAAAACGGACGGCGCGATGGACATCACCGTGGGGCCGCTGGTCAATCTGTGGGGCTTTGGCCCGGATAAACAGCCGGTCGCCACCCCGGATGCGCAGGCGATCGCCGCTGCGAAAGCACGCACCGGCCTGCAGCATCTGCAGGTTATCAATCAGAGCGGCAGGCAGTTCCTGCAAAAAGATATTCCCGATCTGTTTGTCGACCTCTCCACCGTGGGGGAAGGCTATGCCGCCGACCACCTTGCGCGCTTGATGGAGCAGGAGGGGATCTCCCGCTATCTGGTGTCGGTGGGCGGGGCGCTGGTCAGCCGCGGGATGAATGGCGAAGGCAAGCCCTGGCGGGTGGCGATCCAGAAACCGACCGACCGGGAAAACGGCGTTCAGGCGATTGTCGACATCAATGGCCACGGCATCAGCACCTCCGGCAGCTATCGCAACTACTATGAACTCGACGGGAAACGTATCTCACACGTCATCGACCCGCAGACCGGGCAGCCGATAACCCATAAGCTGGTCTCGGTGACCGTTATTGCGCCAACGGCGTTGGAGGCGGACGGCTGGGATACCGGGCTGATGGTGCTGGGGCCGGAAAAAGCGCAGCAGGTGGTGCGCGAGCAGGGGCTGGCGGTCTACATGATCGTCAAAGAGGGGGAGGGCTTTAAAACCTGGATGTCGCCGCAGTTCCGTACCTTCCTCGTCGGCGAAAAAAATTAAAAAGCAAGATTGCGGGTTTTTTGCGGCGGGCTTTACCGCAGACTGAGGATACACTTACAGCAGGAGACCCGTGATGAAACCGATAGTTGCCGATACTGATGACCGCCGCTGGCAGGCGGTCTGCGAGCGTGATACCCGGGCCGATGGTCAGTTCGTCTTTGCGGTACTGACCACCGGCATCTGCTGCCGTCCCTCCTGCCGCTCGCGGCGCGCGCGGCGGGAAAACGTGCGCTTTTTTGCTGACGTCGCTGCTGCCGTGGCGGCGGGATTCCGCCCCTGCAAACGCTGCCAGCCGGATAAAGCCTGCCCGCAGCAGCAAAGGAGCGATAAAGTGGCGCAGGCCTGTCGCTTGCTGGAGCAGGAGGCGCCCCTGACCCTCGAGGCGCTGGCGCGCGAGCTGGCGGTTAGCCCGTTTCATTTCCACCGTTTATTCAAATCCGTGACCGGTATGACCCCCAAAGCCTGGCAGCAGGCGTGGCGCGCGAGACGCCTGCGGGAGGCGCTGGAGCAGGGGAATCCGGTGACCCGCGCCGCGCTGGCTGCCGGCTTCCCCGACAGCAGCAGCTATTATCGCCAGGCCGATGCCGCCTTAGGGATGACCGCCAGCCAGTTTCGCCGCGGCGGCGCCGCCGCCGTGGTGACCTGGACGACGGGCGACTGCGCGCTGGGCCGCTGCCTGGTGGCGCAAAGCGAACGCGGCGTCTGCGCCGTGCTGCCGGGTGATAACGATGCTGCATTGCTCGACGATCTGCGCCAGCGCTTTCCCCGCGCCGAGCTGCGCCAGGGCGACCCTGAGTTTCGTCGTCAGATGGCGGAGATTTTCGCCCACCTCGACGACAGCCGGCGGCCGGTGTCGCTGCCGCTGGATCTGCAGGGCACCGCGTTCCAGCTGCAGGTCTGGCAGGCGCTGCGGCAGATCCCGGCGGGCGAGACCCGCAGCTACCGCCAGGTGGCGGAGCATATTGGCCAGCCGCGGGCGGTAAGAGCCGTGGCCGGCGCCTGCGCGGCGAATTCGCTGGCGGTGATCGTTCCCTGCCATCGGGTGGTGCGTGAGAATGGCGCGCTGTCCGGTTATCGCTGGGGAACCGCGCGAAAAGCGCAGCTGCTGGCGCGCGAGGCGCAACGAGAGGAGGAGTAATGCTCGATCTGTTTAGCGATACCCCACCGTGGCAGGAGCCGCTGGCCCCCGGCGCGGTGGTCCTTCGGCGCTTTGCCCGCGAGCACGCTCCGGGGCTGCTGCAGGCGATTGCCGATGTCGCCCGTCAGTCGCCGTTTCGCCAGATGGTCACGCCGGGCGGGTACACCATGTCGGTGGCGATGACCAACTGCGGCCGGCTGGGCTGGACCACCGATCGCCACGGCTACCTCTACGCCCCGGTCGACCCGGTAACTCATCACACCTGGCCGCCGATGCCGGCCGTATTCCGTGAACTGGCGCTGGCGGCAGCCGTGGCCGGCGGCTATCCGGGCTTTTCCCCCGACGCCTGTCTGATTAACCGCTACCAGCCCGGCGCAAAGCTGTCGTTGCATCAGGATAAAGATGAACAGGATCTGCGGGCGCCGATCGTCTCGGTCTCGTTGGGGGTGCCGGCCATCTTTCAGTTTGGCGGGTTGCAGCGCAGCGACCCGCTGCAGCGGCTGCTGCTGGAGCATGGCGATGTGGTGGTCTGGGGCGGGGAGTCGCGCCTGTTTTATCATGGCGTTCAGCCGCTGAAAGCGGGCCATCATCCCGAGACCGGAGACTGTCGATATAACCTCACCTTTCGGCAGGCGGGCCGTCCCGGCGATTAAAATAAGAATTATTCTTGATGTCACCGGCGAGCCGTTTAAACTGCTGGCTGTTTTGCTTTTCCGGATAGCCTGTTATGGAACTTCTTTCTCTCGTCTGGCGCCAGTATCGCTGGCCGTTTCTGGGCGTGATTGCCCTCAGCCTGCTCAGCGCCGCGCTGGGTATCGGCTTAATCGCCTTTATTAACCTGCGCCTGATCGCCATTGTCGATACCTCGCTGCGGGTGCTGCCGGAATTTCTTGGCCTGCTGGGGCTGTTGATGGCGGTGACCCTGGGCTCGCAGCTGGCGTTGACCACCCTCGGCCATCATTTTGTTTATCGCCTGCGCGGCGAGTTTGTGAAACGCATCCTCGATACCCAGATTGAACAGGTGGAGAAGATCGGCAGCGCGTCGCTGCTTGCCGGGCTGACCAGCGATATCCGCAATATTACCATCGCCTTTGTACGCCTCCCTGAGCTGGTGCAGGGGATCATTCTCACCTTCGGCTCCGCCGCTTATCTGGCCTGGCTGTCAGGAAAAATGATGCTGGTGACGGCCCTGTGGATGGCGCTCACCATCTGGGGCGGTTTTGTGCTGGTGTCGCGGGTCTACAGACATATGGCCAGCCTGCGCGAAACGGAAGATAAGCTTTATCACGACTACCAGACGGTGCTGGAAGGGCGCAAAGAGCTAACCCTCAACCGCGAGCGCGCGGAGTATGTGTTTAATCAGCTCTACCTCCCGGACGCCCGTGAGTACCGGCACCACATCGTTCGCGCCGATACCTTCCACCTCAGCGCGGTCAACTGGTCGAATATTATGATGCTTGGCGCCATCGGGCTGGTGTTCTGGATGGCCAACAGCCTCGGCTGGGCCGATACCGCCGTGGCGGCGACCTACTCCCTGACGCTGCTGTTTTTGCGCACGCCGCTGCTCTCCGCCGTCGGCGCGCTGCCCACGCTGCTGAGCGCCCAGGTGGCGTTCAACAAGCTGCGCCAGTTCTCCCTCGCCCCTTACCGGGCCGATTTCCCCCGGCCGCAGCCGCAGGCTGACTGGCAGACGCTGGAGCTGCGCGATGTCACTTTCCATTATCCGGACCATCGCTTTGCGGTAGGGCCGCTTAATCTGACGCTAAAACGCGGCGAACTGGTGTTTCTGATCGGCGGCAACGGCAGCGGCAAGTCAACCCTGGCGATGCTCCTGACCGGCCTGTATCAGCCGGTTTCCGGTCAGATTCTGGTGGACGGCCAGCCGCTGGCGGCGGATAAACCGGAGGCGTACCGCAAACTGTTCTCCGCCGTGTTTACCGACGTCTGGCTGTTCGACCGTCTGCTCGGGCCGCAGGGCGAGGAGGCCGATCCGGCGCTGGTGGCAACGTGGCTGGAGCGTCTGCAAATGGCCCACAAGCTGCAGCTGGAAAACGGTAAGATCGGCGACCTGCGGCTGTCGAAAGGGCAGAAGAAGCGTGTGGCGCTCCTGCTGGCGCTGGCCGAGTCCCGGGATATCATTCTGCTGGATGAATGGGCGGCGGATCAGGATCCGCATTTCCGCCGCGAGTTCTACCAGGTCCTGCTGCCGTTGATGAAGCAGATGGGGAAAACCGTGTTCGCCATCAGCCATGACGATCACTACTTCCAGCACGCCGATCGCCTGCTGGAGATGCGTGCCGGGCAGCTGTCAGAGCTCACCGGCGAAGAGCGGGAGCAGGCCTCCCGCGATGCGGTGGCCCGCACGGCCTGATTCACGCTGCGCGCCCGGGGAAAGCCCGGGCGCCGCTGAAATTTTCAGCGTCTACATTGCTGACGGTTATTATTTCCCCCTCCTCGCGCTATGCTTAAGGCTTCCGGCCTGCAGGCCGGCTCACTATTCTCAAAAGGATTGCCCGACCGATGTCCGTTTTGCATAAAAAAAGCGCCCGCTTGCGTGACGAAGAGCGCGCCCGTCTGATTTGGCTGTTGAGCACCGATAAAGCGGTGACCTCTGCGCTGCTGGGCAAACTGACGCTGGCAGAACGTTACGATGAAGGTACGCTCGCCGATGACCTGGCCGAAGTGGAAATCCTGGTCTCGCATCTGCCGCCGCCGGATCTCGCCGATGCGCTGGAAGCGCTCCCCTATGACGCCCGCACCGCGCTGTGGTGCCAGGTGCCCGACGATAAACGCGGCGAAGTGCTGCTGGAAGCCTCAGAAAACGTCTGGGGCGACCTCATCGATAAGATGAGCGACCACGAGCTGCTGCAGGCGATGCAGCCGCTGGATATCGATGAACAGGTTTACCTGCTGCAGCATCTGCCGCGCAACCTGACCGGACGGTTGCTGGCGACCCTGCCGGCCGAGAAGCGCGCCCGTATTCGCCAGATCATGCGCTACGCCGACAACAGCGTCGGGTCGATCATGGAGTTTGAGGTCATTACGGTGCGGCCGGAGGCCACCCTGGCGGCGGTGCAGCGCTATTTGCGGCGTCTCGGTAAAATGCCGGAGAACACCGACAAACTGTTTGTCACCACCCGCAATAAGCTGCTGCTCGGCGAGCTGGAGCTGCAGACCATTCTGCTTAACGATGCGCAGAAGCGGGTGGGGGAGGTGATGGAGGGCGATCCGGTCACCTTTCAGCCGCACGAAGAGGCGGAGAAGGTGGCGCGCACCTTCGAACGTGATGACTTGCTCAGCGCCGCCGTTATCGATGCCGATGGTAAGCTGATCGGCCGTCTGACCATCGATGAGATCGTCGATGTGGTCTATGAAGAGACCGACAACGATCTGCGGCGGATGGGCGGTCTGAGCGATGAAGAAGATGTCTTCGCCCCGGTCAGCAAGGCGGTGAAAACGCGCTGGGCGTGGCTGGCGGTCAACCTGTGTACGGCGTTTATCGCTTCCAGGGTCATCGACGGCTTCGAACACACCATTTCTCAGCTGGTGGCGCTGGCCTCGCTGATGCCGATCGTCGCCGGGATCGGCGGCAATACCGGCAACCAGACGATCACCATGATCGTCCGGGCGATGGCGCTGCAGCAGATCCAGCCCGGCAGCTTTACCTTCCTGATCCTGCGTGAAATGGGCGTTGCGCTGATTAATGGCCTGGTGTGGGGCGGGATCATGGGGGCCATCACCTGGTGGCTGTATGACGATCCGCAGCTTGGCGGAGTGATGACGCTGGCCATGATGCTCAACCTGCTGATGGCGGCGATGATGGGCGTCATAATCCCGATGGTCATGGTGAAGCTGGGGCGCGACCCGGCGGTCGGCTCCAGCGTGATGATCACCGCTATCACCGACACCGGCGGCTTCTTTATTTTTCTGGGGCTGGCGACGCTGTTTCTGATGTAGCCTGCGCTTTTGCCCGCAGGCGGCGGGGGATGATCGCCATCGCGACGATCCCCGCCAGCACGCCAATCGCCAGATTGCTGGTTCCTACCGTCGCGGCGACGGTCACCAGCATCACCAGCGTTTCCGGCCACGGATTGCGCGCCAGCTCGCCCGGGCGAATGCTGTGCCAGCTAAAGGTCTTCACCGCCACGATCACCATCACCCCGGCCAGGACCGCCATCGGGATCTTCGCCATCACCTGGCTGAGCGCTGTCACCAGCAGGAGCAGCACCAGGCCGGCGATCGCCGTAGAGAGACGGCTGCGGGCTTTACCCATTTCCACGTTAACGATGGTCTGGCCGATCATCGCGCAGCCCGCGATACCGCCATAACAGCCGGCGAGGATGTTGGCGATACCCAGCCCGGCGCTCTCCCGCGATTTATTCGACGGCGTATGGGTCAGGTCATCCACCAGCTTAGCCGTCAGCAAAGACTCCATCAGGCCGACAAAGGCGATGCTGAGGGCGCACGGCCAGATAATCTGCAGCGTGGCAAGATTGAGGGGAACGGTCAGGGCGGTGAATCCCGGCAGGCCGCCGCTCATCGAGCCTTCATCGCCGACGGTCGGCAGCAGCTGGCCGGTGGTGACGGTATAGAGAGTGAGCGCGACGATGGCGATTAGCGGCGCCGGGATAGCCTTAATAAAGCGCGGCGCCCACAGGACGATAAGCAGCGTCAGGACAAACAGGCCGACGATGAGCGGCTGGCGGCTCCAGAAGTGCGGCACCTGGGCAAAGAAAATCAGGATCCCGAGGGCGTTGACGAACCCGGTCATCACCGCTGGGGGGATAAAGCGCATCAGGCGCGCCATGCCGCACAGACCAAACAAAATTTGAATAATACCCGCCAGAATGACGGCTGGCAGAATGTAACCCACGCCGTGCTGATGCACCATCGGGCCAATGACCAACGCCACTGAGCCCGCGGCGGCGGTGACCATCGCCGGACGTCCGCCGAGTAGCGACATCGCCAGACAGAGCACCACGGAAGCAATCAGGCTCACCTGCGGGTCAACGCCGGCGATGACAGAAAACGAAATCACTTCCGGGATTAACGCCAGGGCGGTGAGCACGCCGGCCAGGGCTTCGCGCGTCAGCAGCGACGGAGAACGGAGGATGGTGCGCAGGTTGCCGGAAGCGGCGGAGTCAGAAACTGGAGGCATAAAAAAAGTTCGCAGCTTATAAAAAAAGGAGGAGCGGCGTCAGACCCAGCTTCCGTGCGGTCTGTCACAAAACCAGGGATGATAGCGCGGAATCTACCAGCGCACCAGTACAAAAAGTGATTTGCTGTATACATTTATTAAACATTTTTATAACGGATCTCAAAACAGAACTTAAAATTTAAACAATATTTAAATTTTTGAGCTTCGGTGGTAACGTGAGGGGTGAGAATCGTATCACCTGCGCTAAATAAAAACAGCGAGTAAAGTAAGGCTCAAATCCGATGAATAAAAAGATGGCCGTACCACGCTCACAGGCGGTTGGTCCCAACAGCACTCGGACCAACACCCGCCATGAGCAAGAGACGGATGTATTGTTGATTGGCGGCGGCATTATGAGCGCCACACTGGGAACCTGGCTGCAGGAGCTTGAGCCAGACTGGTCTATTACCATGGTTGAGCAGATGTCCAGCGTGGCGGAAGAGAGCTCAAACGGGTGGAACAATGCGGGGACCGGCCACGCGGCGCTGATGGAGCTGAACTACACGCCGCAGACCGCCAACGGCATCAATATCGACAAAGCGGTCGACATCAACGAAGCCTTCCACATCTCGCGTCAGTTCTGGGCGCATCAGGTGACGCGCGGCGTCCTGAACAAACCAAAATCATTCATTAACAGCGTGCCGCACATGAGCTTTGTGTGGGGCGAAGATAACGTCAACTTCCTGCGCGCGCGCTATGCGGCGCTGCAGCAGAGCGAACTGTTCCGCGGCATTCGTTACTCTGAAGACCATCAGCAGATCAAAGCCTGGGCGCCGCTGGTGATGGAAGGTCGCGACCCGCTGCAAAAAGTGGCCGCCACCCGTACGGAAGTGGGAACCGACGTCAACTATGGCGAAATCACCCGCCAGCTGATCGCCAGCCTGCAAAAGCATGATAATTTCTCCCTCCAGTTGGGCACCGTGGTGCGTCGCTTCAAGCGCAACGCCGACAAGAGCTGGACGGTCACCCTCGCGGATGCCGACAACCGTCGTCAGAAGCGGGTTATTAAAGCCAAATTTATCTTTATCGGCGCCGGCGGTGCGGCGCTGACCCTGCTGCAGGAAACCGGCATTCCGCAGGCCAAAGAGTATGCGGGCTTCCCGGTCGGCGGCCAGTTCCTGGTCTGCGAAAATCCGGAGGTGGTAAACCACCATCTGGCGAAGGTTTACGGCCAGGCCGAAGTGGGCGCGCCGCCGATGTCGGTGCCGCATATCGATACCCGTATTATCGACGGTAAACGCGTGGTGCTGTTCGGGCCGTTTGCGACCTTCTCGACCCGCTTCCTGAAGAACGGTTCGCTGTGGGATCTGCTGGCCTCGACCAATACCTCGAATATCCTGCCGATGCTCAACGTCGGCCTGGACAACTTCGATCTGGTGAAATATCTGATTAGCCAGGTGATGCAGAAAGACAAAGATCGTCTGGCCGCGCTGTGCGAATACTATCCGGAAGCGCGGAAAGAGGACTGGCGGTTGTGGCAGGCCGGTCAGCGCGTGCAGATCATCAAGCGCGATGCGAAGAAGGGCGGGGTGCTCCGCCTGGGCACCGAAGTGGTCAGCGATGACGAAGGCACCGTCGCGGCGCTGCTCGGCGCATCGCCAGGCGCCTCCACCGCGGCGCCTATCATGCTGCAGCTGATGGAAAAAGTGTTTAAGGACAAAGTTAATTCGCCGGAATGGCAGGCCAGGCTGAAGGCGATCATCCCGACCTACGGTATTCGCCTTGATGGCAACCCGGCGGAGATTGAGAAAGCGCTGGCGTGGACCAGTGAAGTGCTGGAGCTGAAATATGAGCCAGCCGCGGCGATGGATGAAGCCCCGCAGGCGGAGCTGAAGCCGCTGAGCGGCGGCAAGCCGATAGCGGATATCGCGCTCTGACAAAAACGGCAGCCTGCGGGCTGCCGTTTTTTTATTGCCGTTTTAATGGCGCGCCTTAGCGGACCTCGGCGTTACCGATAGTCTCCTCCGCGCGCCAGATGCGATATTTCACATCGACATTGGTCGGCGTGTAGACGACGATCGGCAGCTTGCTGTTGTAGCGCAGCATGGCGTCATCGCCGAGGCCGGCAGTCACAAATTTCTTCGTTTTCTTGCCGTCCGGGCAGGCCATCATGGTGGATACCGGGCCGCTCAGCTTATCAAAAACATAGTAGTCATAACCCCAGCCTTCCAGGGTTTTGCTTTCCAGCTCCCCGCCAAGACGATGGTGGTTGCAGTCAACTTCCAGCGTCTGGCCGATCATCAGCTCAACCTTCAGCGCCGATTCATCCTGCTGCTGCGGCAGCTGAATAACCTGACGCTTCATGCCTTTTTCCGCTTTCGGGAACGGCGCGACTTTTTCCAGCGGCTGGTCTGCGGCCAGGGCGCCGGCAGACATGCAGGCGGCGGTCAGCAGAGAAACGGCTAGCGTAGTGATTTTTTTCACGGTTGATCATCCTTTATTTTCGTTCCTGACAGAGATAGCCTATCATCACTTTGCTAAATGTTAAGATTTATTTACCAATTTTTGCAAAATGAATAGTGTTATCTACTGGTAAGACGTCGGCCGCGCAGAGCGCAACAGGGGCGCTGGCAGGCCGCCAGAGGCCTGCCGGTGAAATTATTCATTACGGCTATTTTTCGCTTCCTCAATAAATTCTTCATCGATTTCATCGGTGTTGCCAGCGTGTTCCCGCCCCGACAGCAAATTCCAGCAGGCGATAAACAAGGCGGCGATCAGCGGGCCGATAACAAAGCCGTTAATACCGTAGATCTCCATGCCGCCCAGCGTGGCGATAAGGATCAGGTAGTCCGGCATTTTGGTATCCTTGCCCACCAGCAGCGGACGCAGAATGTTGTCCACCAGGCCAATCACAATGACAAAGAAGCCGACGATAAAGGCGCCCTGCCACAGCTGCCCGGTGGCGAAGAGGTAAATCGCCGCCGGCACCCAGATAATGGCCGAGCCTACCGCCGGGATAAGCGACAGGAACGCCATCAGCGCACCCCAGAGAATGCTGCCGTCCAGACCGGCGATCCAGAAGGCAAAGCCGCCCAGCGCCCCCTGCGCCAGCGCCACGGCGACGGTGCCTTTTACCGTGGCGCGGGCCACCGCGGCGAACTTAGCGAACAGGTGCTGCTTCACGTAGCTGGATAACGGCAGAGATTCGAGGATCAACAGCACCAGGTGAGGGCCATCCTTCAGCAGGAAGAACAGAAGGTAGAGCATAATGCCGAAGCTGACGGTGAAGCCAAAGGTGCCTTTACCAATCAGAAACGCGCTGCCGGCCAGATACTGGCCGCCTTTCAGGGCGACATCGGAGAGCTGCTGCTGGATCTGCTGCGCGCTATCCAGGTTATGTTCGGCGAGGAAGCTTCTGGCCCAGCCGGGGAGGTGGGCGATCAGGCTGGCGACCACCGTCGGAAACTGGGTATCGTTATGCTGCAGTTTGCTGTACACCACGTTCAGCTCGTAGGCCAGTGACGACAGGATAATCGCCAGCGGCGTGAACACGATAAGGCAGATAATGACGATGGTCATCAGCGCCGCAAGGCCGTTACGTTCGCCGAGGCGGGTGCGCATCTTGTTTTTGACCGGATTGAAAATCACCGCGAGGATGGCGGCCCAGAGGATGGCGGAATAATAGGGTGAGAGAACATCAAAAAAGGCCAGGGTTACAATGAAGACGATAAGGATGAAAAATCCTTTGGTAAGTCCATTAACTCTCATGTCATCCGCTCCTGCTTATGAGTCATACGGTCGAATAATAGATGCTACGACGTAATTTACCATCAGGATAGTCGTACTCTATACGCTGTGGCGCGGAAAGGGCACAAATTCAACGAGCAGAGGGGAACAGGCGTAAAAGAGGGGCATAAAAAAACCAGCCTTAAAAGGCTGGTTTCTCAGGGATTTTTGGTCGGCACGAGAGGATTTGAACCTCCGACCCCCGACACCCCATGACGGTGCGCTACCAGGCTGCGCTACGTGCCGACGCGTGGGGAACAATATTACCCGTTCCCCAGGCGAATGCAAGCGGGTCGCGCGCGATTGATTCATAATTAATCAATCAGTTAGCGATAAAGCGTTTTTCATCGGTCAGGACCTGCAGCAACAGGCTGAGCTGCGGTTTCTGATCTTTGATTTTCTCGCCGTCGCGGCTCCAGGTGGTATAGGTGCCGTTATGGTTGAGGACCACGGTGATAGCCGGGGTGGTAATGGCCAGCGTATCGCCGTTGGCCGCGGTGACCCAGTTCCGACGCCGCGCGGCGCTGAACAGATCTTCCCCCTGCGAATACTCATTGGCCGGCGTCGACACGTGAAGCAGGCGCTGCATCAGCGTGGTCATCACATCTTTGTTATCGGTCAGGGTGGCAATTTCCTGGGCCGGCGTGCCCGGCCAGTGAATAACCAGCGGCACCTGCAGCTGCTCGCGCGACCAGTCGAACGGGTCGTGTTTGACGTTAAGCGGCTTGCCGTGGCCGCCGGTGATAATGACCACCGTATTATCGAGCTTGCCGGCTTCGCGCAGCGCGGTCAGCACCCGATCGATCTGGGCATCAACGTCGCCTGCCGCCTTGCTATAACGGCGGACAAAGCCCTGCTGCTGCGTATCGTCGAGGGTGGTGCCATTGAGCGAGACCCACGAGAACCAGCGATTCTCATCCTGCGCGTAACGGTCCAGCCAGCCGATCCACTGATTGGCGGTCTGCTCGTCGCTCTGGGTCTTCGCGCTCGGCAGCGAGAAGTCGGAGAGCAGCGCCTGGCGATACAGCGGGCTGCTAAACCCATCAGAAGAGAACAGGCCCAGCTGGTAGCCCTGCTGGTTGAGAGCGGTGATCAGCGCCGCGGGAATACGCGCCGAGAGGACACCGTCCATATAGCCTGGCGAAATGCCGTAGAACAGGCCAAACAGGCCGCTGTCGGCGGTATTGCCCGAGCTCATATGCTGGGTAAAGTTCACGTTTTCTTTGGCAAACGCCGCCAGCGCCGGCATCGTTTTTTCAAACCGCGAGTAGTTCAGGTTGTCGACGGTGATCAGTAGCACGTTATAGCCCGCACCGAGGTCGCGGTAGCGCAGGTTACTGAGCGGATACTGGACCGATACCGCCTCCGGCGCCCCTTGCTCCACCAGGCGACGCTGATAATCCTGGGCGTCGAGCAGGCCATGTTTCTCAAGGAAACGTCGGGCGGTCATCGGATAAGAAAGCGGTAGATTCGCTCGCTGCATGGTGATCGGGCGATAAAAATTGGCATCCGCCCAGATATAGACCAGGTGGCTGCTGATGAACGACAAAAAGAAGAACCAGGCGACCGGGCGGGCATAATGGCGGCGACGCGTCAGGCTGCGCAGCTTTTGCCAGCTCCAGGTGGCGAAGAGCATTTCAATCAAAAAGATGACCGGGACGCTGATAAACATCAGCTGCCAGTCGCGCGCCATCTCATTCTGGTCAGGGTTGATGACCAGCTCCCAGACCACCGGGTTTAAATGAAGATGAAAGCGGGTAAAGACCTCGCTGTCTATCAGCAGCAGCGTCATCCCGGCGGTGGCAAGGATCACCGACAGGAAGCGCATCAGGCGCTGCGAGACCACGATAAAGGTCAACGGAAAGAGGATCAGCACATAGCTGGTAAACACCAGGAAGCTGAAGTGCCCGACGAGACTGACGTACGAAAAGAGTCGTCCGGCAAGCGTCGTCGGCCAGTCGGCGACAAAAAGGTAGCGGCTGCCGAGCACCATGGCCAACAACATGTTGAACAGGGCGAACCAGTGCCCCCAGCTAACCATCTGGGAGACTTTTTCTCGGTAGGGCTGACGTAGAGTCACCATATACTGTTGCTGTTATCCTTAATGCGCTGGATCGTCGTTAATCGAAGATTGCAAAGCCTGCGCGAAAGAACGGGCGATGGCCTGACGCTGCGCCGGCGCGACGCTACTGTTGATCAGGTTGGTCACCATATTGCCTAACACCATCAGTGAAAGGTCAACCGGGGCTTTGTGTGATTCCAGGACGTTCGTCAGCTCGCTGAGCAACTGTTCGACCTGTTGATCGCTATAGCGGGAAATTTGCGGCATAAACTCAAAATCTGTTTGTTCGTGAAAGGGCAACATATTACCGTAGCAGCAGCTTTTTTTCCGCATTTTTTCGCCGCGGCGCAAAAGCGCACCGATCGTCAGTCATGACGTCGAAATGTGTGGCGCCAGTTGCGTCGGCAACCCGGCGGTGGTTGAATACCGCCCGGTCTAAAAGGAGAGTTTAACATGAGTCTGGATATCGACCAGATTGCCCTGCATCAGTTAATCAAACGTGATGAACAAAATCTGGAGCTGGTGCTGCGCGAGTCACTGCTGGAGCCGAATGCGACGGTCGTCGAGATGATGGCTGAACTGCACCGGGTTTATAGCGCCAAAAGCAAAGCCTATGGCTTGTTCAATGAAGAGAGCGAACTGGCGCAGGCGCTGCGCCTGCAGCGTCAGGGGGAAGAGGAGTTTCTGGCGTTCAGCCGTGCGGCGACCGGCCGCCTGCGCGATGAGCTGGCGAAATACCCGTTCGCCGAAGGGGGCATTGTCCTCTTCTGTCAGTATCGTTACCTGGCGGTCGAGTATCTGCTGGTGGCGGTGCTCAATAACCTGAGCAGCATGCGCGTCAACGAAGAGCTGGATATCCGCTCGACCCATTATCTGGATATTAACCATGCCGATATCGTCGCGCGCATCGATCTGACCGAGTGGGAAACCAACCCGGAGTCGACCCGCTACCTGACCTTCCTGAAAGGGCGGGTGGGGCGCAAAGTGGCCGATTTCTTCATGGATTTCCTCGGCGCCAGCGGAGGTCTCAACGCCAAAGCGCAGAACCGCGGCCTGCTGCAGGCGGTGGATGACTTTGCCGCCGACGCGCAGCTTGATAAATCCGAGCGACAGAATGTGCGTCAGCAGGTCTATGCTTACTGCAATGAACAGCTGCAGGCCGGGGAAGAGATTGAGCTGGAGTCGCTGTCCAAAGAGCTCGCCGGCGTCAGCGAAAAGAGCTTCCAGGAGTTCACCGCCGAGCAGGGCTACGAGCTGGAAGAGAGCTTCCCGGCGGATCGCAGCACCTTACGTCAGCTGACCAAGTTTGCCGGCAGCGGCGGCGGTTTGACCATTAACTTCGACGCGATGCTGCTGGGCGAACGCGTATTCTGGGATCCCGCCACCGATACCCTGACCATTAAGGGCACCCCGCCGAACCTGCGCGACCAGCTGCAGCGCCGGACGTCCGGCGGCAACTAAGCGCCACGCCCCGTCAGCGCGACCGCTGAACGGGGACGATCTCCACGCCGCTCTGCACCAGCCGCTGGCGCAGCGCGGCGTCGGGCTCCCCATCGACGATAAGCGTACTGGCGAGGTTCAGCTCGCCGATGGCAAAGGCCGACGCGGCGTTGAGCTTTTCCCGGGAGGCCATCACCACGGTTTCCGCGGCCCTGGCCGCCAGCGCGCGCTTGATGCCTGCCTCTTCATAATCACCGGTGGTAAAACCCGCTCGCGGGTGGACGCCGGTCACCCCCATAAAGAACACATCGGCGTTGATCCGCGCCATTGCTTCCAGCGTTTCAGGGCCGACGGCGACAACCGAATGCTTAAACACTTTGCCGCCGAGCAGGATCACCTCGATTCGCGGGTGATCGACCAGCGCCACGGCGATGCCGGGGCTGTGAGTGACCACCGTGCAACTGAGGTCGGCGGGTAATAAGCCGATCATCGTCGCGGTCGTGGTGCCGCCATCGACAATCACCACCTGTCCAGGCTGGATCAGGCCGGCGGCAGCGCGCGCCACCGCCTGTTTGGAGGCGATTTGCACGCTTTTGCGTGTTTCAATAGGGGCGATGGCGGCAGAGACCGGCAGCGCCCCGCCGTGGACTCGCTGCAGTTTTCCTTCCGCCGCCAGCTCGCGCAGATCGCGGCGAATGGAGTCCTCAGAGACGTTAAACCTTTGGCTCAGCTCCCCGGACATCACCTGTTTTTCCTCCGCAAGGATCTGCAGGATTTGCTGTTTTCGTTGACTGGCGAGCATGATTTTTCCTTCACGAGTGATCTTGTTTGTGCACGATTATGCATGTTATGGTGCCTGCTGTCATCTGAAAGGGGATATAACATGCAAACTCACGCACCGCACGTCCGACACGTTCGCGAGACGCTGCTCTCTGATAACTGGTACACGCTGAAAAAATATACCTTTGAACTGCAGCGCCGGGACGGACGCTGGCAGGAGCAGAGCCGCGAGGCCTACGATCGCGGCAACGGCGCGGTCATTTTACTCTACAACCGGGAAAAGCGGACGGTGGTCCTGACCCGTCAGTTCCGTTTTCCGGTGTTTACTCACGGTCACGACGGATATCTCATTGAAGCGGCGGCAGGGCTGTTGGATAACGCCTCGCCGGAGGCGCGGATCGTTGCCGAAGCGGAAGAAGAGACCGGCTTTCGGGTGACGCGCATCGAGCCCCTCTTCACCGTCTTTATGAGCCCCGGCTCTGTCACCGAAAAACTCTACTTTTTTATCGCCGAATATCAGGCCGATGACCGGCAGGGAGACGGCGGCGGGCTGGCGGCGGAAGGTGAGGACATTGAAGTGCTGGAGTGGCCCCTGGCGCGGGCGCTGCAGGCCATTCGCGATGGCGAGATCATGGATGCCAAAACCATTATCCTGCTGCAGCACCTGGCGCTGAATGCCGACACGCTCCTCGCCGGCTGAGCGGCAAGGAGCAGGGAGGGTTAACGCAGCTCGCGGGCAATGGCGCTGTACATCAGCGCCGCTTCCAGCGGCTGGGCGTTAAAGGAAGGTTCCGCCTGCGGCCAGGTCGACCACTGGACGATCACCAGGTGTTCCGCACGGTTCACCATGATCACCTGGCCGTAGATCCCCAGCGCCCACAGCGAGTCTTTCAGCCCTTCCTGCGGCGTCGGCTGGACGTTTTGCGCATTCGCCGGAATGGCGTTATTCCACCACTGATAGCCGTAGATACCTTGCGGATGCGCCGCCGAGACCGAGTTCAGCGCAGTGGTCCAGCTTGCGGCCTGATCGAACCAGCCCGCCGGCACCAGCTGTTTGCCGTTGCTTAACCGACCATCGCGGGCGACGAATTCGCCGAAGCGGCCCCAGTCTTCAAGGGTGGCGTTAAAGCCGTGGGCGCCGACATCGTGCTTCCCTGGCTGATAAGCATGCCATACGCCGTCGTGGGCCATCCCGGCGGGCCGCCACAGCGACTGCTCAAGCCAGGCGGCCAGCGACATGCCGGTGGCGCGCTCCAGGATATCGCCCAGCAGCCAGGCGCCGCCGGAAGAGTAGGACCACTGCTCGCCCGCCGGATGTTTGCGCGCCAGGCCGGTGACGATCTTGCGCACGCAGGCATAGGCCCCGGGCTGCGCCTCGCACTGGGTCAGGCGGGCGAAGTGCGACTGCGGGTCGGTGTAGTCTTCATTCCATTCCACACCGCTGGTGTGCTGCATCAACTGCTTCAGCGTCACGCCGTCCCAGGCGGTGCCTTTCAGTTCGGGTTCATAAACGGTAATCAGATCATCAAGGGAGTGGATCTTACCCTGCTGAATGGCGATGCCCACCAGCGTCGAGACCACCGATTTTCCCACCGAGCGTGAGGTCCACAGGGTGGTATCGGTGTTGCCGTCGCCAAGATATTTCCAGGCGACTTTGCCGTCTTTCAGCACCAGCATACCGCTGACGTTCTCGCGCTTCAGGTAATCCTGCAGGGTCCAGGTGTGGCCGTTGAGGGTATAGCGGGCATCGGTCAATTGTTTTTCAGCGCGTTCCAGCGGCGCCGAGGCGCCGTGGCGGAAAACATCGCCGGCATAGTTGCGATAGTCATTTCGAAAGCCAATCACGCGTGAAGTCTGATCCCAGCTGAGCATATCTTTGGCGGCGGGTAGCGTTTGGTCGTAAGGCGTTGGGCAGACATCCAGCGTCAGGTCGCCGCAGCGTTGTGCCATTGCCGCGGCCGGCAGCGCCGCCAGGATTAACGCCAGGGCCAGTGGTTTTCTTATCATCATCCTTTCCTCGTTTGCCATAGATTCGCATCGCAGTATATAAATCGGCGCGCGGCGGCTAAAATCAGTAAAGGGGGGATTTTCCCCCGCAAGGGAGAGAAGGATGAAAACCCTGCAGTATTCTTTCGCGCAGATTGAAGCATTCGCCACCATCGCCGAGACTGGTAGCCTGTCGCGGGCGGCCATTCGGTTAGGTAAAGACCGAACCACGCTGCGCGATCTGCTGGACTATCTGGAAGATGCGCTGGGCTATCGGCTGTTCAGCCGGGAAGGGCGTACCCTGACCTTAACCGCCGAAGGGGAGCAGCTTTTTCGTCAGGCGCATCTGCTGTTGCGCCAGGCGCAGGCTTTCGAGTCTTTTGCGCAAACGCTGCCGCAAACCGCCGGGCAGGCGCTGCGTCTGGT
Source organism: Klebsiella sp. M041 (assembly GCF_059759695.1). NCBI lineage: Bacteria > Pseudomonadati > Pseudomonadota > Gammaproteobacteria > Enterobacterales > Enterobacteriaceae > Klebsiella > Klebsiella sp. M041. Next base: position 307,312 of record NZ_JCAXWU010000001.1, read on the forward strand.
ATACGATCCCTTTATCCCACGTGATTTTCTCTGCGCACTGGCCGATACGCTGGCCCGGCGGCAGATCCGGTTAAGCTGCTGGAGCGCCTCGCGGCGCGAAGCCGAGCAGGCGCTGAGCGATGGCGTGGCGGATATGGCGATGTGCCAGGCCAACAACCGCACGCTGGGCAGCGAAATGGAGTGGCGGGCGCTCGGCACCGTGGATCTGCGTTTCTACGCGGCGGACCGCCTGTTCCGGGATGCCGCGCGGCCGCTGACGCTGCTCAATCTCTCGTTAACGCCGCAGCTGGTGATGCACCGGCGCAGCGACGATCAGATTGCCCGCCGGCTGCAGATCTCCGGCCATACGCTGTATATGAACGAAATTACCCTGCTGCGCCATGCGATGGAGCAGGGGAGGGGCTGGGGGTTTTTACCGGACCATTTGCGGCCAGGCGAGTGGCAGGGAGTCGGTGAAATCGCGACGGAGGTCGGCAGTCAGGGGCTGAACGTCACCATGGTGATGCTCTGGCTGCCCGGAATGAATAAGCACCGGCTGCTGAGCGACATCGTGGACGAGGCGCCGGCGCTTTGGCGGCGCGGATAACAAAACGCCCCGGAGCCGAAGACCCCGGGGCGCTTGCCATACAACTTGCTATCGGCGATTACGCGCGAACGAAGTCGATGTGAGTCAGTTTCGGCTTGAACGCGTGGCGCTGAACAGCCTGAACTTTGACTTTTTCTTCTTTGCCATCAACAACGACGGTCAGAACTTCGCCGTAAAACTCAGCTTTGCTCTGCATGTTCCATACTTTGTCGTGGTCCAGTTCGATAGCAACCGGAGCAGCTTCGCCACCGTAGATGATTGCCGGGAACTTGTTAGCTGCGCGCAGGCGGCGGCTCGCACCCTTACCCTGCTCTTTACGTACTTCTGCGTTGATAGTAAACATTGATGTCTCTCTATATATAAAGCCTGCTACAGGCGACCCAGCAACAGGCGGATTATCTGCTTTGCGAATGCAAAAGCGGGCGGCATTATAGCCGCCAAACGACACCCGGGCAATCAAAACCTCAGCTTTCGGGTGATTAACGCAGCTCGTTGGCGCGGCGAAAACGCCCCTGATAATCGAACACTTTTTCCCGCACCTGCCAGTACTGGCCTTTCATGCGGGCGACGACAAAGTCCGGATGGCGCAGCAGCGTCTGCTGGGCCACGATATCCGCCGGCGTTATCCAGCGCAGCGGCACGCCCGGCGTGCGGGTATGCGGGCGGATAAACAACTGCTCAAAGGCGGTACGCTGGGCGGGCGTTTGCAGACGGAAGCGCTCACTGACGTCGGCGCCGTCCTCATCGTAGTAGGTGATTTTCAGCCACGGGCCTTTCTCGTCGCTACCGTGCTGCAGGGCCATGCCGCTACAGCGCAGCACCAGCGCGTCCTTCAGCTTCAGCGCCGCCTTCAGCATGTCGTCCGGGTCAACCAGAATGGTGTCGCACTCCCGGCAGCGGCGGGCGGCGATATCGTTTTCCGCGTTGCACTGCGGGCAGTTTTTGAAACGAAAGCGGAAGTCGCACTGTTCGCGGTGGCCGTCGTCATCTTCGAACCACCCCTGGCAGCGGCGGCCAAAATGCTCAATCAAGGTGCCGTCGGCGGTGGTTTTGCCCCAGAAGGTATTGGCGAAGCCGCAGGCCGGGCAGAAGACCTGCACCGGCACGTTGTCGCTTTTACCCTTCGGCGTTCCCACTTCCGGGGCGTACAGGTCGTGCGGGTTGCCGGCGTAGTCGAGGATCAGGCAGTCGGTTTTTCCCGGCGCCAGGCGCAGGCCGCGGCCAACGATCTGTTGGTAAAGACTCACCGACTCGGTGGGGCGGAGGATGGCGATCAGGTCGACGTGCGGGGCGTCGAAGCCGGTGGTCAGCACCGCGACGTTCACCAGATAGCGATACGCCTGCGCTTTAAACGCCTCGATGATGCGATCTCGTTCCGGACCCGGGGTTTCCCCGGTGATCAGCGCCGCCTGGCCTGCCGGCAGCAGGCCGGTCACTTCCCGGGCGTGCTCCACGGTGGCGGCGAAGATCATCACCCCTTTGCGGCTTTCGGCGAACTCCACGATCTGGCTGACGATATGCGGTGTAATGCGCTGCTGTTTTTTCAGTTCGTGATTAAGATCGGCCTCGCTGAACAGGCCGTTGCTTTGCGCCTGCAGGCGGCTGAAATCGTACTGTACCACCGGCATATCGAGGCGTTCCGGCGGCGTCAGGTAGCCGTGCTTAATCATATAGCGCAGCGGCAGCTCATAGATGCAGTCGCGGAACAGCGCTTTTTCATCGCCACGCACCATCCCGTGGTAGTGGAACTGATAGATCCACCCCTTGCCGAGGCGAAACGGGGTCGCCGTCAGGCCGAGCAGCCGGAGCTGCGGGTTGACCTGCCGCAGGTGACTGATGATCTGCTGATACTGGCTGTCGTCATCATCGCTGATGCGGTGGCATTCATCGACGATCAGCAGCGAAAACTCGCTGCGAAATTGCGCCAGATTGCGTGCCACCGACTGCACGCTGCCGAACACCACTTTGCCGTGGCTCTCTTTACGCTGCAGTCCGGCGGCAAAGATATCCGCCTCGAGGCCAAGGGCGCAGTATTTAGCATGATTCTGCGCCACCAGCTCTTTGACGTGGGCCAGCACCAGCACGCGGCCGCGGGCCAGTCGGGCAAGCTCGGCGATCACCAGGCTTTTGCCCGCGCCGGTGGGCAGGACAATCGCCGCCGGCTCGGTATGGCGACGAAACCAGGCGAGGGTGGCATCGACGGCTTCTTGTTGGTAGGGACGTAATGTAAAAGTCATGAATTCACGGGGCTAATTAACTCGCGAATAGTATGCCATGAATCTTTTCCCTTGAGTGGTGTTAAGAGCCCGTTATACTAGCCAGTGAATTTCTTCTTTTTCGGGCGATTTGCCCGCTCCAGCACTTTGACAGGCTAAAAAAATCTCATGCGACTTGATAAGTTTATCGCTCAGCAGCTTGGCGTCAGCCGGGCTATTGCCGGGCGTGAAATCCGCGGCAGCCGCGTTACCGTGGACGGCGACATTGTAAAAGATGCTTCCTTTAAGCTTCAGCCGGAGCACGAGGTGGAGTATGACGGGAACACGCTGACCCAGCAGAACGGCCCGCGCTATTTTATGCTCAACAAGCCGCAGGGGTACGTCTGTTCCACCGACGATCCCGATCATCCGACTATCCTCTATTTCCTCGACGAGCCGGTGGCGCATAAGCTGCATGCCGCCGGTCGGCTGGATATCGACACCACCGGACTGGTGCTGATGACCGATGACGGCCAATGGTCGCACCGCATTACCTCGCCGCGACACCACTGTGAAAAAACCTATCTGGTGGCGCTGGAAAGCCCGCTGGCGGAAGGGACCGCGGAGCTGTTTGCCAAAGGCGTCCAACTGCATAACGAAAAAGATCTCACCAAACCGGCGGTGCTGGAAGTTATCACTCCGACCGAAGTGCGCCTCACCATTAGCGAAGGCCGCTACCATCAGGTGAAACGCATGTTCGCCGCCGTGGGCAACCACGTGGTTGGCCTGCATCGGGAACGCATCGGCGACATCCTGCTGGATGAATCTCTGGCGCCGGGTGAATATCGTCCGCTGACGGAAGCGGAAATCGCCAGCGTGGGCGCCCCGCAGCCACGGAGCAAAACGTGACGCTGAAGCAAAATTCGTCTCTGGGGATTGTCTTTATCCTTGGCCTGCTGGCCATGCTGATGCCGCTGTCGATCGATATGTATCTCCCGGCCCTGCCGGTGATCGCTGCCCAGTACCACGTGCCGGACGGCAGCGCGCAGATGACCCTCAGCACCTATATCCTCGGCTTTGCGCTGGGGCAACTGCTGTACGGTCCGATGGCTGACAGCCTCGGCCGCAAGCCGGTGATCCTCGGCGGAACGCTGGTCTTCGCCGCGGCGGCGGTGGCCTGCGCCCTGTCGCAGACCATCGAGATGCTGATCGCCATGCGCTTCTTCCACGGTCTGGCGGCCGCGGCGGCCAGCGTGGTGATCAACGCCCTGATGCGCGATATCTATCCGAAAGATGAGTTTTCGCGGATGATGTCGTTTGTCATGCTGGTGACGACCATTGCGCCGCTGGTGGCGCCGATGGTCGGCGGGGCGGTGCTGGTCTGGTTCAGCTGGCATGCCATCTTCTGGATCCTCGCCCTGGCGGCCCTGCTGGCGTCGCTGATGATCGGCCTGTTTATCCGCGAAACGCTGCCGGCTGAAAGGCGTCAGCCGTTCCACCTGCGCACCACGATGGGTAACTTTGCCACCCTGTTCCGCCATAAGCGGGTCCTGAGCTATATGCTGGCGAGCGGCTTCAGCTTCGCGGGCATGTTCTCTTTCCTTAGCGCCGGGCCTTTCGTCTATATCAATATTAACCACGTCGCGCCTCAGCACTTTGGCTACTATTTTGCGCTGAACATTGTCTTTCTGTTCCTGATGACCATGTTCAACAGCCGGTTTGTGCGGCGGGTAGGGGCGTTGCGCATGTTCCGCGCCGGGCTGTGGATCCAGTTTGCCATGGCGGTGTGGATGGTGGTTTGCGCGCTGCTCGACGTCGGCTTCTGGTCGCTGGTCATCGGCGTGGCGGCCTTCGTTGGCTGCGTATCGATGGTGTCGTCGAACGCTATGGCGGTGATCCTCGATGAGTTTCCGCATATGGCGGGCACCGCTTCGTCGCTGGCGGGGACTTTCCGCTTTGGTATCGGGGCGATTATCGGCGCGCTGCTGTCGATGGCCACCTTTACCACCGCCTGGCCGATGCTGATCTCCATCGCCTTCTGCGCCACCAGCTCTATTTTCTTCTCCCTTTACGCTTCCCGCCGGCGAAAAATCGCACGCTAGGTCACATTTTCAGGGGCGAAATCGCCCCTTTCTTGATGCACGTCAACCGCAATGGGCTTCAGGGTTCTGCGATTTGTTTCCTTTATGTAAAATCAATTAGTGTAAAAAGTCGCATTGTTGCGATAAAAAAGTTGTTTTGGATCACAGAAACGGGTACATATAGCGCCAATCGGCTTGCCGGGTTAAAAAATAACACGCTGGAATATAAGCGCTTAACCCTGGGCCGCCGCGGCTGTAAACGTTTTCTGCGTCTGAGCAGGACTATTTGTCAACAGTGTGTTAATATTGATGTAAATTTATTGTGAAGCCTTTTGCTTCCGGGGAAACCACGTGAATACACAACAACTCTCTATCGTACACCGTCTGCCGCAGAGCTATCGCTGGCTGGCCGGTTTTGCGGGTTCCAGAGTTGAACCGATTCCGCAAAACGGCGCGCAGAACGAAAACAGTCTCGTCGCCCTGAAGCTGCTGAGTCCGGACGGTGAAAAAGCCTGGCCGGTGATGCATAAGCTCAGCCAGGCGTTAAGCGACATTGAAGTCGACTGTTCCGTTCTTGAGTGCGAAGGCGAGCCCTGCCTGTTCGTTAATCTGCAGGATGAGTTTGCCGCCACCTGTCGTCTGAAAAACTTTGGCGTGGCGATCGCCGAGCCCTTCTCCGGCAATAACCCTTTCTGACCGTCAGCTTAGCGCCAGCAGCTGGCGGGTATACTCATGCCGGGGCGCGCTGAAGACGGACTGGCACTCGCCCTGTTCGACCACCACTCCCTGCCGCAGCACCATCACCTGGTGACACAGCGCGCGCACCACGCCTAAATCATGGCTGATAAAAATATAGGCCAGCTGATGCTTCAGCTGTAACGCTTTCAGCAGATTCAGGATCTGCGCCTGAACGGTTTTATCCAGCGAGGAAGTCGGCTCGTCGAGGACGATCAGCTGCGGCTTGACGATTAACGCTCTGGCGATGGCGATACGCTGGCGCTGGCCGCCGGAGAAAGCCGCCGGGTAGCGCTGGCGGCTGGCCGGGTCGAGGCCGACCTCCTGCATGGCAAGGATCACCGCCTGTTCGCGTTCAGCCGCCGTCAGCGTCGGCTGGTGGACGCGCAGGCCCTCCTCAATGATCTGCTGCGCCGTCAGGCGCGGATTGAGCGACGAGTTCGGATCCTGAAAAACCACCTGCATCTGTCGGCGCAGCGGCAGCAGCTGTCGGCGACCGCGTCCCTGAATCGGCTGGCCGGCAAAGGTTATCTTGCCCTCGGAGGGGATCAGGCGCAGCAGCGCCAGACCGGTCGTGCTTTTGCCGGAACCCGATTCTCCCACCAGACCCAGCGTCTCGCCGGCCCGTAGCTGGAAATGGAGATCATTGACCACCCGATGGTGATCGACCACCCGACGCAGGATCCCCCGACGAATGGGGAACGCCACCTGTAACTCCTCCGCCTGCAGCAGCACCGGGGCATCGGCGGCCAGCGGCACCGGCTCGCCGTCCGGTTCGCTATCCAGCAGGCGTTGGGTGTAAGGATGGGCCGGCGCGCTAAACAGCGCCCGACAGTGATTGTGCTCCACGCAGCGGCCGTTCTGCATCACCGCCACCCGGTCAGCCAGCTGGCGGACGATGCTCAGGTTATGGGTGATAAACAGCATCCCCATGTTCAGCTCCCGCTTTAGCTCGCGCAGCAGCTGCAGAATTTGCGCCTGCACTGACACATCGAGGGCGGTGGTCGGCTCGTCGGCAATCAACAGCTCCGGGCGCGTCAGCAGCGCCATGGCGATCATCACCCGCTGGCGCTCGCCGCCCGAGAGCTGGTGCGGATAGTCCGCCAGCCGCCGCGGCGCCTGACGGATCCCGACGCGCTCCAGGCAGTCGAGGATCTCTCCGCGCGCCGCCTCTTTGCGCATTCCCCGGTGTAACGACAGCACCTCGTAGAGCTGTTTTTCCAGGGTATGGAGGGGATTGAGCGACACCATCGGCTCCTGAAAGATCATCGCGATCCGGTTGCCGCGCACGCCGCGCAGGGTCGCCTCATCCGCATGCAGCAGCGACTGGCCATGAAAACGGATATCGCCGCTGGGGTAGCTGGCCGGCGGGGTAGGGAGCAGCCGCAGCACCGACAGGGCGGAGATGCTCTTACCGGAGCCGGATTCCCCCACCAGGGCCAGCGTTTCGCCGGCCGCCACCTCGAGCGACAGATTATGCACGACGGTCTGCGTCTCCCCCTGCTGGCGAAAGGCGATAGAGAGATTGTCGATAGCTAACAGCGGGTGGGTCATATTACACCGCCTTACTGGGGTCAAAGGCGTCGCGCACCGCTTCACCGATGAAAATCAGCAGCGTCAGCAGCACGGCGACAGAGAGAAACGCGGCAATGCCCAGCCAGGGTGCCTGCAGGTTGTTTTTGCCCTGCAGGAGCAGCTCGCCGAGGGAGGGCGAGCCGAGCGGCAGGCCGAAGCCGAGAAAATCCAGCGACGTCAGGGTGGTAATAGAGCTGCAGAGAATAAACGGCAGGAAGGTGAGGGTCGCCACCATCGCGTTGGGCAGCATATGCCGCAGGATGATCTGCCGGTCGCTGACCCCTAACGCCTGCGCCGCCCGGATGTAGTCGTAGTTGCGGGTGCGGAGAAATTCAGCGCGCACCACGCCCACCAGCGTCATCCAGCCAAACAGGACAGTGATCGCCAGCAGCCACCAGAAGCCCGGCTGCACGACGCTGGAGAGCAGGATGATCAGAAACAGCGTCGGCATACCGGACCAGACTTCGATAAAACGCTGCCCCCAGAGGTCGATTTTACCGCCGTAATATCCTTGTATCGCACCGGCCAGCACCCCCAGCACGCTGGAGAACAGCGTCAGCAGCAGACCAAACAGTACCGAGATGCGCGTCCCATAAAGGATCCGCGCCAGCACATCGCCGCCGTTGGCGTCGGTGCCGAGCCAGTTGCTGGCCGAGGGCGGCGATGGAAAAGGAACCGTGCTGGCAAAATTGATCGTCGTCGCGCCGAAGCGCACCGGCGGCCAAAGCGCCCAGCCGTGGCTGGCCAGCTGCTGCTGCAGCCAGGGATCCTGATAGTCGGCGGCGGTGGCGAATGCGCCGCCGAAGGTCTGCTCGGTATAGTTTTTTAACACCGGGACGTACAGCTGGCCCCGGTACTGCACCAGCAGTGGCCGATCGTTGGCCAGCAGCTCAGCCCCCAGGCTGCAGAGGAAGAGGATTAAAAACAGCCACAGCGACCAGTAACCGCGACGGTTGTGGCGAAAGCGCGCCCAGCGGGCCTGATTAACGGGACTGAAGAACGACATTAGCGGCCCTCAAAATCAATACGCGGGTCGACCAGCGTATAGCTGATATCGCTGACGATATTCAGCAGCAGGCCGATCAGGGTGAAAATATAGAGCGTGCCGAACATCACCGGATAGTCGCGGGAGACCGTCGCTTCATAGCCCAGCAGTCCCAGACCATTCAGGGAGAACATCACTTCGATCAGCAGCGAGCCGGTAAAGAACATACTGATAAAGGTGGCCGGGAAACCGGCGATCACCAGCAGCATGGCGTTGCGGAACACGTGTCCCCAGAGGATCTGTTTCTCACCGACGCCTTTGGCGCGGGCGGTGACCACATACTGTTTGCGGATCTCGTCCAGGAAGCTGTTTTTAGTCAGCATGGTCAGGGCGGCAAAGCCGCCGATCACCGTCGCCAGCACCGGCAGGGCGATGTGCCACAGATAGTCGAGGATCTTTTCATACCACGGGAGGGTGTCGAAGTTTGGCGAGACCAGACCGCGAAGCGGGAAGAGGTCGAAATAGCTGCCGCCGGCGAAAATCACGATCAGCAGGATGGCGAACAGAAAGGCGGGGATCGCATAGCCAATGATAATCAGCGTACTGCTCCAGATGTCAAAGCGGCTGCCGTTGCTGACGGCTTTGCGGATGCCCAGCGGAATGGAGACCAGATAGATGATCAGCGTGCTCCACAGCCCGAGGCTCACCGAGACCGGCAGGCTGTCTTTAATCAGCTGCAGTACGGAGGCGCTGCGAAACAGGCTGTCGCCAAAATCAAAGCGCAGATAATCGCCCAGCATCTTCAGGTAGCGCTCGTGCAGCGGTTTGTCGAAGCCGTAGCGGTGGGTGATCTCGGCGATGACTTCCGGATCGAGGCCGCGCCCCCCGCGATAGTGACCCTCGCTGATATTGCCGGCGCCGGTGCGGGCATGGCTGGCGCCCATCCCGCCGTCGCCGGCGCCTGGCATTCCACCGTGCTGACCAAATTCGATGGCGGCGATGGCCTGGTCGACCGGGCCGCCGGGAGCGATCTGTACAATAAAAAAGTTAATGGTAATGATGGCCCACAGGGTGGGGATCACTAACAGCAAACGGCGGATCAGGTAGCTGCCCATGGTATGTCCTTAGCGTCTGTCCGCGGGGAGGGTGGCCGCTTTGTTCGCGTCATACCACCAGGTATCAAGGCCGGACGAATAAATGGGGCGGGTTTGGGGGAACGAGAATTTATTCCACCACGCGGTGCGGTCCTGCGCCATATACCACATCGGCAACATGTAGTGGTTCCAGGTGAGGACGCGGTCCAGCGCCCGGCCAAGCGGGATCAGCTTCTGCTTATTACCCTGCCACTGCAGGATCTGCGCAATCAGTTTATCCACCACCGGACTTTGCACCCCCGGCGCGTTGTAGCTGGAGTGAATATAGTCCGACGCCCAGGAGATTTGCAGGTCAGTCCCCGGCCAGGGCATGGCGCGCCACAGGCTCGGCATCATGTCGTAATCGCGGCTGCGGCGGCGGTTGCTGTACTGCGAGTTATCCACCTGACGAATATCCATGACGATCCCCAGGCGCTGCAGGTTGTGCTGAAACGGCAGCACCCAGCGGTCATTGCTTCCGGCCGGCATCAGCAGTTCAAAACGCAGCGGCTTGCCGGTGGCGGCGTTAACCCGGCGCTGGTTCTTCACCGTCCAGCCCGCCGCGTTAAGCAGGGCGTCGGCTTTGAGTAAGTTGGCGCGGTCGAAGCCATCGCCGCGGGAGACCGGCGGCTGGTAAACCTGGCTGAAGAGCTCGGGGGGCAGTTCGTTTTTCATCGGCGTCAGCAGGGCCAGCTCGGCCGCGTCGGGCAGGCTGCGGGCGGCATATTCGGTGTTCTGGAAATAGCTGTTGGCGCGCTGATACGCGCTGTAAAACAGCGCCTTGTTCATCCATTCAAAATCAAACGCCAGGGTAATGGCCTCCCGCACCCGGCGATCGGCGAATACCGGGCGCTGAATATTGAACGCCAGCCACTGGGTATCCTGCGCCGAGGTGTTGGCATACTCCTCTTTAATGATGTAGCCGCGGCTGAAGTTGCGGCCGACGTAGCGGGTGGCCCAGTTTTTGGCGACCGTCTCTTCCCGGCGGTCGACGGCCCCGGCTTTAAAGGCTTCGAAAGCGACGTTGTCGTCAAGATAATAGTCATAGCGCAGCGTATCGAAGTTCCAGCGACCGCGGTTGACCGGCAGGTCGGCCGCCCAGTAATCGGCGACCCGGGAATAGGTAATATACTGTCCCATCCGCCAGGCGCTGATGCGGTAGGGCCCGCTGGCCAGCGGCGGCTTTGACAACGGGTCGCTGAGTTTGTGATGACGCCAGAACGCCTCGGGCATCACCGGCAGGCTCAGCAGGCTCAGCATGTTCTCTTTACCGGGCTGGCCGAGGTCGATACGCACGGTCAACGGCGCGATGGCCTTCACGGTGGTGCCTTTATAAAAGAGGCGGAACTGCGGCACCCCTTCGGTCATAAACTTATTGAAGGTAAAAGCGACATCGCGGGCGGTGATTGGCGTGCCGTCGTGAAAACGGGCGCGCGGGTTGAGGGCGATCTCCATCCATGAATAGTCCCCGGCGTAGCGCGCCCGTTCGGCAATCAACGGATAGTAGCTGCCGGGCTCATCATCCGAGGTGGTGAACAGGGGATCGTAGAGCGCCTCAGTGCGTACCGCGGGATTGCCGCGCAGCGCGTAGCGGTTGAAGTTGTCAAAGGTGCCAATCGCCGCCAGGGTGAGGGTGCCGCCTTTCGGCGCCTGTGGATTAACATAATCAAAATGGCTGAAACCGGCGGCGTATTTGGGTTCGCCGATAATTGCGAAGGCGACGCTTTCCTGAATGGATTGCGCTTTAGCGCTCAGGCTAAACAGAGCAAGCAGAAGCAGAAAAAGTCGCGCATACATAGGCGGCAGAATACCCTGTCATAGCCGGCCCCCGTGGCCGACTTCTGTTCCCGCATCATAAGTGAGACTTAACGCGTTGTGAAATAATTCGCGGGTTCATCGTGCGCGGCCACTAGCGCCGCCAGCGACAGCGGCCGGCTGATCCAGTACCCCTGCAGGAAATGCACTCCCTGAGCGCGGAGCCACTCCGCCTGCTCCTGGGTCTCCACCCCTTCGGCAACGGTCATCAATTTCAGCCGGCGGCTGAGGGTCAGCACCGCATCCAGCACTGGCGAGGTGACGGTTTCGGTGCCGATCGCCTGCACAAAGCCGCGATCGATCTTCAGATAATCGAAGTTATAGCGTTCGAGATAGATCAACGCGCTATGCCCGGTGCCAAAATCATCGATCGCGATTTCAAAACCGTGCTGGTGCAGCCAGGCGAAGTTAGCGACCGATTTTTCTTTGTCAATCATCGCCCGCTCTGTGACCTCCAGCACCACGTGAAAATGGCCGGCGGGCAGCGCGGCGGCGAAGCGCAGCATATCGTCGCGGAAGCTGTCGGCCTGAAGATGGGCTGGGGAAATATTGAGCCCCAGCTTGACGCCGTGCGGCAGAATACGCTTCAGCGCCGGCGCGTCGCGGGCGATCAGCGCCAGCAGGTGATCGGTCAGCGGCACGATCATCTGCTGGGTTTCCGCGAGGTTAATAAAGACGTCAGGCGGAATTTCGCCCACCACCGGATGGCGCCAGCGCATCAGGACCTCCACGCCGCTGATACGCAGAGTCTGGGCATTCACCACCGGCTGATAGACGACGTAGAACTGGTTGTTTTTGATCCCCAGCAGAATGGATTTTCGCGGATCGGATTTGATCGACAGCACGTAATAGCAGAGCAGCCCCGCCAGCAGGCCGCACACCACCCCGAGCAGCAGAGCAAACTGCGTATTTTCCGCCAGCCAGCTGTTGGCATACAGGTAGACCTTGAGGGGGAAACCGTCGATCTGCACTTCGCGGATCGGCACATTATGCAGCGTTTGCGGATCCACCAGCCGGTTACTGAAGGTGGAGATAGCGGTGTGGCCGATGACCAGCGCAATACCGCTGAAATCATTCTGCCGTGCGGAATAGAGGATATACGGCGTGAGATTGGCGTTAATCGACACGAAAATGCCGCTGTTTTCATCACCGGGTTTGCCTACCCATAGTGCCAGCGCCGCGCTCTTCGGCATCATCGGCGTGCCTGGCAAAATCGCCATATCAAGGGGTTTGCGGATATCAATGGCCGGGATCAGCTGGGTGAGGGGGGTATTCATGGCGCCGGTTGCCGAGGAGCAAAAGGCCACGCCGTTTTTGACCAGCAGAAAAGCGCGGACGTTAGGGCTGAACGCGGCGTGGGAGGTGAGCCCGGAGTCAATATTCTCGCAGGGCTGGTCCACGAGCGGCTGCAGGCCGTCAATGGTCTGGCGCAGGTCGTGAAAATAGCTTTTCAGATAGGTATTAACATTGTTGATAATGGCGTCGAAACGCTCGGCCCGGTTATGGTAAATCACCATAAACTGAATGCTGCCAGCCAGTAGCGCGACGATAATGCCCACGCACAGGCTGGTTAGCCAGGTTTTACGCTGGGGCGAAAAGTAGCGAGTCAGCATAGCTATAGTCTTTCCGTGTTATTGATGCGCAGCAACGGGTTGTCAGTCGTCGTTTTTCTCATTCCCACTTAAAAGACATAGCTTATTTTGCGTCGTTCAGAATCAGGTGGCAAAAAAAAACACTGCCGGGGCAGTGTTTTTTATCCCGCTTCCAGCCAAGGGATAACCGGCGGCGGTAGAGGACAGTTTACGAGCGGCTCAGGACTCGACGCGCTTCGTTGTAGCGCTTTTTCCAGTATGGCTCATCCATGCTGGAGATGGTCACTCCGCTGCTGGTAGAGGCGTGAACAAACTGGTTGTTGCCGAGGTAGATCCCGACATGGCGGCCGGTAGAGCCGGCGCGGAACAGAACCAGATCGCCAGTACGCAGCTGGGTACGGGAAATCGATTTTCCAGTTTCCTGCTGTTCAGAAGTTGAACGCGGCAGTTCCAGACCAAATTGTTCGCGGAAGGTGCGCTGCACGAACGCCGAGCAGTCGATACCTTTGCGAGTGCTGCCGCCGAGGCGGTAACGCACGCCTTTCCAGCTGGCATACTGATCCATTAAACGGGACTTCACGTCCAGGTTACGGACCATCGTTTCAAATTCATCCTGAGAGGCTTGCAGTGATGATAAATCGCCACTACCCACAGCATGCGTCTCAGAATGCATATTCCTGGCGGTACTTGTTGAACTACACGCGGAAAGCAGAACCGCTACTGCAATCGCGGGGGCTACCCGCAAGATGTATCTCAAAATCGGCTGAGATTTGACCATGCTGTTTATTTTCCCTTGTTGTCCTTAACGACAATGTCGTTATAAAAAATGCCAAACGTGTTAGAGCCTAAATACCCATCCGCAATGAGACAATTCCTTAAGCTTAAATTTGTGCAGTCACGCACAATTTTATTCAGGGCCTGAATTAATGTTGCGGAAAAGGCAAAACGAGAACGAGATTACCCTATCAAACGCCGCATGGCGAGCGGTTTTGCGCGATTTCTTATAAGTATTTTGGTGACAAAAAGTGAATCATCGGGAAAGGCCAAAATTGCGGCAATTACGGGCAAAAAACAGACAATTCCTTCATTTGTCACGGGATTAATGTGACAAGAAGATGAACGCGATGTTGAAAAAAAGGAAAATTGAAAAAAGGGACCCAAAAGGTCCCCTTATAGATAATGCCCCTGGCGGCTGCCCGCGGCTTTATTTGGCCGATATTCCGCCGGGTAAGTAGCGATCGAAAAAGGCGATCAGTTTATCGCTCAGCGGCGTCATCAATACCCAGGGCGCGCCAATCAGCACGGCGGTCAGAGAGCCGACGGCAATATCGCTGAACCAGTGGGCGCCAATCATCACCCGCGGGAAAGCAAAGGCCACAAATATCACCAGCGCCACGGCCAGCGCGCGGCGGCCAAAATAGCGCCACATAAAGCTCGCGAAGATCAGCAGCATCATCCCATGATCGCCGGGGAAGCTGTCCTTGGAAGCATCCTTAGTGGGGAAGTTAACGACGTCGCTGACGCGGGTGACATCGCTGAAAAACAGCGACGGACTGGCGCGCTGAACCGGCATCAGGTGCTGCGCCAACTGGTTGATGATCACCGCCGCCAGCAGCATTACCACGCCCATAATAGCGATCTGACGACGGCCTGCCGCCGGCGCCTTGAGCCAGTAGCTGAGCATCAGGCAACCCATCGCCAGCAGCGAGCAGGCGTCGAAGGCGCGATTGTTGATGATCGCCAGCAGCCAGGCGTAAGCGCGGCTGACGCTGACGCCATGGTTAAAGAAATGGAAGATCGCGGCGTCTACCGGCGCCCACGCGCCGTGGTTGGCTGGCAGATACCAGGAGCAAAATAGCGCCACACCCGCGAAGTTAAGCAGCAGGATTAAAGGAATTCGGTTTTTCATCATAGCCATTGCGATTTTGTGACAGTCGGCGGCAACCTTAGCCGCCTTAACTTAAACGAAGCCTCAACAATGAGGTCTGGAGCGCGTTCCAGTCGGCTTCATGGGCGGAGATAAGCTCGATGCGGCTATCGGGCGGGGCGACGCTAAGGGTCTCGATATGCAGATCCTCGCCCTGGCGGTTGATCCGCACCGCCCCTTCGGCAATGCGCAGCACACCTTTGACCCGCGCCACCGGCGCCAGCCGGGCCCACTCCAGCAGGGCGATGGTGTCAAAGACCGTTTCCGCGTCGAAGATCCAGCCGCAGGCCTGATAGCCCTGGCCGCTGTTAAGGTGGCGGCGCCAGCGCTGGTGTTCCGCCAGACTAAGGGCGGCGAGACCGGCTGTGGGGGGATGGCGGTGGGCGTGCTCCGCGCTCGCCGGCAGCGGGGCGGTATTGCGCCGCGGTTCATCAAGCAGGGCCAGGTCGATATTACCCTGGGTCGCCGACACCTGGCGGCGATCGCCGCCCCAGCGTTGCCACCAGTCGACAAACGCCTGAGCGCTTTCGGGCGTTTCCCGATCGCTTTTATTGGCCACGATGATATCCGCCGCCGCCAGCTGGTCGCGAAAGTTGTCGTTGTTGACCGCTTTCTCGTCCAGTAGCTGACGCGGATCGAGAATGCACAGGGTCGCGCGCAGATCGATCCAGGGTTCATACACCGCCGCGGTGAGGATATCGAGGATCTGCTTTGGATGGCCAAGTCCGGTGGGCTCAATCAACAGACGATCGGGTTTCCCCTGGCGCAGCAGGGTATTCAGCCCGACCTGCATCGGCAGGCCATTGACACAGCACATGCAGCCGCCGGGGATCTCCTTGAGCAGGGCGCCGCTGTCGGCCAGCAGGGCGCCGTCTATCCCGACTTCGCCAAACTCGTTAACCAGTACGGCCCATTTTTCATCCGCAGGCTTCTGCGCCAGCAAATGAAGAATCGAGGTCGTCTTACCGCTGCCGAGAAAGCCGGTGATCAAATTGGTTCTGGTCACTCTTTTCTCCAGGATAAATGTAATGTTGTAACAGTTACGTCTATCCTGACGAAAAAAGAGGGAAAAGAGAAGTCCTGAGGCGGACAGAAGGAAATTCTGTCCGCATAAGCGCAAATATTGTTAAGAATTGAGCGCGCGGGCAACCGCCTCGCGGGCGCCGTGCATCGCCAGCTGCTGCCAGGCGGCGCGGATCCCGGCGACAAACTGCGCGTTGCGCGGCAGGTCGCGGCCAAATATTTCCTCCAGACCCAGCAGGGCGTCAACGCGCTGCTGCTCATCGCTCTGCGCCACCCGCTGCTGGATCTTGTCCACCAGCGGATCGCGGACGTCGATGGCCTGACCGGCATCGTCCGTACCGCTGACGTAGCGCATCCAGCCGGCTACGCCGAGGGCCAGCAGCGGCCAGCGGCTGCCGCGGTCAAGATGCACGCGAATACCGTCGAGCATACGCTGGGGCAGCTTCTGGCTGCCGTCCATGGCGATTTGCCAGGTACGGTGTTTGAGCGCCGGGTTGCTGAAGCGCGCGATCAGGCTGTCGGCATAGGCCGCCAGATCGACGCCGGTAATGGTCAGCGTCGGGGCCTGTTCGTCAAGCATCAGCTGGCGGGCGGCGCGGCGGAAGACCTCATCCTGCATGCAGTCGCTGACGTGCGCATGACCTGCCAGATAGCCAAGCCAGGCGAGGAAAGAGTGGCTGCCGTTGAGCATCCGCAGCTTCATCTGCTCCCAGGGCAGCACGTCGTCGGTCATCTGCACGCCCGCCGTCTCCCAGGCGGGGCGCCCGGCGACAAAGTGGTCTTCGACCACCCACTGAATGAAGGGTTCGCAGCTGATGGCGCAGGGATCTTCCACCCCCAGCACGGCGGCGATTTCCGCCAGCGACTCCGCGGTGGCGGCGGGAACAATGCGATCCACCATGGTGCCCGGGAAGCTGACGTTGTCGGCGATCCAGCTCGCCAGCGCCGGACTGCGTTTTTCCGCCATGCCGAGGACGGCATTTTTCACCACGTGGCCGTTGTCGGGAATGTTATCGCAGGAGAGCACGGTAAAGGGCGGCAGGCCCCGTTCCCGGCGGCGGGCCAGCGCTTCAACTAAAATACCGGGAGCCGACTGCGGCAGCGTCGGATTTTCCAGATCGTGAACGATACGCGGATGCGTCGGATCCAGCTTGCCGGTCGCCGGATCGATGCAATAGCCTTTTTCCGTGATGGTCAGCGAGACAATCGCTACCTGCGGCTCGCAAAATTTCTCGATAATCGCCGCCAGCGAATCGAGCCTGGCGTTCAGGCATTCGTGCACCGCGCCGATAACAATGGGCTGATTACCGTCGGCGCCTTTTTCCAGTACGGTAAACAGGTGGTCCTGTTCGCGAAGCTGGCTCATCAGCGTATCGCCGCTGAACAGACTGATTTCGCAGATCCCCCAGTCGCCGCCGATGTTATTCAGCACGCGATCGGTCAGCAGCGCCTGGTGCGCGCGATGAAACGCGCCAAAGCCGAAATGGACAATACGCGAGCGGAGCTGGCTGCGATCGTACTGAGGACGTTGCACGTTTTCCGGTAGCGTAGCGGTTGCAATTGTTGTCATTCTTTACACACCTGTTTAACTGCTTATTAACATTGCCAGTCTAAAGTTATATGACAGGAAATTAAATTGGTAAGCCGAAATTATCCGCTGACTGTGAGCTGGATCAATCAATGCGCCGGCTCTGTTTGCAGCCTGACGAGAAACATGTATGGTAGTCGTCATGATTGTCGCCATTATTGGTATAACAACTTTTGTGAGGGCATAGCGATGGAGCAAACCTGGCGGTGGTATGGGCCGAACGATCCGGTATCGCTTGATGATGTACGACAGGCGGGGGCGACCGGGGTCGTCACTGCGCTGCACCATATTGCAAACGGTCAGGTCTGGCCGGTCGACGAGATTAAAGAGCGTCAGGCGCTGTTAGCGGCGAAAGGGCTGACCTGGTCGGTGGTCGAAAGCATTCCGGTGCACGAGGATATTAAAACCCACAGCGGGCAGTATGCGACCTGGATTGCCAACTATCAGCAGAGCATCCGCAACCTCGCGGCCTGCGGCATCGATACCGTATGCTACAACTTTATGCCGATCCTCGACTGGACGCGCACCGATCTGGAATATGAGCTGCCGGACGGCTCCCGGGCGCTGCGTTTCGATCAGATCGCCTTCGCCGCCTTTGAACTGCATATCCTCAAACGACCGGGGGCGGAAGCGGATTACAGCGAAGAAGAGCAGCGCCAGGCCGAGGCGTATTACAAGGCGATGAGCGAAGCGGACATTGAGAAACTGACCCGCAATATCATCGCCGGCCTGCCGGGGGCGGAAGAGGGCTACACCCTCGACCAGTTCCGCGCGCGCCTGGCGGAATATGACCACATCGATAAAGCGCAGCTGCGCGAAAATATGGCCTATTTCCTGCGGGCCATCGTACCGGTGTGCGAAGAGGTGGGGATCCGACTGGCAGTGCATCCGGACGATCCGCCGCGGCCGATCCTGGGCCTGCCGCGTATCGTGTCGACCATCGAAGATATGCAGTGGCTGAAAGAGACAGTGGACAGCATCAATAACGGCTTTACCATGTGCACCGGATCCTATGGCGTCCGCGCCGATAACGATCTGGTGAAGATGGTGGAGACCTTTGGCGATCGCATCCACTTTACCCATCTGCGCGCCACCTGCCGCGAGGCGAACCCGAAAACCTTCCACGAGGCGGCGCACCTTAGCGGCGACGTCAATATGGTGGCGGTGGTGGATGCGATTCTGCGTGAAGAGCAGCGGCGTAAACAGGCCGGCGATCTGCGCCCGATCCCGTTCCGTCCGGATCATGGTCATCAGATGCTGGACGATCTGCGCAAGAAAACCAACCCAGGCTATTCGGCGATTGGCCGTCTCAAGGGGATGGCGGAAGTGCGCGGCGTGGAGCTGGCGCTGAAGATGACCAAATACCCTGAACTGCTGTAATCGCGGCAACGGGGATAACAAAAAGGACAGCCAGCGGCTGTCCTTTTTTCTGGTCAACTCGTCACGGAAAATTAATCCGCGCGGCCCATATAGCGGCACTCTTCGATATGAATGCGGATTTTCTCACCGGTGGTCAGGTATTCCGGCACCTGAATCACCAGGCCGGTGCTCATGGTGGCGGGCTTGGTGCGGGAGCTGGCGGATGCCCCTTTAATACCCGGCGCGGTTTCGATAATTTCCAGGTCCACGGTCTGCGGCAGCTCAAGCGCCAGCAGCTGGCCGTCCCAGGTCAACACCTGCATATCCGGCATGCCGCCTTCCGGAATAAACTGCAGCTCTTCTTCGATCTGCTCTTTCGTGAAGGTGTAAGGGGTGTAGTCTTCTTTATCCATGAACACGTATTCGTTGCCATCGACATAGGAGAAGTCAACGAAACGGCGGGTCAGGGTCACGGTATCGACGATATCGTCGCCTTTGAAGCGCTCTTCTACTTTCAGGCCGGTACGCACATCGGAGAAGCGCATTTTATACAGTGTCGCAGCACCGCGGGCGCTGGGTGACTGAATATCGATATTTTTTACAATCAGCAGCTTGCCGTTGTAATTCAGCACCATACCTTTTTTAATTTCATTCGCTCTTGGCATTGCAGTAATCCTGTCACTTAACGAGTCAAAAATATCGCGTAAAACTACTCGCGCCCGGGCGTTCAGGCAAGTGGAATTCGCGAGTTTTGCTATCTTCTGGCAAAACGTTTAGGCTGTGGCGCAAAATGAGCGTTTGGGAGCTGGGTTGTGGAATGTCGTACTGATTGTGGCGCATGTTGCATCGCCCCCTCTATATCCTCGCCGATCCCCGGCATGCCGCAGGGCAAGCCGGCCAATACCCGCTGTATTCAGCTCTCCGAGCACAATCTGTGCCTGATTTTCGGCTCCCCACTGCGTCCGAAGGTGTGCGCCAGCCTGCAGCCCTCGCCGGAGATGTGCTTCACTCATCGTGATGACGCCATCACCTGGCTGCTGGAGCTTGAGCTGGCCACCGCGCCCTGAGCTTAAAGCAGCAAATGAGACAGGTTTTTGATATGTGTATACCGATTATTTTGCCCATGTGTCGATTATGCGCAAGGTGCTGCTGCGCATGACCAGCTGGCTGCATTATCTCTATCTGGATCACTAATCCGCACTGCCCGGCTCCGGCCGGGCAACCTTATCTATACGTCTCTGATCCGCCACAGGCAGGCCTGGGTGGCGATCCCCATAACCAGCGCTATCCAGAACACCGCATGATAGCTCCAGATCTCTGCCACCACGCCCGCCAGTGAGCCGGCGATGATCCAGCCGACGCGGGTGGTATTGGTGTAGAGGGTGGTGGCCGCGCCCGCCTGCCCGGGCATCAAATCCTGGAAATAAAGCATGCCAATCCCGGCGAGGATCCCGATATAGATGGCGTTCAGCACCTGCATCGCCAG
Source organism: Klebsiella sp. M041 (assembly GCF_059759695.1). Lineage (NCBI taxonomy): Bacteria > Pseudomonadati > Pseudomonadota > Gammaproteobacteria > Enterobacterales > Enterobacteriaceae > Klebsiella > Klebsiella sp. M041. The sequence goes on from NZ_JCAXWU010000001.1 coordinate 327,392, forward strand.
CAGCAGCGCCGGCGTGTGCACCGTCAGCATACCCACATAAAACAGCACCCCAGCCACCGCGGAAAGGCGCATCAGAAAGCGTTTACCGAAGCGCCGGGCGTAGTAACCGGCAATCAGCATGGTGGGAATTTCCAGCCCGGCGGCGGTCCCCATCATCAGGCCGGCCAGCTTCTCCGGCAGATGCAGCTCGTTAATGATAAACAGCGGCATATTAATGATGTACAGGCTGTTGGTGCCCCACATCAGCGTGCAGATGCTGAACAGCAGCAGCGCATCGCGGCGGTGCGTGCGCGGGGCTTCCAGCCGGCCAGTCGCCACCGCCTTGGCTTTGCGCATGCTGGGCAAGAACAGCCAGACCATGATCCCGCAGACGATAAACGCCGCCGCGGCGCTGAGGTACATCGCGGTAAAGCCAAACCCCATCGCCAGCGCATAGGCCAGCGGGGGACCAATCACCCAGGCCAGTGAGACCTGGGCGCGCAAAATGGAGCTGAACATCACCGCTTCGCGGCCGGTTTTGTCGGCATGCTCGCGCGCGAGGGCGAACATCTGCGGGTTGGCGGTCGAACCAAAGCTGCTAAGGAATACGCCGATGAACAGCAAAATGAAATAGTTCCGGTTCCAGGCAAACAGCACGCAAGCCAGCACCCCCAGCAGGCAGCAGACGACAATCAGCTGCTTGCGATCGCCCTGACGGTCAGAACGTCCGGCGAGGAACTGGCTGACCAGAATGCCGATGACGGCGCTGCCGGTAAAAAAGAAACCCACCATCGCCGGGCGGACATGCACTTCATTGGTCAGAAACAGGCTCAGGGTCGGCGTCTGCAACGCCCCGGCAATGCCCGTCAGAAAGGCGACGATCAGGAAGGCGGAAGAGGTGACATCGAACCCGCGTCGGGGAAGGGCGGCGCTTCGGTTTTCCATGTGTTTGGTTTTCTGTAGTTTCAGGAGACGGCGCGGAGTTTACGCCTGCTGGCTGAAAATAAACAGTAGTATGGCACGAATAATTAAAAAGGCGTTTCAAAATAGAGGGTTCAGCAAAAAGCTGACGTTTACCGCGGCCAGGCGCCAGGGCTTCAGCAAAAGTGTGCAGTACCTCTAAGTTCTGCAATCAAGTCGCTGACGTACCTTGCGCGTTGAGCAAGAAAGGTACAGAATTCTTGAAACGTTTCAGCGTCATTCGGCATATCGTTCACCGTCAGATGGCGCCTTTTTTCTCAAGTTAGCTGAAACGATTCAATTCAGCAGGAGAGGAGAACCATGTTCCAGTTATCTGTGCAGGATATTCATCCCGGCCAGCAGGCCGGTAATAAAGAAGAGGCCATCCGGCAGGTCGCCGCCGCGCTGGTCAGCGCTGGCAACGTGGCCGATGGCTACGTGAACGGCATGCTGGCGCGCGAGCAGCAGACCTCCACCTTCCTCGGCAACGGGATCGCGATCCCGCACGGCACGACGGATACGCGTGACCAGGTGCTGAAGACCGGCGTTCAGGTGTTTCAGTTCCCGCAGGGCGTCACCTGGGGCGAAGGGCAGACCGCCTATGTGGCGATCGGGATTGCCGCCAGCTCAGATGAACACCTCGGCCTGCTGCGTCAGCTGACCCATGTGCTGAGCGATGACGCGGTCGCCGCCCAGCTGCAGTCCGCCACCACCGCGGAAGAGCTGCGGGCGCTGCTGATGGGGGAGAAGCAGAGCGAAGCGCTGAAGCTGGACAACGAGACCCTGAGTCTCGACGTCGCGGCCAGCGATCTGCTGACCCTGCAGGCGCTGAACGCCGCGCGTCTGAAAGAAGCAGGCGCTGTGGATTCCGCCTTCGTTAGCCACGTCATTAACGATACGCCGCTGAACCTCGGTCAGGGCATCTGGCTGAACGACAGCGCCGAAGGCAATCTGCGCAGCGCCGTGGCGGTCAGCCGCGCCGCCACCGCCTTCACCCGCGACGACCAGCCGGTTTCCCTGTTGGTTACGGTGGCGATGACCGACGATCAGCCAACCGCGGTGCTGAACCGCCTGAGCAAGCTGCTGCTGGACAAGAAAGCTGACCATCTGCTGAAAGCCGACGCCGCCACCGTGCTGGCGCTGTTGACCAGCGACGACGCGATTGCCGAAGATGTGCTGAGCGCCGAATTCGTGGTGCGCAATGAGCACGGCCTGCATGCCCGTCCGGGCACCATGCTGGTCAACACCATTAAACAATTTTCCAGCGACGTCACCGTCACTAACCTCGACGGTTCCGGCAAGCCGGCCAACGGCCGCAGCCTGATGAAGGTCGTGGCGCTGGGTGTGAAAAAAGGTCACCGTCTGCGCTTTACCGCGCAGGGTGAGGATGCGCAACAAGCGCTGGATGCGATTGGCGAAGCGATCGCCGCAGGCCTTGGGGAGGGCGCATAAATGAGCAGACGTGTAGCAACCATTACTTTAAACCCGGCGTACGATCTGGTGGGCTTCACCCCGGAGATCGAGCGCGGTGAAGTGAACCTGGTGCGTACCACCGGCCTGCACGCCGCCGGGAAAGGCATCAACGTGGCGAAGGTGCTGAAAGATCTTGGCATTGACGTCACCGTCGGCGGCTTCCTGGGGAAAGACAACCAGGATGGCTTTCAGCAGCTGTTCAGCGAGCTGGGGATCGCCAACCGTTTCCAGGTGGTGCAGGGCCGGACCCGCATCAACGTTAAGCTGACGGAAAAAGATGGCGAAGTGACCGATTTCAACTTCTCCGGCTTTGAAGTCACCCCAGGCGACTGGGAACGCTTCGTCAACGACTCCCTGAGCTGGCTGGGGCAGTTCGATATGGTCTGCGTCAGCGGCAGCCTGCCGTCCGGCGTCAGCCCGGAAGCCTTTACCGACTGGATGACCCGTCTGCGCAGCCAGTGCCCGTGCATCATTTTTGACAGCAGCCGCGAAGCGCTGGTTGCCGGACTGAAAGCGGCGCCGTGGCTGGTGAAACCGAACCGTCGCGAGCTGGAGATCTGGGCTGGCCGTAAGCTGCCGGAGATGAAAGACGTTATCGACGCCGCCCATGCGCTGCGCGAGCAGGGGATCGCCCACGTGGTGATTTCCCTGGGCGAAGAGGGCGCGCTGTGGGTGAACGCCTCAGGCGAGTGGATTGCCAAACCGCCTTCAGTCGAAGTGGTCAGCACCGTTGGCGCCGGCGATTCGATGGTCGGCGGCCTGATTTACGGCCTGCTGATGCGTGAATCCAGCGAGCATACCCTGCGCCTGGCGACCGCCGTCGCTGCCCTGGCCGTCAGCCAGAGCAACGTCGGGATCACCGACCGTACCCAGTTGGCCGCGATGATGGCGCGCGTCGACTTACAACCCTTTAATTGACAGCAGGAGAGGCATAATGAAAACGCTGCTGATTATTGATGCCGGACTCGGACAGGCGCGCGCCTATATGGCGAAAACCCTGCTGGGTGCCGCAGCGCCAAAAGCGCACCTTGAACTGATTGATAATCCGAACGACGCCGAACTGGTGATTGTTCTCGGGTCGGCGCTGCCCACTGACAGCGCGCTGAACGGCAAACAGGTCTACCTCGGCGATATTAATCGCGCCGTGGCGCACCCGGAGCTGTTCCTCAGCGAAGCTAAAGGCCACGCGACGCCGTACGCGGCGCCTGCCGCCGCGGCAGTCCCGGCGGCCACCGGCGGACCGAAACGTATTGTCGCGGTCACCGCCTGTCCGACCGGCGTTGCCCATACCTTTATGGCGGCTGAAGCCATTGAAACCGAAGCGAAAAAACGCGGCTGGTGGGTGAAAGTGGAAACCCGCGGCTCCGTCGGCGCGGGCAATGCTATCACCCCGGAAGAGGTGGCCGAGGCGGATCTGGTGATCGTCGCCGCCGATATCGAAGTCGACCTGGCGAAATTCGCCGGCAAGCCGATGTATCGCACCACCACCGGTCTGGCGCTGAAGAAAACCGCCCAGGAGCTGGACAAAGCGGTGGCTGAAGCCAAACCGTACCAGCCTTCCGGTAAACCTCAGGCTGCTGGCGAAGGTAAAAAAGAGTCGGCGGGCGCCTACCGCCACCTGCTGACCGGCGTCTCCTACATGCTGCCGATGGTGGTGGCGGGCGGCCTGTGTATCGCGCTCTCCTTTGCCTTCGGGATCAAAGCGTTTGAAGTGAAAGACACCCTCGCGGCGGCGCTGATGCAAATCGGCGGCGGCTCGGCCTTCGCGCTGATGGTGCCGGTGCTGGCGGGCTTTATCGCCTTCTCCATTGCCGACCGTCCGGGTCTGACCCCGGGTCTTATCGGCGGTATGCTGGCGGTCAGCGGCGGCTCCGGCTTTATCGGCGGGATCATTGCCGGTTTCCTTGCCGGTTACGTGGCGAAAGCCATCAGCACTAAGCTGAAACTGCCGCAGAGTATGGAAGCGCTGAAGCCGATCCTGATCATTCCGCTGGTCTCCAGCCTGATCGTGGGCCTGGCGATGATCTACCTGATTGGTAAACCGGTCGCCGGTATCCTCGCCTGGCTGACCCACTGGCTGCAAACCATGGGCACCGCCAACGCGGTTCTGCTGGGCGCGATCCTCGGCGCGATGATGTGTACCGACATGGGCGGCCCGGTGAACAAAGCGGCCTATGCCTTCGGCGTTGGCCTGCTGAGTACCCAGACCTACGCGCCGATGGCGGCGATCATGGCGGCCGGTATGGTGCCTCCGCTGGCGATGGGTATCGCGACGCTGGTTGCCCGCAATAAGTTCGACAAAGGGCAGCGGGAAGGGGGTAAAGCCGCGCTGGTTCTCGGCCTGTGCTTTATCTCTGAAGGGGCGATTCCTTTTGCCGCCCGTGACCCGATGCGCGTGCTGCCTTGCTGTATCGTCGGCGGCGCGGTAACCGGCGCTATCTCGATGGCGATTGGCGCGAAACTGATGGCGCCGCACGGCGGGCTGTTTGTTCTGCTGATCCCGGGGGCGATTACGCCAGTGCTGGGTTACCTGCTGGCGATTGTTGCCGGGACGCTGGTGGCGGGCCTCTCCTACGCGGTGCTGAAACGCCCGGAAGCGCAGGTAGCGGAAGTCGAAAAAGCGGCATAATTTCTCCGCAATAAAAAAGGGCCGACTGTTCGGCCCTTTTTTTATGTCTCTATTTACGCCACTTCGGCGATCTGCTGCGCCCGCAGCCAGGCTATCTCTTCCGCCCAGATATCCGGGTTGATGGTTTCCAGAATCAGCGGAATGCCGTCGAAGCGGTTGTCCTGCATGATCCAGCTGAAGCAATCGTGGCCGATGTTGCCTTCCCCCAGACTATGGTGACGGTCGACCCGGCTGCCGAAGGCGCTCTTGGCATCGTTGAGATGCATGCCGCGCAGATACTGAAAGCCGACGATACGGTCGAAGTCGGCAAAGGTTTTCTCGCAGGCTTCGGCGCTGCGCAGGTCATAGCCGGCGGCGAAGGCGTGGCAGGTATCGATGCAGACGCCGACGCGGGTTTTATCTTCCACGCCGTCGATGATGGCCGCGAGGTGCTCGAACTTAAAGCCCAGGTTGCTGCCCTGGCCGGCGGTATTTTCGATAACCGCGGTGACGCCTTCGGTCTTCGCCAGCGCGATATTGATCGATTCGGCGATGCGCGCCAGACACTCTTCCTCCGGGATCTGCTGCAGATGGCTGCCGGGGTGGAAGTTGAGCAGCGTCAGCCCCAGCTGCTGACAGCGGGTCATCTCATCGATGAAGGCGTCACGGGATTTTTCCAGCGCCTCTTCCACCGGGTGGCCGAGGTTAATCAGGTAGCTGTCGTGCGGCAGGATCTGTCCGGGGCCAAAGTGATACTTTTCACAGGCGGCTTTGAATTCGGCGATGGTCTGGTCGCTGAGCGGCGCGGCGCGCCACTGGCGCTGATTTTTGGTGAAGAGGGCGAAGGCGGTTGCTTCGATTTCGGCGGCGCGAATGGCGGCATTGGCCAGTCCACCTGAGGCGCTCACGTGCGCTCCTACGTATTTCATAAAAAAACTCCAGTTAAAGCCGCTGGGGGGTGGGTAATGATAGCGGCTTAACTGGAGAAAGATGTAGTGCTTTATGCCATCAGGCTGTGGATGGCGACGTTAATGGCCCCGCCGCCGACAATCAACCAGACGAACAGCATCAGCGCCATCAGCAGCGGTTTCGCCCCGGCTTTTTTCAGCGCGCTGACGTGAGTGGTCACCCCAAGAGCGGCCATCGCCATCGCCAGCAGGACGGTATCCAGCGTCACCAGCATCTCCACGACCGCTTTCGGCAGCAGATGGAAGGAGTTAAACACCGCCACCAGGATGAACATAATGGCAAACCACGGAATGGTGATTTTGCTTTTCTCGCCGTTATCTGCCGGGGTCAGTTGTTTAACTCGCGCCGCCAGGAACAGCAGGAACGGGGCCAGCATCATCACGCGCAGCATTTTAGCGATAACCGCGGCGTTCTCCGCATCCGGGCTGACCGCATGGCCGGCGGCGACGACCTGCGCCACTTCATGCATGGTAGAACCCATATAGATCCCGTAGGTCTCCGGGGTAAACCAGTGCGCCAGCAGCGGATACATCGCCGGGTAGAGGAAGATAGCGATGGTACCGAAGATCACCACCGTGGCGACGGCGACGGTCACTTTACTGGCTTCGGCTTTGACCACCGGCTCGCTGGCGAGCACTGCCGCCGCGCCGCAGATGCTGCTGCCGGCGCCGATCAGCCAGCTGGTGTGCTTATCGAGCCCAAACACTTTCTGGCCCAGGAAGCAGGCAATGAAAAAGGTGCTGGAGAGCGTCAGAACGTCAATCAAAATACCGCTCACGCCGACGTCGGCAATCTGGGCGAACGTCAGGCGGAAGCCGTAGAGGATGATCCCCAGGCGCAGCAGATGCTGTTTGGCGAAGATCACCCCGCCGTCGCAGGGCTGCCAGATTTTCGGATAGACCGTGTTACCGACGACCATCCCGAACAGGATAGCGAGGGTCAGGGCGCTGAAGCCCGCCCCGGCGATGGCCGGGAAGCTACCGGCCCACAGGGCGGCGCCGGTCAGGGCGGCGGTCAGCGCCAGGCCTGGGACAAAATGCCACAGGGAACGATGTTTGGTGGGTAAAGTGAGTGCTGTCATAACCTTCTCCTTTGTCTGCCTAAAGGTTACGCCGCGCGGGATTAAATATAAAATTGATTATATGTTTATAATCAATCGTAATAAGTGGTTAATGGCCGCTTCGCCGGGGATAACGGGGCAGGGGAGTGAGGCGCGCAAGCGAGCTGCTCTTGTCAGCAAGACGATGATTTTGTGACGTAAGGGGATTTTCCTTCCGTCAGCCGCCTCGATTTGTGTCACCATAGTAAGGAAGGTTATTCAGACTGGATTACTAAACGGGTGGGTTATGCATATTACGCTGCGGCAGCTGGAAGTGTTCGCCGAAGTCCATAAGAGTGGGTCGACCACTCAGGCGTCACAGATGCTGGCGCTTTCGCAATCGGCGGTCAGCGCCGCGCTGACCGATCTGGAAGGGCAGCTCGGCGTACAGCTGTTCGACCGCGTCGGCAAGCGGCTGGTGGTCAATGAGCATGGACGGCTGCTCTATCCGCGCGCCCTGGCGTTGCTGGAGCGGGCCCTGGAGATCGAGCAGCTGTTTCGCGGCGACAACGGGGCGATTCGGGTCTACGCCAGCAGCACCATCGGCAACTATATTATGCCGGAGATCATTGCCCGCTATCGCCATGACTTCCCGGATCTGCCGGTTGAGCTGAGCGTGGGCAACAGCCTGGACGTGATTAACGCCGTTGCCGACCTGCGGGTGGATTTCGGTCTGATCGAGGGGCCGTGCCATGCCGCCGATATTATCGCCGAGCCGTGGCTGGAAGATGAGCTGGTGGTGTTTGCCGCGCCTGACTCGCCGCTGCTGGCGGGGGAGGTGACCCTGCAGCAGCTGGCCGAGGCGCCGTGGATCCTGCGCGAGCATGGGTCTGGCACCCGGGAGATTGTCGATTACGTTCTGCTGTCGCATCTGCCGGCGTTTCATCTGGGGATGGAGCTGGGCAACTCGGAGGCGATCAAACACGCGGTGCGCCATGGGCTGGGGATCAGCTGCTTATCGCGGCGGGTGATTGCCGAACAGCTGGCCTCCGGCACGCTGGCGGAGCTGAAAGTGCCGCTGCCCCGGCTGACGCGCACGCTGTGGCGGATCCACCACCGGCAGAAGCATATTTCCAAAGCATTACAACGTTTTCTACAGTATTGCCAGGTGTAGCGATCCGGCGTTATCGCCTGATAAAGGGGGGGAATTTGCTGGCAATTCCGCAGGTTAGTGCTTTACTAATAATTTGCGGTCGATCATGAAGCTCTCTTATAACTTTGCATTTGTACCGGATGGAACCCCGATCGTCTGCTACAATCGCGCCTCATTTTTTGGATGGATAGCATTATCACATGGTTTCGGAAACTAAAACCACAGAAGCGCCCACGCTACGTCGTGAACTAAAGGCGCGCCACTTGACCATGATCGCCATCGGCGGTTCCATCGGTACGGGTCTTTTTGTTGCCTCTGGCGCAACGATTTCGCAAGCAGGTCCCGGCGGGGCGCTGCTGTCTTATATTCTGATCGGTCTGATGGTCTATTTCCTGATGACCAGCCTGGGCGAACTGGCGGCGTTTATGCCGGTGTCCGGTTCCTTCGCCACCTACGGGCAGAATTATGTTGAAGAGGGCTTCGGCTTCGCGCTGGGCTGGAACTACTGGTACAACTGGGCGGTAACGATCGCCGTTGACCTCGTGGCCTCGCAGCTGGTGATGAGCTACTGGTTCCCTGACACCCCAGGCTGGATCTGGAGCGCCTTGTTCCTCGGCATTATGTTCCTGCTGAACTGGATCTCGGTGCGCGGCTTTGGCGAGGCGGAATACTGGTTCTCGCTGATCAAAGTGGCCACCGTCATTATCTTTATCATCGTCGGCGTGATGATGATTGTCGGCATCTTCAAAGGGGCGCAGCCTGCCGGCTGGAGCAACTGGGGGATCGCGGATGCGCCGTTTGCCGGCGGCTTCTCGGCGATGATCGGCGTGGCGATGATTGTCGGCTTCTCCTTCCAGGGCACCGAGCTTATCGGTATTGCCGCCGGTGAGTCTGAGAACCCGGAAAAGAACATTCCGCGCGCGGTGCGCCAGGTCTTCTGGCGTATCCTGCTGTTTTACGTCTTCGCGATCCTGATTATCAGCCTGATCATTCCGTATACCGATCCGAGCCTGCTGCGCAACGACGTTAAAGATATCTCCGTCAGCCCGTTCACGCTGGTCTTCCAGCACGCCGGTCTGCTGTCGGCGGCGGCGATCATGAACGCCGTTATCCTGACGGCCGTTCTGTCGGCGGGTAACTCGGGGATGTACGCCTCTACGCGTATGCTGTATACCCTGGCCTGCGACGGCAAAGCGCCGCGCATTTTCTCGAAGCTGTCGCGTGGCGGCGTACCGCGCAACGCCCTGTATGCGACCACCGTTATCGCGGCGCTGTGCTTCCTGACTTCGATGTTCGGTAACCAGACGGTGTACCTGTGGCTGCTGAACACCTCGGGGATGACGGGCTTTATCGCCTGGCTGGGGATTGCCATCAGCCACTATCGTTTCCGTCGTGGCTTCGTCCTGCAGGGTAACGATATTAATAATCTGCCGTATCGTTCCGGGTTCTTCCCGCTGGGGCCGATCTTCGCCTTCGTGCTGTGCCTGATCATCACCCTCGGACAGAACTACGAAGCGTTCCTCAAGGACACCATTGACTGGGGCGGCGTGGCGGCGACCTACATCGGTATTCCGCTGTTCCTCGTCATCTGGTTTGGGTACAAACTGGCGAAAGGCACCCGCTTCGTTCGCTACAGCGAAATGACCTTCCCGGACCGCTTTAAGCGTTAATCTTCGCTATTGTGCGATAAAAGCCCTCTGTAAAGAGGGCTTCCTCTTGCTGGCCAAGCGCAATCTTCAGGAATTGCCCGGCGGCGCTGCGCTTGCGCGGGCCTACAGATATTTGCGTAACTGTTTGATATTTCAACTTTTCGTAGGCCGGGAAAGGCGAAAGCCGCCACCCGGCAGACATATGAGTACGATAACGAAAACAGGTTTGTATCACCCGGAAGCCCTCTGAAAATAGGGCTTCATCGTGCTGGCAAAGTGCAATCTTCAGGAATTGCCCGGCGGCGCTGCGCTTGCGCGGGCCTACATATATCTGCGTAACTGTTTGATATTGCAATTTTTCGTAGGCCGGGTAAGGCGAAAGCCGCCACCCGGCAGACATATGAGTACGATAACGAAAACAGGTTTGTATCACCCGGAAGCCCTCTGAAAAGAGGGCTTCATCTTGCTGGCCAAGTGCAATCTTCAGGAATTGCCCGGCGGCGCTGCGCTTACGCGTGCCTACAGATATTTGCGTAACTGTTTGATATTGCAATTCTTCGTAGGCCGGGTAAGGCGAAAGCCGCCACCCGGCAGACAGATGAGTACGATAACGAAAACAGGTTTGCATCACCCGGAAGCCCTCTGAAAAGAGGGCTTTTTTTATGTCCACACGGTTACAGCCTGACACAATTCTTCATAATTATATTGATAATAGAAATCATTATCTTTATCATTTCCGACCATTACGGATGAAGCCACTCCCCCCGTCTCTGCTATGTGTACAAACTGACATCGGGCGACCAGCCACATCGACGAGAAAACAGCGCGAGTCTACCGCCGACAGAGCGGCAGGCCGCCAGCGCGTGTGAGCAGCACCTTTTTGTTTGTTTGGTTGTACACCTCATGGAGATTTGGAATGTTCAGGTTAAACCCTTTTATCCGGGCGGGATTGTCTGCGTCCGTCGTATCGTTGGCGTTTCCGGCCCTGGCCGATGTGAATGAAGAAACGCTGGTGGTGACCGCCTCGGCCACTGAACAGAGCGTCAAAGACGCACCGGCGAGCATCAGCGTCATCACCCAGCAGGATTTGCAGCGCAAGCCGGTGCAGAACCTGAAAGACGTACTGCGCGATGTGCCCGGGGTCCAGCTCACCAACGAAGGGGATAACCGCAAGGGCGTCAGCATTCGCGGTCTGAGCAGCAGCTATACCCTGATCCTTGTCGACGGGAAACGCGTCAACTCCCGGAACGCCGTCTTCCGCCACAATGACTTCGACCTGAACTGGATCCCGGTGGATGCCATCGAACGTATCGAGGTGGTGCGCGGCCCGATGTCCTCCCTGTACGGCTCCGATGCGCTCGGCGGCGTGGTCAACATTATTACCAAAAAAATCGGCCAGAAATGGACCGGGACGCTGAGCGCCGATACCACCATTCAGGAACACCGCGACCGCGGCGATACCTGGAACGGCCAGTTCTTCACCAGCGGCCCGCTGATCGACGGCGTGCTCGGGATGAAGGCCTACGGCAGCCTGGCGAAGCGCGCCAAGGACGATCCGCAGTCTTCCAGCAATGCCACCGGCGAAACGCCGCGCATCGAGGGCTTCACCAGCCGCGATGGCAATGTTGAATTCGCCTGGACGCCGAGCGACAACCACGATTTCACCGCGGGCTATGGCTTTGACCGCCAGGATCGCGACTCCGATTCCCTTGACCGCAACCGCCTTGAGCGTGAGAACTACTCCCTGAGCCATAACGGACGCTGGGAGATGGGCAACAGCGAGCTCAAGTTCTACGGCGAAAAGGTGGATAATAAAAATCCAGGGCAGAACGGCACCATCACCTCCGAAAGCAATGCCATCGACGGCAAGTATGTCCTGCCGCTGGACATGATTAACCAGCTGGTGACCTTCGGCGGCGAATGGCGCCACGACAAGCTGAAAGATCCGGTCAACCTGAGCAGCGGCGGCCAGTCGACCTCAGCCAGCCAGTACGCCCTGTTTATTGAAGACGAATGGCGCATCATCGAGCCGCTGGCGCTGACCACCGGCATTCGTATGGACGACCATCAGACCTATGGCGATCACTGGAGCCCGCGCGCCTATCTGGTGTATAACGCCACCGATACCGTCACCGTCAAAGGCGGCTGGGCGACGGCGTTTAAAGCCCCGTCGCTACTGCAGCTTAACCCCGACTGGACCACCAACTCCTGCCGCGGCTCGTGCAGCATCATCGGTAACCCGGATCTGAAGCCGGAAACCAGCGAAAGCTTCGAGCTTGGTCTCTACTATCGTGGGGAAGAGGGCTGGCTGCAGGATGTTGAAGGCAGCATCACCACCTTCCAGAACAATGTCGACGATATGATTGATGTTCTGCGCACCTCCAGCGCCAGCGAAGCGCCGGGCTACCCGAACTTTGTCGGCTGGAAAACCGTCAACGGTAAGCGCGTACCGATCTTCCGCTATTTCAACGTCAACAAAGCCCGCATCAAAGGGGTGGAGACCGAGGTGAAGATCCCGTTCGGCGATGAGTGGAAGCTGACGGTGAACTACACCTACAACGATGGTCGCGATCTGAGCAACGGCGGCGACAAACCGCTGCAGACGCTGCCGTTCCATACCGCCAACGGCACGCTTGACTGGAAACCGCTGGACGACTGGTCCTTCTACGTGACGGCCAACTATACCGGCCAGCAGCGCGCGGTGAGCGCCACCGGCAAAACGCCGGGCGGCTATACCCTGTTTGACGTCGGCGCGGCGTGGCAGGTCACCAAGAATGTGAAACTGCGCTCCGGGGTGCAGAACGTGGGCGATAAAGATCTCAACCGGGACGACTACAGCTATACCGAAGAGGGCCGTCGCTACTTTATGGCCGTGGATTATCGCTTCTGATCGTTGGCGCTTAACGATGGCCAGCGCCGCGACGTGGATTCGCGGCGCAGGTTGCGTTTAGTTAAAGAGATGCTGCGCGTGGAAACGCAGATGGTCTTCGATAAACGAGGCAATAAAGTAGTAGCTATGATCGTAACCGGGCTGGATGCGCAGCGTTAACGGCCAGGCCTTCTGCCGCGCGACCTCCGCCAGCACCGCGGGCTGCAGCTGTCCGGCGAGGAACGGATCGTTATCGCCCTGATCGATAAGCGTCGGCACCGCGTCCGCCGGCTGGCTGGCCTGCATCAGGGCGCAGCTGTCCCAGGCGCGCCATGTCGATTCATCGGCGCCGAGATAGGCGGTAAACGCTTTCTTGCCCCACGGCACCTGGGAGGGATTGACGATTGGCGCGAAGGCGGAGACGCTGGCGTAGCGGCCGGGATTGGTGAGCGCCATGATAAGCGCGCCGTGACCGCCCATCGAGTGGCCGCTGATGGCGCAGCGCTCGCCGACGGTAAACTCGCTGCGGATAAGCGCGGGCAGTTCGTCGCGCAGGTAATCGTACATCCGGTAGTGCGCCGCCCACGGCGCCTCGGTGGCGTTCAGGTAGAAGCCAGCGCCTTGCCCCAGATCGTAACCGTCATCGTTGGCCACCTCGTCACCGCGCGGGCTGGTATCCGGCATCACCAGCGCGATGCCCAGCGCGGCGGCAATGCGCTGAGCGCCCGCCTTGGTGGTAAAGTTTTCATCGTTACAGGTCAGCCCGGACAGCCAGTACAGCACCGGCGGCGGCGCTTCGCGCTCAGGCGGTAAAAAAATGCTGAACGTCATGGCGCAGTTCAGGACAGGGGAGTGATGACGCCAGCGTTGTTGCCGGCCGTCAAAACAGCGATGCTCTTCAAGCAGTTCCATGCAAGGCTCCTCGGAAGGGATGTGCGCGTAAACGTTCATAATACAGATATTTCATTAGCCGGTGAGCAACTTTCACTTTCTCCTTTTGAGAACTTACTGCATCATTAATGCAACTTATAGCCAACATGCCGGTGTAGCGATGGCGCTTATGGATGCGTACAGCGGTTGGATCATTCCGGATTCGGCGATAGGGATTTGGCGTCGCGCCTGAGGCGTGGCTTCGCGCCTTAATAAAAGGCAGCGCCAATTTCAATAATTATCGTTACGGCTACTGGATTCTGTGCGCCACCTCACGCACAATGAATACAAACTTTGCCCCCAGAAAAAGCAAAGAGCGCCACACCTGCAGGAGAAACCCAAATGTCATCACTGAGTAAAGAAGCCGTCCTCGTTCATGAAGCGCTGGTCGCTCGTGGGCTGGAGACGCCGATGCGTGCGCCAGTACAAGAAATTGATAACGAAACACGCAAGCGTTTGATTACCGGTCATATGACCGAGATTATGCAACTGCTGAATCTGGATCTGAGTGATGACAGTCTGATGGAGACCCCGCATCGCATCGCCAAAATGTATGTCGATGAGATCTTCTCCGGACTGGATTACTCCCGTTTCCCGAAAATCACCGTCATTGAAAACAAAATGAAGGTCGATGAAATGGTCACCGTGCGCGATATCACCCTGACCAGCACCTGCGAACACCACTTTGTCACCATCGATGGTAAAGCGACGGTAGCCTATATCCCGAAAGATTCGGTGATCGGCCTGTCGAAAATCAACCGCATCGTGCAGTTCTTCGCCCAGCGCCCGCAGGTCCAGGAGCGTCTCACGCAGCAGATCCTGATCGCGCTGCAGACGCTGCTCGGCACCAGCAACGTGGCGGTATCCATTGACGCGGTGCATTACTGCGTGAAAGCGCGCGGCATCCGCGACGCGACCAGCGCCACTACCACCACCTCCCTCGGTGGCCTGTTCAAATCCAGCCAGAATACCCGCCAGGAATTCCTGCGCGCAGTACGTCACCACAACTAAAACGGAGCAGGGTACATGGAGAGAAATGTCACGCTGGACTTTGTCCGCGGCGTCGCCATCCTCGGTATCCTGCTTCTCAATATCAGCGCCTTCGGCTTGCCGAAGGCCGCTTACCTCAATCCGGCCTGGTCAGGAAGCGCGACCCTCAGCGACGCCTGGACCTGGGCGATCCTTGACCTGCTGGCGCAGGTGAAGTTTCTTACCCTGTTCGCGCTGCTGTTTGGCGCCGGTCTGCAGCTCCTGCTCCCCCGCGGCAAACGCTGGATCCAGTCGCGGCTGACCCTGCTGGCGCTGCTTGGTTTCATTCACGGTCTCTTCTTCTGGGATGGCGATATTCTGTTGGCTTACGCCCTGGTGGGGCTGGTGAGCTGGCGCATGGTGCGCGAGGCGCAGCATGTTAAATCGCTGTTTAACACCGGGGTGGTGCTCTACCTCACCGGTATTGCGGTGCTGGTCCTGCTGGGGATTATCTCGGGGACGGCCTCGAATCGCTCCTGGGTACCGGACGCGGCCAATCTGCAGTATGAGCAGTACTGGAAGCTGCACGGCGGCATGGAGGCGGTCAGCAACCGGGCGGATATGCTGTCGGACAATCTGTTGGCGCTCGGCGCGCAGTATGGCTGGCAGCTGGCGGGGATGATGCTGATAGGCGCGGCGCTGATGCGCAGCGGCTGGCTGAAAGGGCAGTTCAGCCAGCGTCACTATCGGCGCACCGGCGCGCTGCTGGTGCTAGCCGGGATGGCGGTGAATGTGCCGGCTATTGTCGCCCAGTGGTATCTGGCCTGGGACTATCGCTGGTGCGCGTTTTTACTGCAGGCGCCGCGTGAACTGAGCGCCCCGCTGCAGGCTATCGGCTATGCCTCGCTGGCCTGGGGTTACTGGCCGCAGCTCTGCCGTTTCCGCCTGGTGGGGGCTATCGCCTGCGTCGGACGCATGGCGCTGAGCAACTACCTGCTGCAGACCCTGATCTGCACCACCTTGTTTTATCATCTCGGGCTGTTTATGCGCTTCGATCGTCTGCAGCTGCTGGCCTTTGTTCCCCCCATCTGGGCCGTCAACCTCCTCGTATCATCACTCTGGCTGCGCCGCTTCCGCCAGGGGCCGGTGGAATGGCTGTGGCGTCAGTTAACCCTGCGTGCGTCAGGGACATCATTGAAAGACACATCCAGATAACGATCTCGATCACAATCATTAACAAAACGGATGTAAACGTTTCCAGCCGTGTGACCTCACTCACGTAGCGGACCGCGGGTCGCTGCCAGAATAGCCTCCTTGCTGAGCACAGGAGGTGAATGTGACGTGCGGTAATTCTCTTAAGGTCGCTGAGTATGATCACCATTCGTGATGTCGCCCGCCAGGCGGGCGTATCCGTGGCCACCGTGTCGCGGGTGCTGAACAATAGCGCGCTGGTGAGTCCGGATACGCGCGACGTGGTGATGAAAGCGGTGACCCAGCTGGGCTACCGGCCCAACGCCAACGCCCAGGCGCTGGCCACCCAGGTCAGCGATACCATCGGCGTGGTGGTGATGGACGTCTCCGATGCCTTCTTCGGCGCGCTGGTGAAAGCGGTGGATACCGTCGCCCAGCAGCATCATAAGTATGTGCTGATCGGCAACAGCTATCACGAGGCGGAAAAAGAGCGCCATGCCATCGAGGTGCTGATCCGCCAGCGCTGCTCGGCGCTGATCGTCCATTCTAAAGCGCTCAGCGATGCTGAACTGAGCGACTTTATGCAACATATCCCGGGGATGGTGCTGATCAACCGCATCGTGCCGTGCTTTGCCCATCGCTGCGTCGGCCTCGACAACGTTAGCGGCGCGCTGATGGCTACCCGCATGCTGCTCAATCACGGCCACCAGCGCATCGGTTATCTCTCCTCTAATCACGGCATTGAAGACGACGATATGCGCCGGGAAGGGTGGAGCAAAGCGCTGCAGGAGCAGGGCATCATCGCCCCGGACAGCTGGGTGGGGTCCGGCTCCCCGGACATGCAGGGCGGCGAAGCGGCGATGGTCGAACTGCTGGGGCGGAATCTCGGCCTCACTGCGGTGTTCGCCTATAACGACAGCATGGCGGCCGGCGCGCTGACCACGCTGAAGGACAACGGCATTGTCGTGCCGCAGCATCTGTCGCTGATTGGCTTTGATGATATTCCTATTTCCCGTTACACCGATCCTCAGCTGACCACCGTGCGCTATCCGGTAATGTCGATGGCGAAGCTGGCCACCGAGCTGGCGCTGCTGGGGGCGGCCGGCAAGCTGGATCGCGAGGCGACGCACTGCTTTATGCCCACCCTGGTGCGCCGTCACTCCGTTGCCCAGCGGCAAACTGTGGGGCCGATCACTAACTGAAGCGGCGGCGGGATGTAACCGCTTTCAATTTGTGAGTAAATTCACAGTATATTAACATTCACCTGATTATGATGGCAGCGTTTACCAGTCTGAACCGCGAGGTGATGGGAAATCCTCACTTTCTTCAGTAGGAACAAGGCGTTAAACGAGTATTAGAGTCGTATTTTTCTGGAGCGTTACCCGACACGGAAGACCGAATTTTCGTCGTGAAATGCGTTGTGCGGTAACACTAATGCAACAAATCCCGCCCGCACTTTTTCACAAAAATGACCCTGCATAATAAAACCGGAGATTCCATGAATAAGAAGGTGTTTACCCTCTCTGCTGTAATGGCTGGTCTGTTATTTGGCGCCGCAGCACACGCAGCAGATACCCGTATCGGCGTGACGATTTATAAATATGACGACAACTTTATGTCGGTGGTGCGTAAGGCGATTGAAAAAGATGGCAAATCCGCGCCTGACGTCCAGCTGCTGATGAATGACTCGCAGAACGACCAGTCGAAACAAAACGATCAGATTGACGTGCTGCTGGCGAAAGGCGTGAAAGCCCTGGCGATCAACCTGGTTGACCCGGCTGCGGCGGGAACGGTCATCGAAAAAGCGCGCGGGCAGAACATTCCGGTGGTGTTCTTCAACAAAGAGCCTTCCCGTAAAGCGCTGGATAGCTATGACAAAGCTTATTACGTCGGTACCGACTCGAAAGAGTCCGGGATTATTCAGGGCGATCTGATCGCCAAGCACTGGAAAGCCAACCCGAACTGGGATCTGAATAAAGACGGCCAGATCCAGTACGTCCTGCTGAAAGGCGAGCCGGGCCATCCGGATGCGGAAGCGCGTACCACCTACGTTATCAAAGAGCTGAATGATAAAGGCCTGAAGACCCAGCAGCTGCAGATGGACACCGCCATGTGGGATACCGCCCAGGCGAAAGACAAAATGGACGCCTGGCTCTCCGGCCCGAATGCGAACAAGATTGAAGTGGTGATCGCTAACAACGACGCCATGGCGATGGGCGCGGTTGAAGCGCTGAAAGCGCACAACAAGAGCAGCATTCCGGTGTTCGGCGTGGATGCGCTGCCGGAAGCCCTGGCGCTGGTGAAATCCGGCGCGATGGCCGGAACCGTGCTGAACGATGCTAACAACCAGGCGAAAGCGACCTTCGATCTGGCGAAAAACCTGGCCGACGGGAAAGACGCTGCGGCAGGCACCAACTGGAAAATTGACAACAAGATTGTTCGCGTCCCCTATGTGGGCGTCGATAAAGACAACCTGAGCCAGTTTACCGGCAAATAATCGTGATGTGAGTTGCGGGCGTGGGTTATCCACGCCCGATTATTCCTGATACAGAACCAGACTCCTG
Source organism: Klebsiella sp. M041 (assembly GCF_059759695.1). Taxonomy (NCBI): domain Bacteria; kingdom Pseudomonadati; phylum Pseudomonadota; class Gammaproteobacteria; order Enterobacterales; family Enterobacteriaceae; genus Klebsiella; species Klebsiella sp. M041. Next base: position 345,745 of record NZ_JCAXWU010000001.1, read on the forward strand.
CTGGCGTTATTGCGCCGGACGGGGCGTGCATGAACGCAGCCAGGTATAACTATGGTCAGCAATAATAGCGAACGGTCAGGCGAATATTTGTTGGAAATGACCAACATCAACAAATCGTTTCCTGGCGTCAAGGCTCTTGATAATGTCAACCTGAAGGTTCGTCCGCACTCCATTCATGCGTTAATGGGTGAGAACGGCGCCGGTAAATCGACATTATTAAAATGCCTTTTTGGGATCTATCAAAAAGATTCCGGCAGCATTCTTTTTCAGGGAAAAGAGATCGATTTCCATTCGGCGAAAGAAGCCCTGGAAAACGGTATTTCGATGGTACATCAGGAATTAAACCTGGTCTTACAGCGTTCGGTCATGGACAACATGTGGCTCGGGCGTTATCCCACTAAAGGTATGTTTGTCGATCAGGACAAAATGTACCGGGACACCAAGGCCATATTTGATGAGCTGGATATTGATATCGACCCGCGCGCCCGCGTCGGTACCTTATCGGTATCCCAGATGCAGATGATTGAGATCGCCAAGGCGTTTTCCTATGACGCCAAAATCGTCATCATGGACGAGCCGACGTCCTCGCTGACGGAAAAAGAGGTCAACCATCTGTTTAAGATTATCCGCAAGCTGAAAGATCGCGGCTGCGGTATCGTCTATATCTCGCACAAAATGGAAGAGATTTTCCAGCTGTGCGATGAAATTACCATCCTTCGCGACGGCCAGTGGATCGCCACCCAGCCGCTGGAAGGGCTGGATATGGACAAGATCATCGCCATGATGGTCGGGCGTTCGCTCAACCAGCGCTTTCCGGATCGAGAAAACACCCCGGGAGAAGTGATCCTCCAGGTGCGCAATCTCACCTCCCTGCGCCAGCCGTCCATTCGCGATGTCTCCTTCGATCTGCATAAGGGCGAAATTCTCGGTATCGCCGGTCTGGTGGGCGCGAAGCGTACCGACATCGTGGAGACCCTGTTCGGGATCCGTGAGAAGGCCAGCGGCACCATCACCCTGCACGGGAAGAAGATCAACAACCACAGCGCCAATGAGGCGATTAACCACGGTTTTGCGCTGGTGACCGAGGAGCGGCGCTCCACCGGGATTTACGCCTATCTGGATATCGGTTTTAACTCGCTGATCTCCAATATTAAGAAATATAAAAACAGCGTCGGCTTGCTGGATAACTCGCGGATGAAGAGCGATACCCAATGGGTCATTGACTCTATGCGCGTTAAAACCCCCGGCCAGCATACGCAGATTGGTTCGCTTTCCGGTGGTAACCAGCAAAAGGTTATTATTGGCCGCTGGCTGCTGACCCAGCCGGAGATCCTGATGCTGGACGAGCCGACGCGCGGTATCGACGTCGGCGCCAAATTCGAGATCTATCAGCTGATTGCCGAGCTGGCTAAAAAAGATAAAGGGATCATTATTATTTCCTCCGAAATGCCGGAACTGCTGGGGATTACCGACCGCATTCTGGTGATGAGCAACGGCCTGGTCGCGGGCATTGTTGAGACTAAAACCACCACGCAAAACGAAATACTGCGTCTTGCGTCATTGCACCTTTAAGATCAGGGGCTTCACATGAGTGCGTTAAATAAAAAGAGTTTTCTCACTTACCTGAAAGAGGGTGGGATATATGTCGTCCTTCTGGTCCTGTTGGCCATTATTATCTTCCAGGATCCGACATTTTTAAGTCTGCTCAACCTGAGTAATATTCTGACCCAGTCCTCGGTGCGTATTATTATTGCCCTCGGGGTGGCCGGACTGATTGTCACGCAGGGCACCGACCTCTCCGCCGGCCGTCAGGTGGGACTGGCGGCGGTGATTGCCGCGACCATGCTGCAGGCGGTGGATAATGCCAACAAGGTGTTCCCGGATATGGCGACCATGCCGATCCCGCTGGTCATCCTGCTGGTATGCGCCATCGGGGCAGTCATCGGCCTGATTAACGGGATCGTCATTGCCTATCTGAACGTGACGCCGTTTATTACCACCCTTGGGACCATGATCATCGTCTACGGCATTAACTCGCTGTACTACGACTTCGTGGGCGCGTCGCCGATCTCCGGCTTCGACAGCCATTTCTCCCATTTCGCGCAGGGTTTTGTGGCGCTGGGCTCGTTCCGCCTGTCCTACATCACCTTCTACGCGCTGATTGCCGTCTTCTTTGTCTGGATCCTGTGGAACAAAACGCGCTTTGGCAAAAACATCTTCGCTATCGGCGGTAACCCGGAAGCGGCGAAGGTCTCCGGGGTCAACGTAGCGTTGAACCTGCTGATGATCTACGCCCTCTCCGGCGTGTTCTACGCCTTCGGCGGCCTGCTGGAAGCTGGTCGTATCGGCTCGGCGACCAATAACCTCGGCTTTATGTACGAACTGGACGCCATCGCCGCCTGCGTGGTGGGCGGCGTATCGTTCAGCGGCGGGGTAGGGACCGTATTCGGCGTGGTGACCGGGGTGATTATCTTCACCGTGATCAACTACGGCCTGACCTATATCGGCGTTAACCCTTACTGGCAGTACATCATTAAGGGGGCGATCATTATCTTCGCCGTGGCGCTGGATTCCCTGAAATACGCCCGTAAGAAGTAATTTATGCCTGAGTAAAAACCCGCGCCTGACGCGGGTTTTTTTATGCCTGAAACGGATGCGTTGATGGAGGCTACTTTTCTTTCTGCAGCTCCAGTAGCTGCTCCGGGGTGACCGCCGGGTAGGACTGGGCGTCATCCGGCACGTCGTGCTGCTGCGCCGGAATCGGGATTAAAGGACCGAGGAAGCGCGGTTCCCGTTTGAAGATGTAGAGGTCCGCCAGCGCGCCGAAGCGGGCGCCGAATTCGCGCAGCCGCACGCTCCACATATCCTTCGGCGACGGCACCGCGTAGCACTGAGCCTGGATCCCCATATGCAGGGCGATAAACAGCGCCCGTTCGCAGTGGAAGCGTTGGGTGATGATAATGAAGTCGTTGGTGTCGAACACTTTGCGGGTGCGGACGATCGAGTCGAGCGTGCGGAAACCGGCATAGTCCAGCACGATATCCGCCGGATCGACGCCGCCTTTAATCAGGTCCCGGCGCATAGTCATCGGTTCATTGTAGCTTTGCAGGGCGTTATCCCCGCTCAGCAGCAGATAGTTGACCTTGCCGCTATTGTAGGCGTTGAGCGCGCCCTGGATGCGGTAGCGGTAATACTGATTGATCACCCCGGTGCGGTAGTATTTAGCGGTGCCCAGCACCACGCCGACCTGGCGGTAGGGGAGGTCCTGCAGCTCGTCATAGATATAGGGCGCGGTTTTCCAGCTCATCCAGCGGTCAAGACCCAGCACGGTCAACAGCAGCAGGCCGAGCAGGACTAACAGGCTGTAGAACACACGCTTTAACATGAACTTGGCTCAATAATAGACAACGGAGTCTTCAGGCTACTTTACCCGCCGGGTAAGCGCAAGAAACCCGCGTTTAATTGCGGGGATTTTCAGCAATATGGACCGATCGCCGATCCCAGACCGGGCAAGGCGTAGCCGCAACCTGTTCTCCGGTCCTCCGGGAACGTCTCAGCGACTTTGAGGCCGTCAGGTCGGCAGTTTCAGCAGCCATAGCGATCTTCAGCTCGCAATGGCGCGAACGGTAGGTCGGGTTAGCGGAGCGCCTCCCGACAACATAACGGCATAAAAGGTCGGCCGGATTAGACGAAACCGTCATCCGGCCATCTGCTCAGGCGCGCAGGCTGATTAACCTAACAGCACGCGCTCGATATTGTGGCAGCCCAGCGCCTTCAGGGTGGCGACGGTGGCGTCCCACTGAATCAGCGCCGCATCGGCTTTCTCCGCCAGGATCGCCCGCTGGATGTCCGGATAATCATAGCCGTTGAGGCTGAGGAGATTCAGCGCCCCCTGCAGCGGCGGCAGCGTCGGGTTGAACGCCGCGTTTTCCGCATAGCTGCCGCTGAAAAGGGTGCCATCTTTCAGCTCCAGCGCTACGCCGGAAGGCGAGTGGCTGTACGGCGCGTGGCAGCGGTTAGCGGCCTCAATCGCCGCCTGGGACAGGGCATCGCCGCTGACCGGGAAGCCGTGGTTCTGGTGGTCCATCAGCAGGGTTTTGATCTCCAGGTCTTTCGGGCCGAAGGCATCCGGCAGATAGTGCTGCAGCGCATGGGCTTCGCGACCGGGCAGATGAATGCGCAGCGTCAGTCCGCTGTTCAGTTCGTTCATAAACTGACGGCAATGGCCGCACGGCGTGTAGTTCACCGTGATGGCGCGCAGGGAGGTTTCACCGCGCAGCCAGGCGTGGCTGATGGCGCTCTGCTCCGCATGGACGGTCTGCTGCATGGTGGCGCCGAGAAACTCCATGTTGCCGCCAAAGTACCAGCGGCCGCTGACGCCGCGGGCGATAGCCCCGACGTTAAAGTGGGAAAGGTCGGCGCGCGCGCAGGCGGCGGCAAGCGGCAGTAGCGCAAAGGCCAGCGCGTCTTCGTCCAGACCTGTCGCCTGTTGCAGCGTCGCCACCTGATCGGCCTCGAGCAGCGCCGGGAAGTGCGGGTCGACGAGCATCGGGGCGATGGCCGCCTGCAGGTCTGCTGCCAGAGTCGTCAAAGCAGCTTGAAAACGTGAGTGCATAGCGTTGCCTCATAACAGTGTAATGGGAAACCAGTGTACGGGCGTCAAGGGGTTTCAAATGTGATTTACGTCTCATTGCTAATGCAACTTTTCATTGTTGCATTGATAAATGTGATTTGAATCACATTTCATCCCACTACCGCAAGGATCAGCGGGAATAAAAACGGTGCCATCAACGAAGTGATGATCCCGCACAGCACCAGCGCCAGCGAGCTGAACGCCCCTTCCTGATAGTCCAGTTCCGCACAGCGCGCGGTACCGAGGGCGTGCGAGGCGGTGCCCATCGACAGGCCGCGCGACGCTTTAGTGCGAATACGCATCAGGTTGAGCAGGGTATGGCCGAATACCGCGCCAAGGATGCCGACAAAAATCACGCACACGGCGCTGATGGCCGGGATGCCGCCGATACTGCCGCTCACCGCCATGGCAATCGGCGTGGTCACCGATTTGGGCAGAACAGAGGCGGCGATCTGCGGTGTGGCGCCCATCAGCAGGGCCACGGTGGTGCCGGTGATCATCGCCACGCAGCTGCCGATAAAGCAGATGGTGATGATCGATTTCCAGCGCGCGCGGATCTGGTGCAGCTGTTCATACAGCGGGAAAGCCAGCGCGACCACCGCCGGCTGCAGCAGATCGTTCAGGATCTTGCTGCCGGCAAAGTAACGCTCATAGGAGATCCCGGTCAGCAGCAGAAACGGGATTATCACTACCATCGCCACCAGCAGCGGGTTGAGTAGCGGGAATTTGAAGCGGGCCGCCAGTTTGCGGGCGAGGAAAAAGACGATCAGGGTTAGCGGCAGCGACCACCAGATTTCATGCATCATTTTTCTTTTCCTTTTGCCCAATCACTTTGCGTTCGCCATGCACCAGATGTGAGCTCCAGCTCACCACCACAAACACCACCAGCGTGCTGATGGCGCAGGAGATGACGACCGGCCCCAGCTGGGCGCGCAGCAGATCCCAGTACTGCATCACGCCGACGCCGATCGGCACGAACAGCAGCGCCATATAGCGGATCAGGATATTGCAGCCGGGGTTGACCCACTGCGGCGGCATAATTTGCAGCGCCAGCAGCACGAAGAGGATCAGCATGCCGATGATGCTGCCGGGGATGGTGATGGGCAGCAGCCCGGCGATAAATATTCCGGCATATAAGCAGGCGTAAATCAGGACGAAAGCCCGCAGGTAGTGCCAGATAATAGTCAGCGATTTACTCATGGTAATAACCCTTGATGAAGTGCATTCATCATACAATTAATCCCTAAAATGTGCTACCGATCACATCATGAATTCTATACATAGCGCTGATAGCGTACGGGAACAATAGCCTCTCCCGGCAGGACCTGACAGCTCGCAGCTTTGGGTATATCGGGTCCCACGCTACCTTTTTGGAAGAGAAGCGGCAAATGAAGGCGGTATGAGATACCGCAGGCTCCTGTAAAGCATAGAGATTATCTCCTCGCTTTGCCGCATTCGCCGAATGGGGAATGGCGTACGACAGGCGGGACGCATTGAGCACTTTCAACCAACGCCCGGAGGCGCTACCATAGCGCCTCTTTTTTTTCCGGGTAACGATATGCGTGTACTACTGGCGCCGATGGAAGGCGTGCTCGATTCGCTGGTGCGCGAGCTGCTGACCGAAGTGAACGATTACGATCTGTGCATCACCGAGTTTCTGCGGGTGGTGGATCAACTGCTGCCGGTTAAATCGTTCTACAGGCTGTGCCCGGAACTGCATCATCAAAGCCGCACCCCGTCCGGTACCCGCGTGCGCGTCCAGCTGCTGGGGCAATATCCCGAGTGGCTGGCGGAAAACGCCGCCCGCGCGGTGGCGCTGGGCTCGTGGGGCGTCGATTTAAACTGCGGCTGTCCGTCGAAACTGGTGAACGGCAGCGGCGGCGGGGCGACGCTGCTGAAAGATCCGGAGCTTATCTATCGCGGCGCGAAGGCGATGCGCGAGGCAGTGCCCGGACATCTGCCGGTGACGGTGAAAGTTCGTCTCGGCTGGGACAGTGGCGAACGGCGCTTTGAAATCGCCGACGCGGTGCAGCAGGCGGGGGCCAGCGAGCTGGTGGTCCACGGCCGCACCAAAGAGGATGGCTACAAAGCGGAGCGCATCAACTGGCAGGCCATCGGCGAGATCCGCCAGCGCCTGACCATTCCGGTAGTCGCCAACGGCGAAATCTGGGACTGGCAAAGCGCTCAGGACTGTATGACCGTCACCGGCTGCGATTCGGTGATGATTGGCCGCGGGGCGCTCAACGTACCGAACCTCAGCCGGGTGATCAAATACAACGAACCGCGCATGCCGTGGCCGCAGGTGGTTCAGCTGTTGCAAAAATATACCCGTCTGGAAAAGCAGGGCGATACCGGCCTGTATCATGTGGCGAGAATTAAGCAGTGGCTGGGCTATTTACGCAAGGAATATACCGAGGCGCTGACGCTGTTTAATGAAATTCGCGCCCTGCAAACCTCTGCTGAAATAGCGGCGGCGATCGCCCGCTATTAAGCGCCATATTGTTATTCGCTTCACATATTATTACTTGCCTCCCTATTGATGATAGGCATGAGTGAAATAAAGTGATACTGTGCGGTCAATCAATTCAGGATTGCTACTGAACGCAGGCAAAACCTAAGCACTTCCGTCATTCGTGGCGGCAAGTGCTTAGGTTTTTTTTTGGCCAAAATTTAACGGTGGATAAATGATGACGTAAAACAAGAGGTTGTAATTCATCTTTTCTCTGGCACGGTCGCGGTTTTATTACCGAAGGACGCCCCTTGCCATTCATTTTTTAAAAAAGAAAACAGGTAAATAAATAGCCTGGGGATCCCCTTTGTTTTTATTCAGTCACGGTGGAGATCACAATGTATAACAAAAAAATAAATCAGCTTTTTATCGGCGCGGCGCTGGCGACTATGGCGCCCGCCGTGAACGCGGCGCAAACCCCGGCGTGGAACGGCAGCGTGCTGGGGTTTGAAGCCGGACAGCCAGGGCTGCTGGGCGATATGCTGGGTATTCGTCCCATCCTTGAAGAGAACGGCTTTCATTATAATCTTGGCTATCTTAACGAGATGGCCTACAACGCCGGCGGCGGCTATAACCATGATAAACATCTGGCCTATATTGACCAGGTGTCGTTGACCTTTACCCAGGATCTGGAGCGCTGGACCGGCATACCGGACGCCCGTCTCGAGGGCAACATCGTCAACCGCAACCACGATGATAACCTCACCACGAAACGGCTGCAGGATCCGCGGGTCAGCTTCAACGATCTGTCGCAGGAGAGCTGGGGCGGCGGGTCGATCACCCGCCTCGGCTGGCTGACCTTCGCCCGCAGCTTTGACGACCGTCGCCTGACCTGGCGCATCGGCATGATGAACAAGGTGCAAACCTTCGACCAGATCATTCCCTGCGATTTCCAGTTGCTGACCCAGTGCGGCGGCAAATCGGCCAACTCGCTGACCTGGAATAACTGGAACATCCACACCTGGGGCACCACCCTGGAGTACAAGCTGACGCCGACGGTGACCCTCAAAGGCGGGGTGATGGAGCAAAACCCGCAGGCTACCGCGCGCAGCCATGCCTGGAGCTGGTCGACGAAGGGCAGCAAAGGCATTTTACTGCCGCTGGAGATCGAAACCCGTCCGCTGATGAATGGCCTGCCGGGGGCCTATAACCTCGGCGTGGTCTGGACTAACGCGCCGCAAAGCGACCTCTACAGCGGCAAATCCGGCGGCGCCGGGGCGACGGACCCGCAGGGCTACGCCGAGCACGACAGCACCTGGTTTATGTACGCCGGCCTGAACCAGCAGATTACCCGCCACGCCGACGATCCGCTGCGGGGAATGAGCGTCTCGCTGAGCGGCAGCCTCAGCGACCAGCGCAGCAACTATATCCACTCCGCCGTCGCCGCCTCGATGCGTTACCGCGGGCTGTTTGACGCCCGTCCGGAGGACTGGATCGGCTTCGGCCTGACGCGGATCGACATGAGCAGCCACTACGCGCGCAATCAGCGCTATATGAACCAGCTCAGCGGCGCCGCCGACTATAACGATCCGGCCTGGCAGCCGGTGGCCGGCCACTCGCTGAACGGCGAACTCTATTATCGCTTCCGCCCGGTCTCCTGGCTGGAGCTGCAGCCGGGCCTGCAGTACTGGCACCGTCCGGGCGGCGTTGCGCAGACCCAGGACGCGTGGGTGGTGGAGTGGAAAACCGTCGTCACCTTCTGATAGTCGCGATCTTAATCACGTTTTTTCACTTGTCAGGTTGAGCACGCAGCAGAAGTTGTTACAGTGCTGGCGTTGGATTGCAACTGCTGCGGCAGGCAAAACCTGATTACCTGGCGTTTAGTCGGGGGTCAGGTTTTTTTGTTTCTGGGGTCAATATGCAAATCGCCAAAGTACTCAATAACAATGTGGTGGTGGTTCTTGACGAACACCAGCGCGAACAGGTGGTGATGGGGCGAGGGCTGGCCTTTCAGAAACGCCCGGGCGACGCGCTGGACGACAGCAAAATTGAAAAAGTCTTCGCCTTACAAAGCGATGAACTGGTCGGCCGCTTAGGTGAACTGCTCAGTCAGATTCCGTTAGAAGTGATGACCACCTGCGATCGCATTATCGACCTGGCGCGCGGGCGGTTGGGCAAGTTACAGGAAAGTTTGTACATCACGTTAACGGATCACTGTCACTTTGCTATCGAGCGGCAGAAAAAGGGTATCGCACTGCGTAACGTGCTGCTGTGGGAGATCAAGCGGCTCTATCCGAAGGAGTTCGCGCTGGGCCAGGAGGCAAGGGCCATTATTGGCAAACGGCTCGGCGTGGCGCTGGCGGAGGATGAAGCCGGATTTATCGCCCTCCATCTGGTGACGGCGCAGCTCAACAGCGAAATGCCGGAGGTCATGCACGTGACCCGGGTGATGCAGGAGATCCTGCAGCTGGTGAAGTATCAGCTGCAGCTGAACTACGACGAGGAGTCGCTGAGCTATCAGCGTTTCGTCACCCACCTGAAGTTTTTCGCCCAGCGGATGCTGACCCGCACGGTGGTGGAAGATGACGACGTCTCGCTGCACAGCGCGGTGAAAGACAACTACGCCAAAGCGTGGAAGTGCGCGGAAACGGTGGCGACGCATCTGCAAAAGCAGTATCAGCGGGCGCTGACCACCGAAGAAATTATGTTTCTTGCCATTCATATTGAACGGGTAAGAAAAGAGGGACGCTAAGTCTCCCGACAAAACTGGATTGTTACTGCATGATGCAGGCAAAACCTGAGCGCGACGCCTACCGGCGTGGTTCTCGGGTTTTTTTTATTTTTACTACTCAGTCGCCGGTTGTCTGCGGGCAGCGGCAGTAAGGAAAAGAGCATGGAATATAAAGCACTCGCGCAGGATATTCTCCGCCGCGTCGGCGGCAAAGAGAACATTGTGAGTCTGGTTCACTGTGCGACACGTCTGCGTTTTAAGCTGAAAGATAACGGCAAAGCCGATGCCGAAGGGCTGAAGGCCAACCCGGGCGTCATTATGGTGGTGGAGAGCGGCGGCCAGTTTCAGGTGGTGATTGGCAACCATGTCCACGACGTCTGGCTGGCGGTGCGTCAGGAGGCAGGGTTAAGCGACGACAGCGAGCCGGTGGCGGAAAGCGTTGAAAAAGGGTCGCTGCTGGGGCAGATCATCGATGTCGTGTCGGGAATTTTCACGCCGTTTATCGGCGTGCTGGCGGCCTCTGGTATCCTGAAAGGGATGCTGGCGCTGGCGGTCGTCTGCGGTTGGCTAACCCCGCAACAGGGAACCTATAAAATCTGGTTTGCCGCCAGCGACGCGCTGTTCTTTTTCTTCCCGCTGTTTCTCGGCTACACCGCCGGTAAAAAATTTGGCGGTAACCCGTTTGTCTCGATGGTGATCGGCGGGGCGTTAACCCACCCGCTGATGATTCAGGCCTTTGAGGCCAGCCAGGCGCCGGGCGCGGCGGTGGAGCACTTTCTCGGCATCCCGGTAACCTTTATTAATTACAGCTCATCGGTGATCCCGATTATTCTCGCCTCATGGGTCTGCTGCTGGCTGGAGCGCAAGAGCAACGCGCTGCTGCCGTCATCGATGAAAAACTTTTTTACGCCGGCGATTTGTCTCGCCGTTGTGGTTCCGCTGACGTTTCTGCTGATTGGCCCTCTGGCGACCTGGCTCAGTCATCTGTTGGCCCAGGGGTATCAGATTATCTACGCGGTGGCGCCGTGGCTGGCGGGAGCTGCGATGGGCGCGCTGTGGCAGGTTTGTGTGATCTTCGGCCTGCATTGGGGACTGATTCCGCTGATGATTAACAATCTGACGGTGCTTGGCCATGATTCCATGCTGCCCATGCTGCTGCCGGCCGTTATGGGGCAGGTCGGCGCGGTGCTGGGTATTTTGCTGAAAACCCGCGATGCCCGTCAGAAAGTGCTGGCCGGTTCGGCGTTTTCAGCGGGCATCTTCGGCATTACCGAGCCCGCTATCTATGGCTTAACATTGCCGCTGCGTCGGCCGTTTATCTTCGGCTGCGTGGCGGGCGCCATCGGCGGCGCTATTGTGGGTTTCAGTAACGCTAACGTCTATTCATTCGGCTTCGGGAACATTTTTACCGTGGCGCAAATGATCCCGCCCCAAGGGCTTGATAGCACCGTTTGGGGCGGCGTAGTGGGCATCTTCGCGGCGTTGATTATCTCCTGTGGTTTAACTTTCTTCGCCGGCCTGCCGCGCGCCAGCGCCGCGCCGGGCGCCGTGGCGGTAGCGCCGGTCTCGGCAAACGACATTCTGGCGCCGATGAGCGGCAGCGTCATCGCCCTCGATCAGGTGCCGGACAGCACCTTCGCCAGCGGCCTGCTGGGGAATGGGGTCGCCATTATCCCGGCGGTGGGCAAAGTCATCGCCCCGTTCACGGGCGAAGTGGCCTCTCTGTTTCAGACCAAACACGCCATCGGCCTGCAGAGCGACAGCGGTATTGAGCTGCTGATCCACGTCGGCATCGACACGGTCAAACTCGACGGCGTGCCGTTTACCGCGCATGTGAAAGAGGGCGACAGAGTACAGGCCGGCGATCTGCTGATTGAGTTCGATCGTCAGGCGATTCTGGACGCCGGTTACGACCTGGCGACCCCGATTATTATCAGCAACAGCGAAGACTATCGTGAGATCGACACGGTGGCGCCCAGCGCCGTCGAAGCCGGTCAGCCGCTGTTGTCAGTCAGCCATTAATCACAGGAGAGAGAGATGAAAACATTCCCGGCAGATTTTTTATGGGGCGGCGCGACCGCGGCGAATCAGGTGGAAGGGGCTTACCTGGAAGATGGCAAAGGGTTATCCACCTCTGATGTGCAGCCGCACGGCGTCTTCGGCGAAGTGGTCGAGCGCGTACCCGGCGACAGCGGGATTAAGGATGTGGCGATCGATTTTTACCATCGTTACCCGGAAGATATTGCCCTGTTTGCCGAGATGGGCTTTAACTGCCTGCGGGTGTCCATCGCCTGGACCCGTATCTACCCCAACGGCGATGACGCCGAGCCGAACGAAGCCGGCCTTGCCTTCTACGACAAGTTGTTCGACGAGATGGCGAAGCACAACATCACCCCGCTGGTGACTCTGTCGCATTATGAAATGCCGTGGGCGCTGGTGAAAAACTACGGCGGCTGGGGTAGCCGGGAGGTGATTGGCTTCTTTGAGCGCTACGCCCGGACGGTGTTCAGCCGTTATAAAAACAGGGTCAAACTGTGGCTGACCTTTAACGAAATCAATATGTCGCTGCATGCCCCGATGACCGGCGTCGGCCTGCCGGCCGGCAGCAGCAAAGGCGAGGTGTATCAGGCCATTCACCACCAGCTGGTGGCCAGCGCCCTGGCGGTCAAAGCCTGTCACGAGCTGGTGCCCGAGGGCAAAATCGGCAATATGCTGCTCGGCGGACTGATGTATCCCCTGAGCTGCAAACCGGAAGATGTGTTCGAGACGCTGCAGGAGAACCGCAGCTGGCAGTTCTTCGGCGACGTGCAGGCGCGCGGGGCGTACCCGGGCTATATGCAGCGCTTTTTCCGCGACAACGGCATCACGCTCGACATCACCGAGGCCGATCGCGACACGCTGAAAACCACCGTCGATTTTATCTCCTTCAGCTACTACATGACCGGGTGCGTCACCGCCGATGAGGCGCTGAACCAGCAGGCGCGCGGCAATATTCTCAGCATGGTGCCGAACCCGCACCTGGCGAGCTCGGAGTGGGGCTGGCAGATAGACCCCCTGGGCCTGCGTACGCTGCTGAACGTGTTGTGGGATCGCTATCAGAAGCCGCTGTTTATCGTGGAAAACGGTCTGGGCGCCAAAGATAAGGTGGAAGCCGACGGCAGCATTAACGATGACTACCGCATCAGCTACCTGAACGACCATCTGGTGCAGGCGCGGGAGGCCATTGACGATGGCGTTGAGCTGATGGGCTTTACCAGCTGGGGACCGATTGACCTGGTGAGCGCCTCGAAGGCGGAGCTGTCGAAGCGCTACGGCTTTATCTATGTCGACCGCCATGATGACGGCACCGGCACCCTGGCGCGCAGTAAGAAGAAGAGCTTTGACTGGTATAAAGAAGTGATTGCCAGCCGCGGCGCCAGCCTGAAAGCGTAACGCTTCTCCGCCCGGCCATCGTCGGGCGGGGGATTAAGCCGGTTTACGCGCGCGCAGTAAAAAGATCATCGGCCGCTCTTTCTCTTCCTCCAGGGCGGGCTGTTGAGCAATCTGTTCGGCGCCTGGTCCCCACTCATCCAGCTGCTCCAGCACAAAACCGGCGGCGATAAGCGCGTTTATCCAGCTCGAGAGTTTGCGGTGCTGTTTAATGACGCCCTCGGCAAACCAGTTGCTGACGCGCTCCCCCTCCTGCTGATAGTGGCTGACCGGCCAGCTCTTTTGCCCCTGTTCATTCACCTGCCATCCCTGCTGCAGCGGCGCGGTATAGATGGGATGTTCGGCAGAAAAGACCAGTATACCGCCAGGGACCAGCGCCTGCTGCAGGGTGGAGAAGAGCGGGGCGATGTCGGGTAAATAATGCAGGGCCAGCGAGCTGTAGATCAGATCGCAGCTGTTGGCGGGCAGCGTCAGGGTTTGCAGATCGGCGCAGCGGTAGTCAATCTCATCCCCGCGGGTCATTTCCCGTGCCTGCGCCAGCATACGCCGGGAGATATCAAACCCCATTATCTGGCTGGCTCCCTGCTGCTGCGCCCAGCGGCAAAACCAGCCGTAGCCGCAGCCGAGATCCACCACCCGCAAACCGGCTAGCGGCGGCAGCATTGCCTGTAGCGATGGCCACTCCGGTGCGCCATCCAGCCCTTTCACCGAACGATCGAGGGTTGCATAGCCGGCGAAGAAGTGCGGATCGTCATAAATATTCTGGCTCATATTCATCCCTTGAATTGATAAGTTTGTTTATTTTTAGCAAACTAATAATTTAGTCACACGCTTTACTAAACGCGTTTAATTCAATTAACTTATGATCACTCACCTGATTATATTATCTGACCTGTCTAATGAAATTGAGATTAAATAATAGCGCGCTGGCGGCCTTGCCCCTGGCCATCGCGCTGGTAGGCTGCGCGCCTTCCCATGAGGTTGCTCGTCCGCCGCAGCAGCAAATTCCGGCTTCCCACGTTGCCATGGATCTTCCCGCCGCCGTCAAAAACGGCTGGCCGCAGACCGACTGGTGGAAAGACTACCACGATGCCCAACTGGATAATTTGATTCAGCGCGCGCTCGCCAACGCGCCGGATATGCAGATTGCCGAACAGCGCATCAGGCTTGCCGAAGCGCAGGCCAGAATGTCGCAGGCGAATCTTGGCCCGGAGATGGATTTCTCCGCTGACATCGAACGTCAACGCATGTCGGCCGAAGGTCTGATGGGGCCGTTCGCCACCGACACCGACGGCAATACCGGCCCGTGGTACACCAACGGTACCTTCGGCCTGACCGCCGGCTGGGATCTCGATCTGTGGGGCAAAAACCGTGCGCTGGTGAAAGCCCGCATCGGCGAGCTGAAAGCCCAGGTGGCCGAGCAGGCTCAGACCCGGGAGCTGCTCTCCGGCAGCGTGGCGCGCCTGTACTGGCAGTGGCAGACGGAAGCGGCGATCAAAGCGGTGCTGCAGCAGGTGAAAAACGAGCAAAATAATATCGTGACGGTCGACAAGGCCCTGTATCAGCGCGGGATCACCAACTCCGCCGAAGGGGCGGAAAACGATATTAACGTCAGCAAAACCGACCAGCAGCTAGCGGACGTGGCGGGCACGATGAAAGAGATTGAAGCGCGGCTGATGGCCCTGACCAACAGCCAGAGCCAGTCGCTAAACCTCAAACCCGCCAGCCTGCCGACGGTCAGCGCGCAGCTGCCGGACACCCTTGGCTATGAGCTGCTGGCGCGTCGCCCGGATCTGCAGGTCGCTCACTGGTATATTGAGGCGTCGCTGAGCGAGGTGGACGCGGCGAAGGCGGCGTTTTACCCGGACATCAATCTGATGGCGTTCCTGCAGCAGGATGCCCTGCACTTAAGCGATCTTTTCCGCCATTCGGCGCAGCAGATGGGCGTCACCGCCGGACTGACGCTGCCGATCTTCGACAGCGGTCGCCTCAATGCCAATCTGGATATCGCCAGCGCGCAGAACAGCCTGTCCATCGCCCAGTACAACAAAGCGGTGGTGGACGCCGTCAACCAGGTGGCGAAAACCGCCAGCCAGGTCGAGACGCTGATGGCCAAGAGCCAACAGCAGCAGCAGGTTGAAAAAGACGCCCAGCGGGTAGTGGACCTGGCGCAGGCCCGAATGGCGGCGGGGATCTTGCCCGGCTCCCGGGTCAGTATGGCGAAGCTCCCGGCGCTGCAGGAGCGTATCACCGCCTTGCGCCTGCACGGCCAGTGGATTGACGCCAGCATTCAGCTGACCTCGGCCCTCGGCGGCGGCTACCACCAGGCGGTGAAGTAACCGGCCCCCCGGCGCGTCAGCGGGCGCGCCGCTCAGTCTTTCTTCTTCCCTTCGCGCCGCCTGAACCACCAGTGGGCGGCCACGACCACCACCATCGCGAGGATCAGCCAGATCCAGTGCTTCAGATGGGCGTCGAGGTGGTGCAGCCACGGGCCAACCACCTCGCCGCCAAGATAGCCTATGGTGGTAAACAGCAGAGCCCACACCAGCGCCCCGGCAATATTCAGCGGCAGGAAAATGCGCGGCGGCAGGCGGCTGGCGCCGATCAGCAGGGGGCCGATCACCCGGAAGCCGTACATAAAGCGGGTGCCGATGACAAACAGCCACGGCCGGTGCTGGATCATGCGCTGGGCTTTCCTGATCCGCGCCTTCTGGCTGGCGAAACGGCGCAGAATGCGCCCGCCGAAGCGGCGACCAAGCAGATAGAGCAACTGATCGCCAATCATCCCGCCGAGGGCGACAGCGATCACCACCAGGGGAAACTTCAGTAGCCCCTGATGCGCCGCGACGCCGCCCAGCAGGGTAATGGTCTCACCTTCCGCCATGCTGCCGACGATCAGCGCCGCGTAGCCATACTGGGAAATCAGGTGATTGATATCCATAAACAGCTTATCTCCTTACCTCATCACCTGTTAATCATACACCCTGCAGGCCAAAACGCGTCGACGCAGATTTTTTGTGCTGTACACAAAATAATCTACAGGGTGAATTATACTTGGATCAGTGCAGTACGAAGCCGTGACAAGGGGGACGCTATGAACCATGTCTGGGGGCTCTTCGCTCATCCCAACCGGGAGATGAGCGTGATAAAGAGCGAGAATGAAACCATTTCTCATCACTATACGCACCATGTGCTGTTGATGGCGGCGGTTCCGGTGGTTTGCGCCTTTATCGGCACCACGCAGCTGGGCTGGAACTTCGGCGACGGCACCGTTATTAAACTGTCGATGTGGACCGGGCTGGCGCTGGCTGTCCTGTTTTATGCCGTGATGCTGGCCGGGGTGGCGATCATGGGGCGGGTTATCTGGTGGATGGCCAGGCAATATCCGCAGCAGCCTTCCCTGAAACGCTGCATGGTCTTTGCCGGCTATGTGGCCACGCCGCTGTTCCTGAGCGGGATTGTGGCGCTCTATCCGCTGGTCTGGCTGTGCGCGCTGATCGGTACCGTTGCCCTGTTCTATACCGGTTATCTGCTCTATCTCGGGATCCCGACCTTCCTGAGCATTAACCGGGAAGAGGGGCTCAGTTTCGCCAGCTCGACCCTGGCCATCGGGGTGCTGGTGCTGGAAGTACTGCTGGCGATCACCGTGGTGCTATGGGGGTATGGCTACCGACTGTTCTGATCGGACGAAACGGGTCAATATGCATTGCCGGCAAATATGTATTTTATGTCGGCAATGCAGCATTTCTTCACGATTCTTATTAGGCACAGGGCCTTACGGCGCGGTATGATGGCGTTTGCCAGCGAAGTTGCCCACTTAACCTCGCGGCGTACGTTCCATAACGTGCAAAAATACTTTTCAGAATGCCCATGATGCCGAAATTCCGAGTCTCTTTGCTCAGCCTGACCTTGCTGCTGGCTGTGCCTTTTGCGCCCCAGGCGTTAGCAAAAACCCCGACGGCGGTAACCGCCTCGCAGCCGGACATCGCTTCCGGCAGCGCCATGATCGTCGATCTGGCCACTAAAAAAATCATCTACGCCAGCCAGCCGGATCTGGTGCGCCCGATGGCGTCGATTACCAAGGTGATGACCGCCATGGTGGTACTCGATGCCCATCTGCCGCTGGACGAAATGCTGACGGTGGATATCAGCCATACTCCGGAAATGAAGGGGATTTACTCCCGCGTGCGTCTCAATAGCCAGATCAGCCGCCGCGATATGTTGCTGCTGGCGCTGATGTCTTCCGAGAACCGCGCGGCCGCCAGCCTGGCGCATCACTATCCGGGCGGCTACGACGCCTTTATTCGCGCGATGAACGCCAAAGCGCAGGCGCTGGGTATGACCCATACCCGCTATGTGGAGCCCACCGGTCTGTCGGTGCATAACGTCTCCACCGCCCGCGATCTGACCAAACTGCTGATCGCCAGCGAGCAGTACCCGCTGATTGGCCAGCTGAGCACCACCAAAGAAGAGACCGCCACCTTTGCCCATCCGGCCTACAGCCTGCCGTTCCGCAACACTAACCATCTGGTGTATCGCGACAACTGGAACATCCAGCTGACCAAAACCGGCTTCACCAACGCTGCCGGCCACTGCCTGATTATGCGCACGGTGATTAACCAACGTCCGGTGGCGCTGGTGGTGATGGATGCCTTCGGCAAATATACCCACTTCGCCGACGCCAGCCGTTTGCGGACGTGGATCGAGACGGGGAAGGTGATGCCGGTCCCGGCTTCGGCGCTGAGCTATAAAAAGCAGCGCGAAGCGCAGATGGCGGAGACGATGCTGAAAGGCGGCGCCCAGACCGCGCAGAACGATTAATCTGCATATGCCCCGGATAACGGCGCATTGCGCCTTATTCGGGCTAAAGATGCATTTATATCAAAGGGTTATCATGGCCTGTAGGCCCGGCAAGCGCAGCGCCGCCGGGCGATCGGGCTGGGAGGTTTATACCGCGAGCCGCGGGATGTGACGCCGAATATTACTCCGGCAGCGTCCAGTCGCCGTCACCCAGCGCGCGCTGCATAATCAACGTATCCCGCCAGTCGCCCATCTTATAGCCGACGCTGCGCAGCTGACCTGCCACGGTAAAACCGAACTTTTTATGGATCGCCAGCGAGCCGGCATTGTTATGGCCATCGCCGATGATCGCCAGCATCTGCCGCCATGGGCCTTTCTCGCATTCGGCGATCAGCCGCGACAGCAGCGCGCTGCCGATGCCGCGCCCGCCCATTCCGGATTCCACGTAGATCGATTCTTCGAGGGTGTAGCGATAGGCCGGGCGCGGGCGATAGAAAGTGGCGTAGCAGTAGCCGACGATAGCCCCGCGCCACAGCGCTACCAGCCAGGGCAACCCGTTATCGCGCACGGTCTGGATCCGTTTACGCATTTCGTCAACGGTGGGGGGGATCTCTTCGAAGGAGGCGCGGCCATTGAGCACGTGCCAGACATACAGCGCGGCGATGGCGTGGGCATCGTCGGGCAGCGCTTCACGAATTTCTAAATCACTGTCGAGTAACGGGGCCTCTGCAGGCATGGCGGCGCTCCTGAATCTGCCGGAGAGACATTCTCCGGCGTGCAGCGTAATACAGAAGCGCCAGGCTGAATAGTCCTGCCGCCGATTATTGCGGATCTGTCGGGGAGACTGGCGCCGGGGCCGCTTCACCCCAGTATTTCTGCTTGCTGGTTTTGCCGATCCCCGGGTTCATGCTGTTGGTCGGATCGTTCTGGCGATAGAACTGCTGCAGGCTCTCCGGCGCTTCATACAGATGACCCACGTTATGCTCCGCCGGGTACTGGGCGCCGCGGGCTTTCAGCAACGCCAACATCTGCTCCTTCAGCGCATGGGCGTCGACCCCTTTCTTGACGATGTAATCCTGATGGAATACATGGCACATAAAGTGGCCATAGTAGAGCTTATGCACCAGCTGGCTGTCGATTTCCGGCGGCAGATGTTCGAACCACTCGGTATCGTTGCGGCGCAGGGCGATATCCAGCGCCAGAATATCTTCCACCTCGTCAGCATGCACAGCCTGATAGCGGATCGCCGCGCCCGCGGCGGCAAAGCGATGGAGGAACGCTTTGCTGCCTTCCTCCGGCGTGCAGGCGAAGAACTCCCCCTCGGCCTGTTGGAAGTACGCCGTCAGCCAGCGCTGCGCTTCTTCGATGCCGTCGCCGGCCATCTTCAGCAGCAGATGGTGTTCATATTTGTCGCGCCAGGTTTTCATCCGCTCCGGTAAATGCGCCGGGAAGACGTGGCCGAGCTTCTGCATAAAGCGGTCGGTAAAGTGCGGCTTAAACAGCGACACTTTCTCCAGCATCGCGTCGGTGCGCCCCTTCATGGTGAAGAAGAACGGCATTTTGTCGGTGCCGAGCTTGTCGATCATCAGGAAGGTGTCTTTGCCATACTTCTCGGCGATATCGTAAATATCGCGGTGCATATATTCCCCGGCCACCGGCAGATGCTGGAACTCGGCGAGGATATGGCGGCGGATCTCGGTCAATACCTGCGGCTGATTGGTGCCAATGTAAAACACCTGCTGGCGCTTCTCCGCCGGGAAGGTATCGAGACGCGCGGCGAAAACCGCCAGTTTACCGGCGCAGCCGGAGGATTCGAACAGGCGGTCCGGGTCGGCGTTGTAGCGCGCCGGGGTGTCGGCATCGACATCGCGCACGCGGGTAACATAGTCGTGATCGTGGGCGTGGCGGCCATCATGCAGCACATCGCTATCGCTGATCCGCTCGTCGTCGAGTCGGCTGAGGATCTGCTCCGGCGTACTGCCGAGATCGATGCCCAGATGGTTGACCAGCTTCAGCTTACCGTCGGCGTCAATCTGCGCGAACAGCGACATCTCGGTATAGGCTGGCCCGCGCTGCACCAGGGAGCCGCCGGAATTGTTGCAGATCCCGCCGATCACCGACGCGCCGATGCACGATGAGCCGATCACCGAGTGCGGCTCGCGCCCCAGCGGTTTCAGCGCTTTTTCCAGTGAATAGAGAGTGGTGCCGGGCCAGGCCAGCACCTGCTCGCCTTTGTCCAGCAGATGCAGCTTATCCAGGCGCAGGGTGCTGATAATCACGATCTCGCGATCGTAATCATTGCCGTTGGGGGTGGACCCTTCGGTCAGGCCGGTGTTGGCCGCCTGCATCAAAATGATTTTATCGGCGTCGACGCAGGCGTTGAGCACGCGCCAGAGTTCCAGCAGGGTGCCGGGAAAGACAACCGCCAGCGCTTCGCCCTGGCCGGAGCGGAAGCCTTTGCGGTAGCGCTGGGTTTTTGCCGGGTCGGTCAGCAGATGCGCAGGGCCAACCAGGCGCGCCAGGTCAGCCAGAAACGTTTTATGGGTGTTAGTGGGTGCAGATGACATGTTCCACTCCTTGTGGTGGTGCGCGAAATATCGAGGATAAGCATAGCGCTTTGTATGACAATTTGATGCATGAATGTTTCGCAAAAATCAGAGAAGAACCTTAGCATTCTGCGGGCGCGTTGTTTATATATATGGCAAACTGCGGTTTTTATTATGTTTTACCAAGTCCCCGTCTGAGAAAAAGCGAGATAATAATGAAATGGCTCTGCACTGTAGGCGTCGCCGTGAGTCTGGCGCTGCAACCCGCGCTGGCGGATGAACTGTTTGGTAACCACCCCCTGACCCCGCAGGCGCGGGATGCCTTTGTTACCGACCTGCTGAAAAAAATGACCGTGGACGAGAAAATCGGCCAGCTGCGTCTGATAAGCGTCGGCCCGGATAACCCGAAAGAAGCGATCCGCGAGATGATCAAAGCGGGCCAGGTGGGAGCGATTTTTAACACCGTCACCCGTCCGGATATCCGCGTCATGCAGGATCAGGTGATGCAGCTTAGCCGCCTGAAGATCCCGCTGTTCTTTGCCTACGATGTGCTGCACGGCCAGCGCACTGTCTTCCCGATAAGCCTCGGTCTGGCCTCGTCGTTTAACCTCGACGCGGTGAAAACCGTGGGCCGCGTGTCAGCTTATGAAGCCGCCGATGACGGGCTGAACATGACCTGGGCGCCGATGGTCGACGTCTCCCGCGACCCGCGCTGGGGACGCGCTTCCGAAGGCTTCGGGGAAGACACGTATCTGACCACGATGATGGGCCAGGCGATGGTGGCGTCGATGCAGGGCAAGAGCCCGGCTGACCGCTATTCGGTGATGACCAGCGTCAAGCACTTCGCCGCCTACGGCGCGGTGGAGGGCGGGAAAGAGTACAACACGGTCGACATGAGCCCGCAGCGTCTGTTCAACGACTATATGCCGCCGTATAAAGCCGGACTCGATGCCGGCAGCGGCGCGGTGATGGTGGCCCTGAATTCGCTGAACGGCACCCCGGCGACCGCCGATTCCTGGCTGCTGAAAGATGTCCTGCGCGACCAGTGGGGCTTTAAAGGCATCACGGTTTCCGACCACGGCGCCATCAAAGAGCTGATCAAGCACGGCGTGGCCTCCGACCCGGAAGACGCGGTGCGCGTGGCGCTGAAGTCCGGCATCAACATGAGCATGAGCGACGAGTATTACAGCAAATACCTGCCGGGGCTGGTGAAATCCGGCAAGGTGACCATGGCTGAGCTGGATGACGCCACCCGTCACGTGCTCAACGTCAAATATGACATGGGGCTGTTCAACGATCCGTACAGCCACCTGGGACCAAAAGATTCTGACCCGCAGGACACCAACGCGGAAAGCCGTCTGCATCGTAAAGAGGCGCGCGAAGTGGCCCGCGAGAGCCTGGTGCTGCTGAAAAACCGTCTCGATACGCTGCCGCTGAAAAAATCCGGCACTATCGCGGTGGTGGGCGCGCTGGCGGACAGCAAACGCGACATGATGGGCAGCTGGTCGGCGGCGGGCGTGGCCGATCAGTCGGTGACCGTCCTGACCGGCATCAAAGAAGCGCTGGGCGATAACGGCAAAGTGATTTACGCCAAAGGGGCGAACGTTACCGACGACAAAGGCATTGTCGATTTCCTCAATCTGTATGAGAAAGCAGTGCAGGTTGACCCGCGCTCGCCGCAGGAAATGATCGACGAAGCCGTCGCGGCGGCGAAGCAATCCGACGTGGTGGTCGCCGTAGTGGGCGAGGCGCAGGGGATGGCCCATGAGGCCTCCAGCCGGACCGACATCACCCTGCCGCAGAGCCAGCGCAATCTGATTGCCGCTCTCAAAGCCACCGGCAAACCGCTGGTGCTGGTGCTGATGAACGGCCGTCCGCTGGCGCTGGTGAAAGAGGATCAGCAAGCCGATGCGCTGCTGGAGACCTGGTTTGCCGGCACCGAAGGCGGGCATGCCATCGCCGACGTGCTGTTTGGCGACTATAACCCGTCGGGCAAGCTGCCGATGTCCTTCCCGCGCTCGGTGGGGCAGATCCCAACCTACTACAGCCATCTGAATACCGGTCGGCCGTATAATCCGGAGAAGCCGAACAAGTACACCTCGCGTTACTTCGATGAGGCCAACGGCCCGCTGTACCCGTTTGGCTACGGCCTGAGCTACACCACCTTTAGCGTCTCCGATGTCACCATGTCGTCGGCCACCCTGCCGCGCGACGGCAGCGTGACCGCCAGCGTGCAGGTGACCAACACCGGCAAACGCGAAGGGGCGACGGTCATTCAGCTGTATCTGCAGGACGTCACCGCCTCCATGAGCCGGCCGGTGAAAATGCTGCGCGGCTTTAAAAAGGTCACCCTCAAGCCGGGTGAAACGCAAACCGTCAGCTTCCCGATCGACGTCGACGGGCTGAAGTTCTGGAACCAGCAGATGAAATACGTCGCTGAGCCGGGCAAATTCAATGTCTTTATCGGCGTGGACTCCGCCCGCGTGAAGCAGAGCGAGTTTGAGCTGTTGTAAGGCAGAGCCCTTAAGCCCAGCGTCACACGTTAAAGGCCGATTAATCGGCCTTTTCTTTTTCGTATCGCTGGCAAATGGACTACGCTTTTCTCTTAAGCTTCTGTAAGCGAAGCGCAAAAGAACTGAGGGAAGCGGGATGAAGATGGCGACGAAATGGTCCGGCGCGCTGGCGCTGGCCGCCCTGATAAGTGTGCCGCTGCAGGCGGCGGAGCCGGTGAAGGTCGGCTCGAAAATTGATACCGAAGGGGCGCTGCTGGGCAATATGATCCAGCAGGTGCTGGAAAACCACGGCGTCAAAACGATTAATAAAATCCAGCTCGGCACCACGCCGGTGGTGCGCGGGGCGATTGTCGCCGGCGAGCTGGATATCTACCCGGAGTATACCGGCAATGGCGCTTTCTTCTTTAAAGATGAAAACGACCCGGCATGGAAGAATGCCCGGCAGGGCTATGAGAAGGTGAAACGCCTGGATCAGGAGAAACATCAGCTGGTATGGCTCACCCCGGCGCCGGCTAACAACACCTGGACCATCGCCGTGCGCCAGGAGCTGGCGGAGAAAAATCATCTCACCTCGCTGGCCGACCTCAGCCGCTATCTGCAGCAGGGCGGCGAATTTAAGCTGGCGGCTTCGGCGGAGTTTATTGAACGCCCGGACGCGCTGCCGGCGTTTGAAAAAGCGTATGACTTCAAACTCAACCAGAACCAGCTGCTGTCGCTGGCCGGAGGCGATACGGCGGTGACCATCAAAGCGGCGGCGCAGCAGACCTCCGGCGTCAACGCGGCGATGGCCTACGGCACCGACGGCCCGGTGGCGGCTCTGGGGTTACAGACGCTGAGCGACCCGCAGGGCGTGCAGCCGATTTACGCCCCGACGCCGGTGGTGCGCGAGGCGGTGCTTAAAGCCTACCCGCAGATCGCCGACTGGCTGAAGCCGGTCTTCGCCAGCCTCGATGAAAAGACCCTGCAGCAGCTCAACGCCCGCATCGCGGTGGAAGGCCAGGATGCGAAGCGCGTGGCGGCAGATTATCTGCAGCAGAAAGGCCTGCTGAAGTAAGCCACCGGTGACCATTCGCTGTACTCACCGCGTCGGCCTGCTGCTGACAGGCCTGCTGCTGGTTACGCTGGCGCTGCCGTTTATCGCTTACGCGCCGAATCGCTTACTCTCCGGGGAAGGGCGCGGGCTGTGGCAGGTGATGCCCTGGCTCGCCGGCGTTCAGCTGGCGGCAGCCCTCGCCGGGATCCTGCTCTGCTGGCTGCCGGGCAGGGTTGCGCCGCTTCTCCATCTGCTGCTGGCCGAACTGCTTTTCCCGCTGCTTATCTGGGGCAGCGGCCAGGCGGCGATTGAGCTCTCCCGGCACGGCTCGCCGCTGGCGCGCACCTCGCCCGGCAGCGGTTTGTGGCTGTCGCTGGCGCTCTGCCTGCTGCTGGCCAGCGAGGCCATTCGTCATCTTACCGTCCGGCCGCTGTGGCGCTGGCTGCTCAATGCGCAAGTCTGGCTTCTGCCCATCATCCTGCTCGCCGCCGGGGCGCTCGATCAGCTCTCGCTGCTGAAGGAGTATGCCAACCGCCAGGAGGTGTTTGACGACGCCCTGCGCCAGCATCTGCTTCTGCTGTTTGGCACCCTGCTGCCGGGCCTGATCATTGGCCTGCCGCTGGGGGTATGGCTCTGGCGGCGTCCGCGCTGGCAGGCGCCGGCCTTCACCGTGCTCAATGTGATCCAGACTATCCCGTCGGTGGCGCTGTTCGGCCTGCTGATTGCCCCGCTTGCCGGTCTGGCGCGCTATTTCCCGGCGCTGGGCGAGCTGGGCGTCTCCGGGACCGGCGTGGCGCCGGCCCTGATCGCCCTGACGTTGTATGCGCTGCTGCCGCTGGTGCGCGGGGTGGTGACCGGCCTGCAGCAGGTGCCGCGGGATGCGCTGGAGAGCGCGACGGCGATGGGCATGAGCGCCGGACAGCGCTTTCGTCAGGTACAGCTCCCGCTGGCGATGCCGGTGCTGTTGCGCAGCCTGCGGGTGGTCAGCGTGCAAACCGTCGGCATGGCGGTGGTGGCGGCGCTGATCGGCGCCGGCGGCTTTGGCGCGCTGGTGTTCCAGGGGCTGCTGAGCAGCGCGCTGGATCTGGTGCTGCTCGGGGTCGTGCCGACCATTGCCCTGGCGGTGGTCGTGGATGCCCTGTTCGCCCTGTGGGGCGCCTGGCTGAAAGGAGAGGCCAATGATTGAATTTGAAGGGGTCAGCAAAGCGTTTGCCGGCCACCCGGCGGTGAAGGACCTGACCCTGCAGCTGCGCGAAGGCGCTTTCTCGGTGCTGGTGGGAACCTCCGGCTCGGGCAAGTCGACGACGCTGAAAATGATCAACCGCCTGCTGGAGCCGGACCGGGGCATGATTCGCTTTGCCGGCGAAGACATCCGCCAGCAGCCGCTCCTGACCCTGCGGCGGCGGATGGGCTATGCCATCCAGTCCATCGGCCTGTTTCCCCACTGGACGGTGGCGCAGAATATCGCCACCGTGCCGCAGTTGCAAAAATGGCCGCGGGGGAGGATCGCCGACCGGGTCGACGAGCTGATGGCGCTGCTGGGGCTGGAGGCAACGCTGCGCGACCGCTACCCTCATCAGCTCTCCGGCGGCCAGCAGCAGCGGGTCGGGGTGGCGCGGGCGCTGGCGGCAGACCCGGAGGTACTGCTGATGGATGAGCCCTTCGGCGCCCTCGACCCGGTGACCCGTGAGGCGCTGCAGCAGGAGATGCTGCGCATCCATCGCCTGCTGGGGCGGACGATTGTCCTGGTGACCCATGATATTGATGAAGCGCTGCGTCTCGCGGACCACCTGGTGCTGATGGACGGCGGCGAGGTGGTCCAGCAGGGGGCGCCGCTTGAGATGCTCATGCGGCCAGAGAATCGCTTTGTGCAAACCTTTTTTGGCCGCAGCGAGCTGGGCGTGCGCCTGCTGTCGCTGCGCGAGGTGCGGGACTATCTGCGTCCCGACGAGCGGCTGGCGGGCGAGGGGCTGACCGTCACCATGACCCTGCGGGAAGCGCTGTCGCAGTTTGTCGCCCGGCGCTGCGAAGCGCTGCCGGTGGTGGATGCCGAGGGGCAACCCTGCGGCACGCTGCATTTTGCCGATCTGCTGCGCCAGGAGGCGAGTCATGAAGGCGCTTCGTGAGCCGCTGTGGTGGCTTAGCGCGCTGTTTATCGGCCTGCTGGCGGGGCTGCCCTACAGCGCGCCGCTGTTCAGCCGGCTGTTTCCGGAACTGCCGCGGCCGGTCTACCAGCAGGAGAGCTTCTGGGCGCTCACTGTCGATCACGGCTGGCTGGTGGCGGCGTCCAGCCTTGCGGCGACCGCTGTCGGGCTGGGGGCAGGGGTGGCGGTCACCCGGCCCGCGGGCAGCGCGTTTCGTCCGCTGGTGGAGACCATCGCCGCTATCGGGCAGACCTTTCCGCCGGTGGCGGTGCTGGCGATGGCGGTGCCGGTGCTGGGCTTTGGCTGGCTGCCGGCGCTGATCGCCCTCGCGCTGTATGGCATACTGCCGGTGCTGCAAGGGACTCTGGCCGGTCTGGGGTCGATACCGTCGGGCGTGTCAGAAGTGGCAGAAGGGATGGGCATGACCGGCTGGCAGCGTCTGTGCAAGGTGGAGCTGCCGCTGGCGGCCCCGGTGATCCTGGCGGGGATCCGCACCTCGGTCATCGTCAATATTGGTACCGCGACGATAGCCTCGACGGTGGGGGCCAATACGCTTGGGACGCCGATCATCATCGGCCTGAGCGGGTTTAATACCGCCTATATCGTGCAGGGGGCGCTGCTGGTGGCGCTGGCGGCGATTATTGTCGACCGCGCATTTGAGCGCCTGGCCCGCTGGCTCAGCCGACACCGCCACGTACAATAAAGGAATAGCCGGCCAGCATCACGCCGCTGATCCCGCCGATGGCCATAAGTAAGAAGAGAGTGACGACCGCGATTTTCGCTGGCTTCATAATAGGCTCCTGATGTTAACAGGGGGATTATACGGTGAAGCACAGGTGTTAATGAAACATTAATTGCGGTTTAGCGCGCCGCGCCGGGCTTTTTGCCGCTTTCGCTGCGTCAGGCGCCGCAAAAAAGTGTGATCCTGCCCGTCATTTTTCATTTTTATGCAGGGCTTCAAAGAAAGTCTCCTCCAGGCAGTGTAAGGTACGCGCTTTCAGGAATGTGTGGTTTGCGGGTATGTACGAGTTTGATCTGGTGTTGCTGCTGCTTCAGCAGATGTGCGTATTTTTGGTCATCGCGTGGTTGATGAGCAAAACCCGACTGTTTATCCCCCTGATGCAAGTCACCGTTCGCCTGCCGCACAAGCTGCTGTGCTACGTCACCTTCTCCATTTTCTGCATTATGGGGACCTATTTTGGTCTGCATATCGAAGACTCTATCGCCAACACCCGCGCCATCGGCGCCGTGATGGGCGGCCTGCTCGGCGGCCCGGTGGTCGGCGGGCTGGTGGGGCTGACCGGCGGCCTGCACCGCTACTCGCTGGGGGGGATGACCGCCTTAAGCTGCATGGTCTCCACTATCGTCGAGGGGCTGCTGGGCGGTCTGGTGCACAGCGTGCTGGTCAAGCGCGGCCGGCCGGACAAAGTCTTTAGCCCGCTGACCGCCGGGGCGATCACCTTCGTGGCCGAGCTGGTGCAGATGATGATTATTCTGCTGATCGCCCGCCCGTTCCAGGACGCCCTGCATCTGGTGCAGAGCATTGCCGCGCCGATGATGGTGACCAATACCGTCGGCGCGGCGCTGTTTATGCGCATTCTGCTGGACAAGCGGGCGATGTTCGAGAAGTACACCTCCGCCTTTTCCGCCACGGCGCTGAAGGTGGCGGCGTCCACCGAGGGGATCCTGCGTCAGGGGTTCAACGAAGAGAACAGCATGAAGGTGGCCCAGGTGCTGATCCAGGAGCTGGATATCGGCGCGGTGGCGATCACCGACCGCGACAAGCTGCTGGCGTTTACCGGCATCGGCGACGACCATCACCTGCCGGGCAAACCTATCTCCTCCTCGTATACGCAACGGGCGATTGAGACTGGCGAGGTGGTGTATGCCGACGGCAACGAGGTGCCCTACCGCTGCTCGATTCATCCGCACTGTAAGCTGGGGTCGACGCTGGTGATCCCCTTGCGCGGCGAGAACCAGCGGGTGATCGGCACCATCAAACTGTATGAGGCGAAAAACCGCCTGTTCAGTTCGATCAACCGCACCCTGGGGGAGGGGATTGCCCAGCTGCTGTCGGCGCAGATCCTCGCCGGGCAGTACGAGCGGCAGAAGGCGCTGCTGACGCAATCCGAAATCAAGCTTCTGCATGCCCAGGTCAACCCGCACTTCCTGTTTAACGCGCTTAACACCCTGAAGGCGGTGATCCGTCGCGACAGCGAGCAGGCCGGCCAGCTGGTGCAGTATCTGTCGACCTTCTTTCGCAAGAACCTGAAGCGGCCGACAGAAATCGTCACCCTCGCCGATGAGATCGAGCATGTTAACGCCTACCTGCAGATTGAGAAGGCCCGCTTTCAGGCTAACCTGCAGATCCAGATGGCGGTGCCGGAAGGGCTGGCGCATCACCAGCTGCCGGCCTTTACCCTGCAGCCGATCGTGGAGAACGCCATTAAGCATGGCACATCGCAACATCTTGGCGTCGGCGAAATTACCATTCGTGCCAGCCAGGACGATCGCTGGCTGCAGCTGGATATCGAAGATAACGCCGGGCTGTACCGGGCCAACCCTCAGGCCAGCGGGCTGGGGATGAATCTGGTGGACAGGCGGCTTCGGGCGCGTTTTGGCGCCGACTGCGGCATCAGCGTCACCTGCGAACCGGAGCGCTTTACCCGTGTCACCCTACGTTTGCCCCTGGAGGAGAATGCATGCTGAGAGTATTGATCGTCGATGATGAGCCGCTGGCGCGGGAAAACCTGCGTATTTTGCTGGAGACTCAGCGCGATATCGAGATCGTCGGCGAATGCGGCAACGCGGTGGAGGCGATTGGCGCGGTCCATAAGCTGCGTCCAGACGTGTTGTTTCTCGACATCCAGATGCCGCGCATCAGCGGCCTGGAGATGGTCGGGATGCTCGACCCGGAGCACCGCCCCTATATCGTGTTTCTCACCGCCTTTGATGAATACGCGGTGAAAGCCTTTGAGGAGCACGCCTTTGACTATCTGCTCAAGCCGATTGAAGCTGCCCGGCTGGAGAAAACCCTCGCCCGTCTGCGCCAGGAGCGTAATCTGCAGGATGTGTCGCTGCTGGATGACGCCCGGCAGACGCTGAAATACATACCCTGTACCGGCCACAGCCGTATCTGGCTGCTGCAGATGGAGGATGTGGCCTTCGTCAGCAGCCGGATGAGCGGGATCTACGTGACCGACCGCGAGGGCAAGGAAGGGTTTACCGAGCTAACCCTGCGCACCCTTGAGAGCCGCACGCCGCTGCTGCGCTGTCATCGCCAGTATCTGGTGAATATGGCGCACCTGAAGGAGATTCGCCTGGAGGAGAATGGTCAGGCGGAGCTGCTGATGCGCGCCGGGCAAACGGTGCCGGTGAGCCGGCGCTATTTAAAAAGCCTGAAAGAGGCGATTGGCCTGTAAAGCTGCTACACTGCGCCCCATTGCATCATCGACAGTAAAAGGCACTCATGCTCAGTAATGATATTCTTCGTAGCCTGCGCTACACCCTGAAAGTCAATAATAACGATATGGTGCGCATTCTTGCGCTATCCGATATGGAATCCACCTCCGCCAGCTTTGACACCTGGACGACGAAAGAGGATGAAGAGGGCTTTGTCCGCTGCCCGGACATTATCCTGTCGGGTTTCCTCAACGGCCTTATCTATGACAAGCGCGGTAAAGACGATTCAGCGCCGGAGCTGGCGCTGGAGCGCCGGGTGAATAACAATACGGTGCTGAAAAAGCTGCGGATCGCCTTCTCGCTGAAAACGGACGATATTGTGGCGATCATGAGCGAGCAGAAATACCGCGTCTCGGTGCCGGAAGTGACCGCCATGATGCGGTCGCCTGACCACAAAAACTACCGCGAGTGCGGCGACCAGTTTCTGCGCAATTTCCTGCGCGGCCTGACCCAGCGGGTGCATAACCCGAAGGCGTGATGGTTAGCCGGGGGCGGCTTCGCCTTACCCGGCCTACAAAACCCGTCGGCCCGTGCAAGCGTAGCGCCGCCGGGCAAAAAAAAGCCGGAGATATTCTCCGGCTTTTTTATTATTTCACCTGCTGACCCGGCTTCGCGCCGTCGTCAGGGCTTAACAGGAAGATATCCTTCCCGCCAGGGCCGGCGGCCATCACCATCCCTTCCGAGATGCCGAAGCGCATTTTGCGCGGCGCCAGGTTGGCGACCATCACCGTCAGGCGGCCAATCAGCGGCTGCGGATCCGGATAAGCGGAGCGGATGCCGGAGAAGACGTTACGCTTCTCGCCGCCAAGATCCAGCGTCAGGCGCAGCAGCTTGTCGGAGCCCTCGACGAATTCCGCGTTTTCAATCAGCGCCACGCGCAGGTCGACTTTGGCGAAATCGTCAAAGGTGATGGTTTCCTGAATCGGATCGTCCGCCAGCGGGCCGGTGACCGGCGCCGCGGTGGCTTTCACCTCTTCTTTGGAGGCTTCCACCAGGGCTTCCACCTGCTTCATCTCGATGCGGTTGTACAGCGCCTTAAACGGATTGACCTTATGCGCCAGCAGCGGCTGCTGGATGGCGTCCCAGCTCAGCTCGCTGTTGAGGAACGCTTCCGCACGCGCGGCCAGCTGCGGCAGGACCGGCTTCAGCCAGGTCATCAGCACGCGGAACATATTCAGGCCCATGGTGCAGATGGCCTGCAGGTCGGCGTCGCGGCCTTCCTGTTTCGCCACCACCCACGGCGCCTGCTCATCGACATAGCGGTTGGCCACGTCGGCGAGGGCCATGATTTCGCGGATGGCCTTACCGAACTCGCGGCTGTCCCACGCTTCGCCGATGCTTTCCGCCGCGTCGGTGAAGGTTTTGTACAGCGCCGGGTCGGCCAGATCAGCGGCCAGCATGCCGTCAAAACGCTTGCTGATAAAGCCGGCGTTGCGCGAAGCGAGGTTAACCACCTTGTTGACGATGTCGGCGTTAACGCGCTGGATAAAGTCTTCCAGGTTGAGGTCGATATCATCGATGCGCGAAGAGAGCTTGGCGGTGTAGTAGTAGCGCAGGCTGTCGGCATCAAAGTGCTTCAGCCAGGTGCTGGCCTTAATGAAGGTGCCGCGCGACTTAGACATCTTCGCGCCGTTGACCGTCACGTAGCCATGCACGAACAGGTTGGTCGGTTTACGGAACTGGCTGCCTTCCAGCATCGCCGGCCAGAACAGGCTGTGGAAGTAGACGATGTCCTTGCCGATAAAGTGATACAGCTCGGCCGTGGAGTCTTTCTTCCAGTATTCGTCGAAGCTGGTGGTGTCGCCGCGCTTGTCGCACAGGTTCTTGAAAGAGCCCATGTAGCCGATCGGCGCGTCCAGCCAGACGTAGAAATATTTGCCCGGCGCGTTGGGAATTTCGAAGCCGAAGTACGGCGCATCGCGGGAGATGTCCCACTGCTGCAGGCCGGATTCGAACCACTCCTGCATTTTGTTCGCCACCTGCTCCTGCAGCGCGCCGCTGCGGGTCCACGCCTGCAGCATTTCGCTGAACGACGGCAGGTCGAAGAAGAAGTGTTCGGAGTCACGCATCACCGGCGTGGCGCCGGAGACCACCGATTTCGGGTCGATCAGTTCGGTGGGGCTGTAGGTCGCGCCGCACACTTCGCAGTTATCGCCGTACTGGTCCGGAGATTTACACTTCGGACAGGTGCCTTTCACAAAACGGTCCGGCAGGAACATGCCTTTTTCCGGATCGTAGAGCTGAGAGATGGTGCGGTTTTTGATAAAACCGTTCTCTTTCAGACGGGTGTAGATAAGCTCCGACAGCTCGCGGTTCTCGTCGCTGTGCGTCGAGTGATAGTTATCGTAGCTGATGTCGAAGCCGGCAAAATCGGTCTGATGCTCCTGACTCATCTCGCCAATCATCTGCTCCGGGGTGATACCGAGCTGTTGCGCCTTGAGCATGATCGGCGTGCCGTGGGCGTCGTCGGCGCAGATGAAGTTGACCTCGTGGCCGCGCATTCGCTGGTAACGGACCCAGACATCAGCCTGGATGTGCTCCAGCATGTGGCCGAGGTGGATGGAGCCGTTGGCGTACGGCAGGGCGCACGTTACCAGAATTTTCTTCGCGACTTGAGTCATAGTGAGCATTACATCTTCTGTTGTAAAAAGGGCTTCCGATATTACCAAAAGGGCTGTGGGTGCGCCATAAATGGCTGCCCATATATGGATAATCCTTTCCTGTGATAAACTCTGTGATTACTGAAAGCATCTCAAAACAACAAAGGAGTCGGGATGAATTCGCAATCCCAGGCCAAATCCCCCGAGCGCCTCCGCGCGATGGTCGCCGGGACGCTGGCCAATTTCCAGCACCCAACCCTGAAGCATAATCTCACCACCCTCAAGGCGCTGCACCATGTCGCCTGGCTGGACGATACCGTTCATATCGAGCTACAAATGCCGTTCGTCTGGAGCAGCGCCTTCGAAGCGCTCAAAGAGCAGTGCAGCGCCGAGCTGTTGCGCATCACTGGCGCGAAGGCCATCGACTGGAAGCTGACCCACAGCATCGCGACCCTCAAGCGCGTGAAAAACCAGCCCGGCATCAACGGCGTGAAGAACATTATCGCCATCAGCTCCGGGAAAGGCGGCGTCGGTAAATCCTCCACGGCGGTAAACCTGGCGCTGGCGCTCGCCGCGGAAGGGGCGAAGGTGGGCATTCTGGATGCCGATATCTACGGCCCGTCGATTCCGACCATGCTTGGCGCGGAAGACAGCCGCCCGACTTCGCCGGACGGTACCCATATGGCGCCGATCATGAAGTTCGGTCTGGCCACCAACTCCATCGGCTACCTGGTGACCGACGACAACGCCATGGTGTGGCGCGGGCCGATGGCCAGCAAGGCGCTGATGCAGATGCTGCAGGAGACCCTGTGGCCGGATCTCGACTACCTGGTGCTGGATATGCCGCCGGGCACTGGCGACATCCAGCTGACGCTGGCGCAGAACATTCCGGTCACCGGCGCGGTGGTAGTCACCACGCCGCAGGATATCGCGCTGATCGACGCCAAAAAAGGCATCGTGATGTTCGAAAAAGTGGAAGTGCCGGTGCTGGGGATCGTGGAAAACATGAGCATGCATATCTGCAGCAACTGCGGGCACCATGAGCCGATCTTCGGCACCGGCGGCGCACAAAAACTGGCCGAGAAATACCACACCCAGCTGCTGGGCCAGCTGCCGCTGCATATTACGCTGCGGGAAGATCTCGATAACGGCACGCCGACGGTGGTGGCGCGTCCGGAAAGCGAATTTACCGACATCTACCGCCAGCTGGCGGGTCGGGTGGCGGCCCAGATGTACTGGCAGGGAGAAGTGATCCCGGGTGAGATTGCCTTCCGCGCCGTTTAAGGCCGCGGCGAGCGCATCAGCCAGTATCCGCCCTCGGGCGAGGCGCCCTGTGCTTCGATGGTCCAGCCGTGACGCTGGTAGAAGCGCAGGGCGTTTTTATTTTCCATCAGGCACTTCAGCGTCCCGCTGGCGGTAAAGGTCCGTTCGACCTGCGCCAGCAACGCGCTGCCGATATGCTTGCCCTGCCAGTCCGGGTCGACGAACAGATGGTGAAGAAAGTTATCGGCGGTCCATACGGCGGCAAAGCCCACCGGCAGGCCGTCGTATTCCGCGACCCACAGCTGTTCATCCGCGGTGGCGGCATCGAAATCTTCCAGCCGCCACGTCGTGGAGGGAAGCCAGGTCCACGACACACTGCGCGCCCGCAGAAAGAGCTGGCGCAGCGCCGGAAAGTCCGCTGGTTCGCCGGGGCGGATGCGGAGTTTGAGCGGATCAGCGATGATAGAAGATCTCGCCATCGTACACCTTGAGGATTTTGCCTTCGGTGTCGGTGATCAGCACGTAGTTACCGCCCATATAGGTCCAGTGGCTGCCGGCGTCCGGCGCGGGCAGATTACGCTGCTGCCACCCTTTGATGTTGTATTCGGGGGTGAGGTACATCGCCGGAACGGTGTCGCCAATGTGAAACTGGGTGAAGTCGGCGGTGAACTCTTTCAGCGCATACTGATCGATCCCCGCGGCAGAAGCCGTCCAGCTGGCGCCGGCGGTGGCAAGGAGTACGCCCAGAAGCATCATTTTTGTTTTACGCATAGTTTCCTCAATATTACCTGGACTCAAAATAGCAGCCTCGTATCATTCCTGATGCGTTGCTGAAATGGCAAGCACTGGATTTTTAAAAAGTGTAAGCAAAACACGGCGCAAGTCCTGCGCCGCTTGCGTTGCAGCGAC
The DNA here is from genome assembly GCF_059759695.1 of Klebsiella sp. M041. Lineage (NCBI taxonomy): Bacteria > Pseudomonadati > Pseudomonadota > Gammaproteobacteria > Enterobacterales > Enterobacteriaceae > Klebsiella > Klebsiella sp. M041. Next base: position 380,257 of record NZ_JCAXWU010000001.1, read on the forward strand.
GGTGATGCCTATTTTGGGAGCAATCTGAAGCAGGGGAGTATCGGCATGTTCAGGCTGGAAGATCTGACCTTATTTGTCCGCGCCGCGGCACTGGGCAGTTTTAGCGACGCCGCGCGCGAGGCGGGGCAGCAACCGGCGCAGGTGAGCGCGGCGATTAAGCGTCTGGAGACGATCCTCAATATTCGCCTGTTCGCCCGCTCGACCCGCAGCCTGCGCCTGACGCCGGACGGGGAGACCTGGCTGCCGTATGCCACCCAGATGCTCGATACCCTCGAGGCCGGCCTGCAGAAGATCCAGACCCCGGACGATGAAATTCGCGGCATGCTGCAGATCGCCGTGCCGTCGGATCTCGGGCGTAACCTGCTCCTGACCCTGTTCCGCGACTTTCGGCAACGCCACCCGGCGCTGCGCCTGCGGCTGCTCTTTTCCGACCAGCTGACCGACGTGTTTAAAGATCCGGTGGACGTCGCGTTTCGCTATGGTAATAACGATGACGCCTCGTTTATTTCGCTGCCGGTGGCGCCGGAAAATCGTCGGGTGCTGGTGGCCTCTCCTGAGTGGATCGCCCGCCACGGCGAGCCGCAGACCCTTGAGGAGCTCGGCCAGCACAATGCGTTGATCTACATATTGCGCGGCCGCCCGTTCGACCGCTGGTCGCTGAGCCTCGACGGCGAAGTCCTGCAGCAGAAGGTCTCCGGCACGGTGATGAGCGACGACGCGGAGGTGATCCGCCGGCTGGCGGTGGCCGGGGAGGGCATTGCCTATAAATCGATGCTCGACGTCAGCGACGATCTGCGGGCGGGCCGCCTGCGGCGCCTGCTGCCGCGTTACCAGGGGGATGTGGTGCCGTTGAACCTGATTTGTCCGCACCGCAAACAGCTCTCTGCCGCGGTGCGTTTGTTATATGAAGAGGTGAAATCACATTGTGAAGGGCTTAATGTCTAACTAAGGTCGCGAAGTAGTAGACCAGCGGGACGGCCAGCACCCACAGGCCAATCGGGATTTCCCGCCACTTGCCGGCGATGGCCTTGATCACAATGTAAAACAGCAGCCCGCCGGCGATGCCGGTGCCGAAGCTGTTGGCGATGAGGGTGATCATCACCATCATCAGCACCGGCAGGCCGTCGGTGAAGTTGCCGAGATCCACTTTGCGCAGGCCGCTGAACATGTTCAGGCCGATCAGGATCAGCGCCGGGGCGGTGGCCTCCTTCGGGATCATCAGCGCCACCGGCGTGAACAGCAGCATCAGCAGGAACATCACCGCCGCCGACAGCGCGGTCAGGCCGGTTTTGCCCCCGGCTTCCGCCGCCGCCGAGGACTCAATCAGCGCCGTTGCCGCCGGAATACCTACCCACGGGCCGAGCGCCGCGGCAATCGAATCGACCATAAACGGGCGATTAATCTGCGGCATGTTGCCTTCTTCATCCAGCAGACCCGCCTCGCCGCCCACCGCCAGCGTCGTCCCCATGGTGGAGAAAAACTCAGAAGCGAAAAAGACGAACAGGAACGGCAGGAAGGCGATGTTTAACGCCCCCAGCAGGTCAACCTCTCCCAGCACCGGGGCCAGCGAGTGGGGGACATCGATAAAATGCGTCGGCAGTTTCGTGACGCCGAACGGGATCCCCACCAGGGTAGCGCACAGAATGGCCCACAAAATGGCGCCCGGCACCTTACGCGCCTGCAGGGCTATCGCCAGGAACAGGCCGCACAGCGCTACCAGCGCGCCGGGGGCGAGGAAGTCGCCGAGCATCAGGGCGTTGGTTTTGGCATTGGCGAGCACCAGCCCGGCGTTGCGAAAGCCGAGGACGGCGACGAACAGGCCGATGGAGGCCGTCAGCCCCAGCTTGATCGACTGCGGCACCGAGCGGGTGACCACTTCGCGCAGGCCAAAGCGGGTCAGCAGGAAGAAGAGAACCCCCGACCAGCAGGCGATCCCGAGGCCCGTCTGCCAGCCAATTCCCTCGCTACCGGCCAGCGTGACCCCCACCAGCACCGAGCCGCCAATGCCCGGGCCGACGATAAACGGCAGGTTGGCGTAAAACGCCATCAGCAGCGAGCCGACGACGAAGACCAGAATGGTGCCGGTGGTGGCGGCCCCTTTGTCCATTCCGCCTATCGCCAGCAGTCCCGGGATGACCACCAGTAAATAGGCGGCGGCGAGAAAACCGGTGATCCCGGCCAGGCATTCGCTGCGCAGCGTGCCGCCGCGCGAGCGCAGCGCAAAGCGGCGCTCCAGCCAGTTATCGCGGGCGGAAGAGTGAAGTGTGTTATCGGCCATGCTCAGGCTCCCTGAGGATTATTGTTGTGAGGCGTTGGCGCCGGGGTTTCCCGGCAGGCTATCAACGGGTCGACTATCTGGCGGCTGCCGCCGTCGGTCAGACCCAAATCGGTTAAATGCGGCCCGGCGTTACAGGCAAGACAGGTGCCTTCAATGGCCTTAAAGACCCGGTACGGCGGCTCCCAGTCGGCGATTTTGCTGCTCAGATCGCGCAGCTCGCGGAACTGACGCGCCAGCTCGGCGGCCGGGAGATCCGACAGCATGCCGGCAATCGGCATCGCCACATGGGCGAGGATCTCGCCCCGTTGCGCCAGCGCCATCCCGCCGCCGGAGGCGATAAGCTGGTTGGCCGCCAGCGCCATATCCTCAGCATTGCGCCCGAGCACCACCAGATTGTGTGAATCGTGGGAATAGCTGGTGGCGATGGCGCCGCGCAGCTCGCCCCAGCCTTCAAGCAGGGCGATTTGCGGCGTCGCCTGATGGCGGCCGTGGCGGTGCTTGACCCAGATCAGGCTGAAGCCGGCGGGCAGCTGGACCTGGCCGTCGCGGATCTGCACCTCGACCTCACCCCACTGGGTGAAGCGCGCGCCGCGGATATGGCGCAGGCGGGCGACGCCGTGGCGAATGCCCTTGATGCGCAGGATAAAGTCATCGGCGGCGAGGGGGGCTATCTGCAAGGTATCGCGCGGCGGCGTCACGCCCGGCGCCGGGGCGATCGGCTTCAGCAGGCGGCCGGCATGGGCCAGCCGTTCCCCGCCAACGTAGACTTCGCGGGCCGCCAGCTTCTCCAGGGAATCAAACACCACCAGGTCGGCGCGTCGCCCGGCGGCAATCAGCCCGAGATCGTGGCGCTGCAGGCGAATAGCAGCGTTGAGGGTGGCGAAACGCAGCGCATCGACCGCCGGTAATCCATGCTCGATCAGCAGGTTGAGCAGGGCGATGATCCCGCCTTTCTCCAGCAGCATATCCGGCGGCACGTCATCGGTGCAGACGGTGATCTGCGAGGAGAGGTGCGGCAGCGTTTTCAACGCCGCCACGATATCCGGCAGCAGGTAGGGGTGCGAGCCGCGGATCTCGATCGTCAGCCCGGCGCGCAGTTTTTCCAGCGCGTCGTCCGCCGAGGTCAGTTCATGATCGGAGGTGACGCCGGCGGCGAGGTAGGCCTGCAGGTCGGCGCCGCTCAGCCCGCGGGCGTGGCCTTCAATCAGTTTTCCGCTGTTGAGACCGGCCTGGACAATCTCCTGCATCCGCTCGCTGCCGTGCAGCACGCCGTGCATATCCATCACTTCCGCCACGCCGCGCACTTCCGGCCAGCCGAGCATAGTCTCCATTTCCGCGCCGGCGAAATCGGCGCCGGACATTTCGAGTCCGGGGGTGGAGGGCACGCTCGACGGCGCGGCGACCATCACCTGCAGCGGCAGGTGGCGGCTGGCGTCTACCGCGTAGCGCACGCCCTCGACGCCGAGCACGTTGGCCAGCTCATGCGGATCCCAGAACACCGCGGTGGTGCCCTGGGTGAGGACGATTTCGGCGTAGCGCTCGGGCGGCAGGTGGGAGCTTTCGAGGTGCACGTGGGTGTCCATCAGGCCGGGCGACAGGTAGCCGCCGGACAGGGAACGCACTTCATGGGCGTCGACGCGGCTGCCGCGCGGGTGGACGCTGGCGATCATCTCGCCGACGATGCCGACGTCAGCCGGGCGGATTTCGCCCGTGGCCATATCGACGATCTGCGCATCGACCAGCAGCAGATCAAACGGGGATTCGCCGCGCGCGGCCTGCACGGCGCGACGGCGGACTTGAGCATTGCTGGACATAACCACTCCGGCACAAGGATAATGCGGATACTCTAGGGGCACAGCAAACGTTTGCCCAGATGAATAAATTTATCACCCGATAAGCTCGGGTTATTGTGCAGGACCACCGTAGCGAACCCGATGATGAACGAACCCTGGCAGCGGCTGCCCGCGCTCTCTCTTAAACAGCTTCAGTATTTCGTCACCCTGGCCCAGCTGCGCCATTTTACCGATACCGCCAGTCGGCTGGCGATTAGCCAGCCGGCGCTGAGCAGCGCTCTGCGGCAGATTGAAACGGTGCTCGGCGGCAAGCTGGTCAACCGCACCGCTTCGGCGGTCACCCTGACTGAACTGGGGGCGGCGATTTTACCCCACGCCCAGCGGATCCTCAGCGTGGCGCAGGCGGCCTTTTTCGATATGCAGCAGATCGTCGAGGCGGGCGGCGACGGGACGGTGCGCATCGGCCTGGTGCCGTCGGTCAGTTCGCTGCTGTTTCCGCTGCTGCCGCAGACCCTGGCCCAGGCCTTTCCCCGCCTGCGTATTGAATTTCACGATCAGACCAACGATGCGCTCATCCAGGCGCTGCTGCGCGGCGAGATTGATTTCGGCATCGGGGCGATCGACAGCTCACTGCCCGCAGAACTGCTGGTCTATCCGCTGCGCGACGATCCCTTCGTGGCGGTGCTGCACCGCGACGATCCGCTGGCCGCGCAGGCGCATCTGCCGTGGAAACAGCTGGTGGGGCGGGACATTGCCGTCTTCTCGAAGGGCAATATTCAGCGGCTGGTGGCGGCATTAGTGGAGAGCCATCGCCTGACGCTGACCACCCGCTACCAGGTGGACTATATCGAAACCCTGTATGGCCTGGTGCGCTCGCGCTTAGCGGTGGCGATACTGCCGGAGCTGTATACCACCCATCTGCAGGACCCGGCGCTCAAGGTCGCCCAGCTGCAGCAGCCGGCGTTGACCCGCACGGTGGCCCTGATGCGCGGGCCGCAGGCGCTGCCGCCGCTTATCGAAGACTGTTTTTCCCTGCTGCAGGCCGCCTTGCGCTAGGGCAGGTGCTTGATCAGCACGTCTATGGTTAAGTGGTTGATGTACTCCAGCGAGTGTGAGGAGAGGACGCCCAGCAGCCGGTTATGGTGCCCGGCAATAATTAAATCGATCTGCCGCTGTCGAACGCAGGTTTCGACATCTTCAAAGCGGCGGGTGGTCACCAGCGAGAGGGTATCCACCGGCAGGGAGACGGTGCAGGCCAGCTCGTTGAGCAGGGCTTTGGCCTGGATCACCTCCTGCGAGACCTGATCGTCGCGCAGGCTGTCGGAAACATAGTTCAGCGCCCGGTAGTCGGTGCTGATGTGGGCGATAGTGATGCGCATGCCGTTCTCTTCCGCCATTCTGGCGGCATGCTCGAGCAGCGGGACGCCGTCCTGACTGCTGTTAATCAGTACCAGCGCATGGTGATAAAGCGCCATAAATACCTCCGCGCAAAAAAGTTGTCCTCAGCGTATTTTGAGCCGCGGGCGGGGGGATGGCAAACCCTCGGCGCGTTTGTCTGCAGATAAAGTTCCCCCGCGGCCTGACAGGCGGCGGGGGAGCGTGGGGCGCGTTGCGCTTACGGGGTGACGATGTTGAACCAGAAGGCAAAGGTGTCCATATAGCTCAGCATTTCGTCGAGCTTAGCGCCATTGCCGCTAATGTTAACCTCGCCGTTAGCCTGAGCCTGCTTCAGCGTCTCCTGTTTCAGGATGATCTTATTCAGGGTGTCGCGGCTGAGCGAGATGCTGGCGTCTGCGTTGTCGGCTACCGCATTGGCGGTATGGTTAAGCACGCCGTTTTCCAGCTCCAGTTTGTACTTGCCGCCGTCTTTACCGAGGTCGATGTTAAAGACCGCTTTAGCTGCCCCGGCTTTTTCGCCGTTGATATGCACCCCGAGATAATCGAAGAACATTTCCGGCGTCATCGCCCGCACGGTATCCGGACTGGCGGTGTTCGGCGTCGGCAGTTTCTGCACGCCGTTACGCAGCTCCTGAGCGCCGGTGAGGTAGAAGTTGCGCCAGGTCCCGGCTTCCGCCTGATACCCGAGCTGCTCCAGGGCGTCGGCTTCCAGATGACGCGCCTGCTGATTGTTCGGATCGGCGAAGACGATTTTGCTGGTCACCTGCGCCACCCAGCGGTAGTTCCCCTGCTGGTAGTCGGCTTTGGCTTTCTGCATGATGGCATCGGCGCCGCCCATATATTCCACGAACTTCTTCGCCGCCTGCTCTGGCGGCAGCTCGTCGAGGGTGGCCGGGTTGCCGTCGAACCAGCCGAGGTAGAAGACGTAGGTCGCTTTCACATCGTGGCTGACGGAACCGTAGTAGCCGCGGCTGGACCACTGTTTCTCAAGGGACTCCGGCAGCTTGAAGTTGGCGGCGATCTCATCGCGGGTCATGCCCAAATTCGCCATCCGCAGAGTCTGGTCGTTGATATAGCGATACATATCGCGCTGACCTTTCATCAGCTTAACGATATTATCGTTGCCCCAGGTCGGCCAGTGGTGCTGCGCGATAATCACTTCCGCATCGTTGCCCCAGCGGTCGATGGCGGCATTGATGTATTTCGACCACGCCAGCGGATCGCGGATTTTGGCGCCGCGCAGCGAGTAGGTGTTGTGCAGGGTATGGGTGACATCCTCTGCCGCCTCGATCATTTTCTTCTCTTTGACATACCACAGCATCTCAGACGGCGCTTCCGAGCCCGGCGCCATCATAAAGTCATAGGTCAGGCCGTCGATCACTTCCTGCTGACCGGTATGGGTAATGTAGTTGGTCGGCGGGATCAGCGTGACGGTACCCGCCGAGGTGGTGGTGCCGAGACCGGCGCCAACCTGACCTTTGGCGTCCGGCTTCAGCAGGTTGCCATACATATAGCTGGCGCGGCGGCTCATCGCGGTACCGGCCATGATATTTTCGGAAACCGCTTCTTTCATAAAGCCGTCCGGGGCGTAAATCTTCACTTTTCCGGCTTTGACATCGGCTTCATCCACCACCCCGCGGATACCGCCGTAGTGGTCCACATGGCTGTGGGTAAACAGCACCGCCACCACCGGTTTTTTCGGCCGGTGGGCAAAATAGAGCGCCAGAGCCTCTTTAGCCGGTTCGGCGCTTAGCAGCGGGTCGATGATGGTGATCCCGGTTTTGCCTTCAATAATGGTCATATTGGAAAGATCGAGATTACGGATCTGGTAAACGCCGTCGGTGACTTTGAACAGACCGCCGATATTCAGCAGCTGCGACTGTCGCCACAGGCTAGGATTGACGGTGTCCGGCGCCTTTTCGCCCTCTTTGACGAAATTATATTTGGCCGGATCCCAGATAATATTTCCCTGGTCACCTTTGAGCATCGCCGGCGGCAGGGGCGCGATAAATCCCTGATGGGCGTTGTTAAAGTCGGTTTTATCCGCAAACGGCAGTTTACGGTATAGCGCCTGGTTCGCCTCCCGCGTGGCCGGTGTGGCATCCTGTTGTTGCGCGGCGGCAAAGGCGGTTACCGACAAAGACGATAACATTCCGGCCAGCGCCAGATTTTTGGCTATCTGATTTAATTTCATCACTACCTCTCAGGTAATTTATTTTGCGGAAATAAAAAATATCTCCCGCTTAAAAAGTGAATGGCTTGTCGTTTATTCTAAAGACTAATATTCCGCTGAATAGTCCCATATGGGACTGGCGCGGCGCCGCCAAAGGATCCCCTCGTCTTTAGCAGGCGAGGACTGCTATACTGTCGCTAACGGCGCAGGCGAGGGCAGAGAATGAATTTCCAGGAAATACATAGTTATTATAAGACGTTAGCCATAGCCGACTTTTTTGCCGATATCCTCGTGGAAGGTGAAGAGGTTATTCTCTCCGCCAATAAAAAATGGTGCCCGCAACTGGGGTATATTTATTTTTGCACCGAGGGTTCGCTATCCATATTAATGCCGGATGATGGATTGAATATCGGTAATACTATTGAGCATATGCCGATTGGCCTGATGGAGCGGTATTGCCCGCTGGCGAAATTTGAATATACCGGAAGCGCAACCGTGACGCTGCGTAAAATTTCCTACGCCACTTTTGATCGCCTTTTTATTGCTACCCACCCGCAGCGCGTTGAGGCGCTGGCGCAGGTGTTGGTGTTCATGAGTATCTTTACCATCGACCTGCACAATGAACGTCGCCAGGTCACCAGCTACCAGACGATTCGTCCGATGCTGTATCGCTATTTGTATCGGCAGCATACGCATGAGGGTGAAAACGAGGGTCTGGCGTTATTTATCATCCGGCGTACCAATCTTTCGCGCACTCATGTGTTTCGCGTGCTGGCGGACTTAAAGGCGGGGGGATATATCACGATGAAACGTGGCAAACTGATCTCTATCGATCGACCGCTGCCTGCGGAGTACTGACCGGGCAGGAGAGGGTAACAAGGCAGAATGCTCTGTCTTGTTACCCACGACGCCTGTCAGCGAATCATTACGGCGTCACGATGTTAAACCAGAAGTCAAACGGGTCCATATAGCCTAACATTTCATCGAGTTTGGCCCCGTTACCGCTGATTTTAACTTCCCCCTTATCTTCCGCCTGCTTCAGGGTCTCTTCTTTGAGAATGATTTTATTCAGGGTAGCGCGATCCAGCGTCAGGGTGGCATCCGCCTCTTTGGCTTGCGCATTGGCGGTGTGGTTCAGCACGCCGTTTTCCAGTTCCAGTTTATATTTACCGCCGTCATTGCCCAGATCGATATTGAAGACCGACTTCGCATTGCCCGCTTTTTCGCCATTGATATGGACCGCCAGATAATCAAAGAACATTTCCGGGGTCATGGCGCGGACGGTGTCCGGGCTGGCGGTGTTCGGGGTCGGACCTTTCACCACGCCGTTGCGCAGTTCCTGGGCGCCGGTAAGGTAGAAATTACGCCACGGGCCGGACTCCGCCTGATAGCCTAATTGCTCCAGGGCATCGGCTTCCAGATGACGCGCCTGCTGGTTGTTAGGGTCGGCGAAAACGACTTTGCTCACCACCTGGGCAACCCAGCGGTAGTTACCCTGGTCGTAATCCTCTTTCGCTTTCTTCAGGATGGCATCCGCGCCGCCCATGTACTCGACGAACTTCTTCGCCGCTTCTTCTGGCGGCAGTTCGTCAAGGGTGGCCGGGTTGCCGTCGAACCAGCCGAGATACAGCACGTAGGTGGCCTTCACATCGTGGCTGACCGAGCCGTAGTAGCCGCGGTTAGCCCAGGTATTGGCGAGGCCGTCCGGCAGCTTAAAGTTAGCGGCGATTTCATCGCGGGTCAGGCCTTCGTTAGCCATCCGCAGGGTCTGGTCGTTGATGTAACGATACAGGTCACGCTGACTCTTCAGCAGGTTAACCACGTTCTCGTTGCCCCAGGTCGGCCAGTGGTGCTGGGCCATAATGATCTCAGCCTTATCGCCCCAGCGAACGATCGCCTGGTTGATATATTTCGACCACGGCAGCGGCTCACGGATCTTCGCCCCGCGCAGCGAGTAGGTGTTATGCAGAGTGTGGGTGACATCCTCTGCGGATTCGATCAATTTCTTCTCTTCGATATACCACAGCATTTCTGACGGCGCTTCGGAGCCTGGCGCCAGCATGAAGTCATAGGTCAGGCCGTCGATCACCTCTTTCTGGCCATCCTTATCAATGATGTTGGTTGGCGCAATCAGGGTGACGGTGCCTGCCGAGGTGGTAGTCCCCAGGCCCGCGCCCACCTGGCCTTTAGCGTCCGGCTTCAGCAGGTTGCCGTACATATAGCTGGCGCGGCGGCTCATGACGTTCCCGGCCATGATATTTTCCGCCACCGCCGCTTCCATAAATCCGGACGGCGCGTAGATTTTGACTTTACCCGCTTTGACGTCGGCTTCATCAACCACGCCGCGCACGCCGCCGTAATGGTCAACGTGGCTGTGGGTGTAGATCACCGCGACGACCGGTTTTTTACCCCGGTTTTTATAGTAGAGATCCATGCCGACTTTGGCGGTTTCAGCTGAGACCAGCGGGTCTACGACGGTGATCCCCTCTTTGCCCTCGATGATCGTCATATTGGAGAGATCGAGGTTGCGGATCTGGTAGACCCCGTCGGTGACTTCAAACAGGCCGCTGATGTTGATCAGCTGCGACTGGCGCCACAGGCTCGGGTTTACGGTTTCTGGCGCTTTTTCCCCTTCTTTAATGAAGGCGTACTGGCCCGGATCCCAGATGACATTGCCCTGTTCGCCTTTGATGACTTCTGGCGGCAGGGCGGCAATAAAGCCTTTATGCGCATTGGTGAAATCGGTGTTATCGGAGAAGGGGAGTTGGTTGTAGAGGGCATCGTTCGCTTTTTTGGTCGCTTCGGTTGCCTCTTTGGCTGACGTATCTGCCCAGGCGGCGAAAGCGAGACTACTCAACATGCCCGCTAACGCTAACCCTTTCACTATCGGGGTTAATTTCATTGCAATCCTCATTTATTGCATGGTTCGTTCGGTTTTACCGATTTAACGCAGGTGACTGTTTGTTACAGATTTTTTAAATATAACCACACATTTACATTCATCCAGTTTTGCTTGCAAAAAACACATTTTTAATCAGAAATTACGCCTTTTGTATTAGCTGGCGATCGGGGAAAAAAAGCCGGTCAGCTTGTGTTACACCGCCACATTTCGTACCCTGCTTCAGGAAAATGTTGTACCGCTTTTATGACTCGGGGTGCCCTTCTTAAATGAAGGCTGAGAAATACCCGTACCACCTGATCTGGATAATGCCAGCGTAGGGAAGTCAGAGACCGCAGGGTCATTGCTTCTACCTCGTCTGGCGGGAGCAAACCATGCCTGAGCTGTTGAATCCCGCGCCTGTCGCGCACCTGCGCCATCTGCTGCGCGCCCATTCCCCCCTTGTGCACTGCATGACCAATGACGTGGTGCAGACCTTTACCGCCAATGTTCTGCTGGCCGTCGGCGCCTCGCCGGCGATGGTGATCGATCCCCGCGAAGCGGCGCAGTTCGCCGCCATCGCCGATGGGCTGTTAATCAACGTCGGCACCCTGACCGAAGATCGCGCAGTGGCCATGCGTGCCGCAGTGGAGCAGGCCCGCCAGGCCGGCAAGCCCTGGACGCTGGATCCGGTGGCGGTCGGCGCCCTGACCGTGCGCACGGCCTTTTGTCACGCGCTGCTGGCCTTCCAGCCGGCGGCCATTCGCGGCAATGCCTCCGAAATTCTGGCGCTGGCCGGGATGAGCGCCGGCGGGCGCGGGGTGGATACCACCGATACGGCCGCCGCGGCGCTGCCGGCGGCCCAGGCGCTGGCTCGTCAGTTGACCACCGTCGTGGCGGTCACCGGTGAGGTGGATTACGTCACCGACGGCGAGCGGGTGCTCAGCGTGGCGGGCGGCAGTGCGCTGATGACCCGGGTGGTGGGCACCGGCTGCGCGCTATCGGCGGTGGTGGCGGCGAGCGCGGCGCTGCCGGGAGACCGGCTGGAAAACGTGGCCGCCGCCTGCGGGCTCATGAAGCAGGCCGGGGAAATTGCCGCCCATCACGGGGGGCCCGGGAGCTTTGTTCCGGCGTTTCTCGACGCGCTGTATCAGGAGGTGCGCGCATGAAACGCATCAATGCTCTGACCATCGCCGGCACCGATCCCAGCGGCGGGGCCGGTATCCAGGCCGATCTGAAAACCTTCTCCGCGCTGGGGGCCTACGGCTGCTCGGCGATCACCGCCCTGGTGGCGCAGAATACCCGCGGCGTGCAGTCGGTCTATCGTATTGAACCGGACTTTGTGGCGGCGCAGCTCGATTCGGTGTTCAGCGATGTGCGCATCGATACCACCAAAATCGGCATGCTGGCGGAAACCGATATTGTGGAAGCCGTGGCCGAGCGGCTGGCGCGCTACCGGGTGGCCAACGTGGTGCTGGATACCGTCATGCTGGCGAAAAGCGGCGATCCGCTGCTGTCGGCCTCGGCGGTGGAGACCCTGCGTCAACGATTGTTGCCGCAGGTGTCGCTGATCACCCCGAACCTGCCGGAAGCGGCCGCCCTGCTTGATGCACCCCATGCGCGCAACGAGCGCGAAATGCTGGAGCAGGGGCGGGCGCTGCTGGCGCTGGGCTGCGGTGCGGTATTGATGAAGGGCGGCCATCTCGACGATGCCGAGAGCCCGGACTGGCTCTTCACCCGCGAAGGGGAACAGCGATTTACCGCGCCGCGAGTACAGACCAAAAACACGCACGGCACCGGCTGCACGCTCTCGGCGGCGCTGGCGGCGCTGCGTCCGCGTCACGCCGACTGGGCGGCCACCGTTACCGAGGCCAAGGCCTGGCTGTCGGCGGCCCTGGCGCAGGCCGACTCCCTGGAGGTGGGCCACGGCATCGGGCCGGTGCACCATTTCCATGCCTGGTGGTAAATGGCAGCGTAACGGGACAGCAGAATCTCCTGAAAAAATGCCCTCCCGGCTGGAAAATAGGCTAAGTCGGTACCAGGCTTAACCTGCCCAAAATAATTGGTTGGGATAATGCATGCCGGCTCCGGCCGGCCTTACGGGAGATTGCTATGACTGATATTACGCAGTTGCTGGGCAAAGATGCCGAGAGCCTTTTGCAGCACCGTTGTATAACCATTCCGGCCGACCAGCTGTATCTGCCTGGCGCAGATTATGTTGATCGGGTGATGGTGGATAACAACCGACCGCCGGCGGTGCTACGCAATATGCAAACCCTGTACAACACCGGACGACTGGGGGGGACCGGCTACCTGTCTATTCTGCCGGTCGACCAGGGCGTGGAGCACTCGGCGGGGGCCTCCTTCGCCGCCAACCCGCTGTACTTTGACCCGAAGAATATCGTCGAGCTGGCGATCGAAGCCGGCTGTAACTGCGTGGCGTCGACCTACGGCGTGCTGGCCTCGGTGTCGCGCCGTTACGCGCATCGTATTCCTTTCCTGGTGAAGCTCAACCATAACGAAACGCTGAGCTACCCCACCGAGTACGACCAGACCCTCTACGCCAGCGTTGAGCAGGCGTTCAATATGGGGGCGGTGGCCGTGGGCGCGACGATCTATTTCGGCTCGGAACAATCGCGTCGTCAGATAGAAGAGATCTCCGCGGCCTTTGAGCGGGCCCATGAGCTGGGCCTGGTCACCGTGCTGTGGGCCTATCTGCGCAATTCGGCATTCAAGAAAGACGGTGTCGACTACCATGTTTCCGCTGACCTGACCGGTCAGGCCAACCACCTGGCGGCCACCATCGGCGCCGATATCGTCAAGCAAAAGATGGCGGAGAATAACGGCGGCTACAAAGCGGTTAACTTCGGCTATACCGATGACCGGGTGTACAGCAAACTGACCAGCGATAACCCCATCGATCTGGTGCGCTACCAGCTGGCCAACTGCTACATGGGCCGCGCCGGGCTGATTAACTCCGGCGGCGCGGCGGGCGGAGAGACCGACCTTGCCGACGCGGTGCGCACGGCGGTGATCAATAAGCGCGCCGGCGGCATGGGGCTGATCCTTGGCCGCAAAGCGTTTAAGAAATCGATGGCCGACGGCGTGAAGCTGATCAATGCCGTGCAGGATGTCTATCTCGACGGGAAAGTGACTATCGCCTGATAAGCACCAGTATCGTTGGGTTCCCCGGTGGCGCGACGCGCACCGGGGTTACCGTTTTGTATGTGTCCTCAGTCCGCGCCGTTAGCGCGTCAGCAGCCAGCGCGCGGTATGTTCATCGGTCACCAGACCGTTGATCCAGCCGCCTTTAAGGGCGGCCAGGATCGCCGGTCGTTTGTATTCTCCACAGGCCGCAGCAATCCGCGGGCAGTGGTTCTGGCGGATATCATAGCTGGTGATCATGCGGTTGATCTCGCTGTCTACCACCTCGCCTTCTGCATCGATAAACCGCCCGAGGATCTCCCCGATGCCGCCGCGGGCGGTCAGCTCATCCATCTGCGCCTGATTGATAAAGCCGTCTTTAAAGATGGGACTTTGCGTGCCCAGCGGACCAATACCGACAAAAATGACGTCCGCCTCCCGGGCGACGCCGGAGACGCTGCGAAATAAGCGATTGGTGCACCACATCTCATACTCTTCCGCGGTCTGGGCGTAGCGCGGCGCAGGCCACTGATAGTACTTGGCCTTAATTTTGCGGGTGAGCAGCAGGGGCACGTCATCGTAATAGTTGCACTGCCCGTCGGCGTCCATGGCGCTGATCAGCGCCACGCAGCGGGTATTCAGGCTGTCGAAATCGATGCGCTGCAGCGCTTTTTTCAGGGTCAGGCCCGAGCCCAGGCCGATGATTTTCTCTTTATCATCCTGCAGATAGCGAGCCATCAGCTGATAGCAGCCAAACGATACGCTGTCGAGGGTACTCTCTTCGCTAAAGGCGGGGACCACATTGCACTCGAGAAGTCGGTACTTTTCCTGCAACAACTGCGCATAATCGAGGCAGTTCGCCACCGGATGGTGCAGATTAATCGACACAATCCCTTCTTCTTTCGCGGCGGCGATCAGCCGTTGCACCACCGGTCTGGAGGTGCCCAACTGGCTGGCGATCTCGCTCTGATTCTGGCCGGCGATGTAGTACATCCATGCGGCACGCACCTTCTGATCCAACCGGATATCGTCTTCTTTACTCATGGTTTCCCGCCCTAAGTTGCTGGCCAGGGCACGCAATTGGCCCGGCGAATATCCGCATTCTCGCCGTGGTTGCCATAACTGGCAAGCTTTTGCTCTTTAATGGTCATTTGTAATTTAAGTGGGTAATTGCTCTTATGTGATCCGTGGCTCTTATTTTGGTCAAATGATCAATTACAGTGACGCCATCCACTCAAGGAGAGCAGAACATGAACAATCAATTCACATGGCTTCATATCGGTCTGGGTTCTTTTCATCGCGCGCATCAGGCGTGGTATCTGCATCGTCTGATCGCTTCCGGCGATAAGCGCTGGCGCATCGCGGCGGGCAATATTCGCAACGACGCCGAGCAGGTGGTGCAGGCGCTGACGGCGCAGGGCGGACGTTACGTCCTGGAGACCGTCAGCCCGGAAGGGGAGCGTGAATATGAAGAGATCATCTCAATTCAGAAACTGCTGCCGTGGCAGGCCGGGCTGCAGCCGCTGATTAACGAAGGGGCCAACCCGCAAACCAAAGTTATCGCCTTTACCGTGACGGAAGGGGGGTACTACCTGAATACCCGCCATCAGCTGGAAACCAGCAACTCCGATCTGCAGGCTGACCTGAAAGGCGAATGCAAAACTATTTACGGCACCCTCGCGCGAATTCTGGAAAAGCGCATGGCGGACAACGCCGGGCCGCTGACCCTGCTCAACTGCGACAACGTGCGTCATAACGGCGAGCGCTTCCACGACGGGATGGTGGAGTTCCTGCAGCTCACCGGCAAACAGGCGGTGATTGACTGGATGGCGGCCAATACCACCTGTCCGAACACCATGGTGGACCGCATCACCCCGCGTCCGGCGGCCGATCTGCCGGCCCGTATCAAAGCGCAAACCGGCATTGACGATAAGGCGCCGGTCATGGGCGAGACCTTTATCCAGTGGGTGGTGGAGAACAACTTCCGCGATGCCCGCCCGAATCTGGAAGCGGTCGGCGTGGAGATGGTCGAGTCGGTTATCCCGTATGAAGAGGCGAAAATCCGCATTCTGAACGCGTCGCACAGCTGCATTGCGTGGGCGGGGACCTTAATCGGCCAGCAGTATATTCACGAAAGCACGCTCACCGATGTTATCTACGCCATTGCCGACCGCTACGTCACGGAAGATGTGATCCCATGCCTGGGCGATAACGGTATTGATTTGCCGACCTACCGCGATGTGGTGCTCAAGCGCTTTACCAACCCGCATATCCAGGACACCAACCAGCGCGTCGCCGCCGACGGTTTCTCGAAAATTCCGGCGATGATCGCCCCAACCCTGCAGGAGTGCTATCAGCGCGGCGTCCGCCCGGAAGCGACCGCCATGCTGCCGGCGCTGTTCTTCGTCTTTATGGAGCAGTGGCATAAGGGCACCCTGCCGTATCAGTACCAGGACGGCATCCTGGATGAGCAGGCGGTGCATGAGATGTATGAGGCTCAGGATCCGCTGGCTGTCTTCGCCCGCGATAAAGCCCTGTTTGGTGGCCTGGCCGACAACGCGGATTTCCTGGCGCTGATGTGCGAGAAAGTCGCCGCCGTTTACACGCTGATTAAATAAGAGGTGGCTATGTATCTGGGTATCGATCTTGGCACATCGGAAGTCAAAGCGCTGGTCATTGATGAGAACAATGAGGTTATCGCCAGCCATAGCGCGCCGCTGAGCATTCAGCGGCCCCATCCGCACTGGTCAGAACAGTCGCCGCAGTCATGGTGGGAGGCGACGGAGTATCTGATGACCACGCTGAGGGAAAAATGCGCCCAGCACTGGCCGGCCATTAAGGCCATTGGCCTTTCCGGGCAGATGCACGGCGCGGTTCTGCTGGATGCCGACGGGGAGGTGATTCGCCCGGCAATCCTGTGGAACGACACCCGCTGCGCCGCGGAGTGCGCGGAGCTGGAGGAGAGGGCGCCGGAGCTGCATCAGGTGGCGGGAAACCTGGCGATGCCCGGCTTTACCGCGCCGAAGCTGCTGTGGGTGCGTCGCCATGAGCCGGAAAATTTTCAGCGCACCGCCACGGTGCTGCTGCCGAAGGATTATCTGCGCTACCGGATGACCGGTAAAAAAGTCTCCGATATGTCCGACGCCGCCGGGACGCTGTGGCTGGACGTGGCGAAGCGCGACTGGTCCGACGCTCTGCTGGATAAATGCGGCCTGGCGCGTAGCCAGATGCCGACCCTGGTCGAAGGCTGCGAGGTTTCCGCCACCCTTGACCCGCAGGTGGCCGAACGCTGGGGGCTGAACGCCTCGGTAGCGGTAGCCGGAGGCGGCGGCGATAACGCGGTCAGCGCCATAGGCGTCGGCGCGGTTTCGCCCGGGGATGCGTTCATTTCGCTTGGCACCTCCGGGGTGCTGTTTGTGGTGACCGACGCCTATCGTCCGGCTCCGCAGTCGGCGGTCCATGCGTTTTGTCACGTGCTGCCGAATCTGTGGCATCAGATGAGCGTGATGCTCAGCGCCGCCAGCTGTTTGCAGTGGTTCTGCCGCCTGACCGGCACCACGGAGGTGGCGCTGCTGGCGGAGATTGCCGAGCTAAGCGAGGAGGAGAAGGCCAACGCGCCGTTCTTCCTGCCCTATCTCTCC
This sequence comes from Klebsiella sp. M041, assembly GCF_059759695.1. Lineage (NCBI taxonomy): Bacteria > Pseudomonadati > Pseudomonadota > Gammaproteobacteria > Enterobacterales > Enterobacteriaceae > Klebsiella > Klebsiella sp. M041. The sequence continues at coordinate 397,562 of NZ_JCAXWU010000001.1, forward strand.
GGGGAACGTACGCCGCATAACGATCCTGACGCCCGCGGCATGTTCTGGGGTATGACCCACTCCAGCCTGCGCGCCCAGCTCGGCTACGCGGTGCTGGAGGGGGTGAGCTTTGGCATCAACGACGGCCTGCAGGTATTGAAAGAGAGCGGGACGCCGATCGCGCAGTGCTCGCTGGTGGGCGGTGGCGCCCGCAGTCCGTTCTGGGCCCAGCTGCTGGCCGATATTCTCGCTATGCCGGTGGTGACCCACAAAGGCGGAGAGACCGGCGGCGCGCTGGGCGCGGCGCGGCTGGCCTGCCTGGCGGCGGGCAAACCGGTTGCCGCGGTATGTGAAAAACCGGAAGTGTGGCAGACCTGGCGTGCGGATCCCGTTCGCCACCACACCCTGATGCAACGCTACGCGCAGTTTAAGGCCCTGTATTTAAACGATCTGCACTATCGGCAGCATTAATTTTTATCACCATAACCGCTCCGGTGAACTGACCGGAGCGGCCTCCTGTACCCTGAAAACGAGGTCATTATGTCTATCAATAATAAACAGTGGCTCGGTTTACCCCTGAACCTGCTCTGGGGATACATCGCCATTGCCGTATTTATGACCGGCGACGGTTTTGAATTAGCCTTTCTCTCGCACTATATCAAAGCGCTCGGATTCTCCCCGGCGGAGGCCTCCTTTGCCTTTACCCTCTACGGCCTGGCCGCCGCGCTGTCGGCATGGATCTCCGGCGTGGTGGCGGAAATTATTACGCCGCTGAAAACCATGATGATTGGCTTCGTGCTGTGGTGCGTATTCCACGTGCTGTTCCTCGTTTTCGGCCTCGGTCACGCCAACTATGCGCTGATCCTGGTTTTCTACGGCATTCGCGGCTTCGCGTATCCGCTATTCCTTTACTCGTTTATCGTGGCGATTGTCCATAACGTCAAAAGCGACAACGCCAGCTCGGCCATCGGCTGGTTCTGGGCGGTGTATTCCATCGGCATCGGCGTCTTCGGCAGCTATATTCCGAGTTTCACCATTCCGCACATTGGCGAAATGGGCACCCTGTGGCTGGCGCTGGCCTTCTGCGTTACCGGGGGCGTGATTGCTCTGGCTTCCCTGCGCCATATTAAAACGCCGCAGCATATGCAGAACCTGACCACCCGCGAGAAGTTTGCCGAGCTGGGCCGCGCCGCGACGCTGCTCTATACCAACCGCAATATTCTGCTGTCGAGCATGGTCAGGATCATCAATACCCTCTCGCTGTTCGGCTTTGCGGTGATTATGCCGATGATGTTCGTCGATGAGCTGGGCTTTAGCACCTCGGAATGGCTCCAGGTGTGGGCGGTCTTCTTCTTCACCACCATTTTCTCTAACGTGCTGTGGGGCATTCTGGGCGAAAAACTGGGCTGGATGAAGGTGGTGCGCTGGTTCGGCTGCATCGGGATGGCGCTCTCCAGCCTGGCGTTTTACTACATCCCTCAGCACTTCGGCCACAGCTTTGCGATGGCGCTGATCCCGGCCATCGCCCTGGGGATCTTTGTCGCCGCCTTCGTGCCGCTGGCCGCCGTGTTCCCGGCGCTGGAGCCGAAGCACAAAGGCGCGGCGATTTCGGTGTATAACCTGTCGGCGGGGATGTCGAACTTTCTCGCCCCGGCGATCGCCGTGGTGCTGCTGCCGTTCTTCAGCACCATTGGGGTCGTCATCGCCTATACCGCATTGTACGTGGTGGCCTTTTTCCTCTGTGCGTTTATCCGCGTCGAGCAGCCTGGATTTTCCCACAAGGAAGCGCCGGCCAGCGAGCAGGTGGAGTTCTCTTAAGGTGATGCGGCTGGCGTGCCAGGCATGCCAGCCTTAATGAGGTGAATGATGAGTATTCAGGCAGTGATTTTTGACATGGATGGCGTGATTATTGATTCCGAAAGCCTGTGGCGGCAGGCGCAAATCGACGCCCTCGCGCAGTGGGGGGCAACGGCGAGCGTCGAGGAGTGCGAAACCCTGACCAAAGGCAAGCGCCTCGATGAGATCGCCGGCACCTGGTGCCGCTATTTTCAGCTTAACGTTGCCCCGTCGCTGCTGGAAGACGCCATATTGCAGCGCATTACCGGCCTGATCGCCGCCGAAGGCGAGCCGATGCGCGGGGTGCATGAGGCGTTACGCTATTTTCGCCATGCCGGTTATAACATTGCCCTCGCCACGTCATCATCCCGCCAGGTTATCGCCGCCGTGCTGAACAAGCTCTCGCTGTGGCACTATTTTGATGTGATTTGCAGCGCGGACGATGAAGCACAGGGCAAGCCGCATCCGGCGGTGTATCTGACGACGTTGGATAAGCTTAATCTCGACGCCAGCCGGTGCCTGGTGATCGAAGACAGCTTCAACGGCTTTTGCGCGGCTCAGGCCGCGGGTATTCCTACGGTGGTGATTGCCGAAGATAGCCAGCACGCGCGTTTTCAGGCCGCCGTGGGCCGCTACCGGGCGCTGCCTGAACTGCTGGAAGCGCTTACCGCCGAGCCAGAGGCGGTCGCATAACTCACGCTTTCGTGAGCGCAGAAAATCCCGGGATGTACACGGTCGGTCACTCTCTCTTCTCCGCTCACGCACTTTTTTCTCCATGCCGATCCGCCTCACATTTCACTCATCTTTTGTGAAAACAGTCACGTCTTGTTGTGCCAATGCCCAAATTTATTGCCTTGCTTAGCGGTGTTTGTCCGAGGCACTGCTACGTAATTGTACTTAGATTAGATATTGAAACGTATTTTCAATAATGTGAAACCACCTTGCTGATTTGCTTCTATCGATCGGATTTGGCCGTGATAAGGATTGAGCATGAAAATTGAATCTGTGAATGTCACCGTTTTCCAGTATCCCACACGTCGGGTTTCCGACAGCGCCGGGCACTCCCATCCGGGGGCTGAAAGCATGGCCAAAATGGCGATGCTGACCATCACCGCTGATGATGGGGCGCAGGGTTTTTCGTTTGCGCCTCCGGAAGTCGTGCGCCCGTTCGTGGTGAATACTTTTTTCCGCAAAGTGCTGGTGGGGCAGGACCCGTTTAACCGCGAGCGTATCTGGCAGGATCTTAACCACTGGCAGCGCGGTAGTGCACATCAGCTAACGGAGCGCGCGCTGTCGTTTATTGAACAGGCGCTGTGGGATCTGATAGGCCGCAGCCTTAAGATGCCGGTTTACAAGCTGCTCGGCGGCTATCGCGACACCGTCCCGGCTTACGGCAGCACGATGTGCGGCGACGATCTGCCGGGTGGTCTGTCGACCCCAGAGGAGTATGCCGCCTTTGCCGAAAAGCTGGTCGCCCGCGGCTACAAGGCCATCAAGCTGCACACCTGGATGCCGCCAATCTCTTTTGCGCCCAATCCCAAAATGGATATTAAAGCCTGCGCGGCGGTGCGCGAAGCGGTAGGGCCGGATATTGACCTGATGATTGACGGCTATCACTGGTACAGCCGCGCCGAGGCGCTGTGGATCGGCAAAGAGCTGGAAAAACTCAATTTCGCCTGGTTTGAAGAGCCGATGGAGGAGGATTCGATGTCCTCCTACGCGTGGCTGGCGGAAAACCTGTCGATCCCCATCGTCGGGCCGGAGAGCTTCGGCGGCAAGCACCACATGCGCGCCGAATGGGTGAAAGCCGGATCCTGCGACATTCTGCGCGCCGGCGCTAACGGCGTGGGCGGTATTACCCCGACCATGAAGGTCGCGGCGCTGGCGGAATCTTTCGGCATGGATTGCGAAGTCCACGGCAACGGCGCGGCAAGCCTGGCGGTGGTCGGCGCGATCCGCAACTGCCGCTGGTACGAGCGCGGCTTGCTGCATCCGTTCCTCGACTACGATGAACCGGCGGCTTATCTCAATAGCATTGTTGACCCGATGGATGACCAGGGATTTGTGCATTTGTCACAACGTCCGGGCCTCGGCGAAGACATTAATTTTGCGTATATCGAAGCCAATACCGTTAGCCACGACTGATTCAAAAAAATATATGCCCGATGGCGCTGCGCTTATCGGGTCTGCGGCCCGGTAGGCCGGATAAGGCGAAAATGCCGCCATCCGGCAACATGTACCCTACAGTACAGGCAAACAGAGATATGAAAAAAAACTCCCTACTGGCAGCGTGCTTATTCACGCTCGCCGTGTCGATGGGAAGCGGGGCGGCGGTGGCGAAAACGCCGCCCGATCAGCTTATCATCGGCATGAATATGAATAACCTGCTCACCCTTGACCCGGCGGCGATGACCGGTAACGAAGTGGTGGGAATCGTGGTCAACCTCTACGACTCGCTGGTAGAGCTTGACCCTGAACAGCTCACCGACGTTAGGCCCGCGCTGGCGAAATCCTGGGATATCAGCCCCGACGGCAAAACCCTGACCTTTCATCTGCGCGACGACGTTAAGTTTCACTCCGGCAACCCGCTGACCGCCGCTGACGTGGTGTGGTCAATGCGGCGCATCCTGCACCTCAACCTGGCTCAGGCCTCGGTATGGAAATCCTATGGCTTCAGTAAGAAAAATATCGACAGCCAGGTCAGCGCGCCGGACCGCTTCACGGTGCAAATCGAGTTACCCAAAGATAACGATCCGCAGCTGGTGATTTACTCGCTGGCGGCGCTGGGCAACCTCGGGGTGCTGGACAGTAAAACGGTGCAAAGCCACCAGCAGGATAACGACTGGGGTAACCGCTGGCTGACCACCCATGAAGCCGGTTCCGGGCCGTTTACGCTGGAAACCTGGCAGGCAAAAGATGTGCTGCGCATGAAGCGCAATCCTGACTACTGGCGCGGCGAGGCGAAAATGAGCCGCGTGGTGCTGCGCCATTTCCAGGAGTCGCAAACCCTGCGTCTGATGATCGAAAAAGGCGACCTCGATATTGCCAACAATATGGCGGTTTCCGATATTAACGCCCTGCGCAGTGACCCGCAGCTGACCGTCGATGCGGTGCAGCGCGGCACCATGTACTACGTGGCGATGAGCATGAAAGAGGCGCACTTCGCCCAACCGAAAGTGCGCGAAGCGGTGCGCTATCTGATTGATTACCAGGGTATCAATAAAGCGCTGATGCCGGGCTACGGTGTGCTGCACCAGCGACCGATTAAGGCGGGCATACCGTCTACGCTGCCTGACCCTGGCTATAAGCTGGACGTGGCGCGGGCGAAAAAGCTGCTGGCGGAAGCGGGTTATCCCAACGGCTTTGATACCACGCTGCGGGTCCTCTCCGATCAGCCATTTCTTAACATCGCTATCGCCGTGCAGTCGACGCTGATGCAGGCGGGGATTAACGCCAAAATCATCACCGGCACCGGTAACCAGATCTACGGCGCGATGCGCGAGCGTAAATTTGACCTGCTGGTGGGACGCGGCGGCAGCGGAATGGAGCCGCATCCGCACTCCAGCCTGCGCGCGCTGGTCTATAACCCGGATAACAGCGATGAGGCGCGTCTGACCAACTTTCAGGGCTGGCGTACCGGTTTTTACGACCCGCAGCTCAATACGATGATTGACCAGGCCCTGCTGGAACGCGATCCGCAAAAACAGGTGGCTGACTACCAGGCCATCCAGGCGCGCTACGACCAGCTGGTTCCGGCTTTAATTCCGCTTTCGCAGATGGTCGATTCCGTGGTGGTGCGCAACGAGGTACGAGAGTATCAGCCGCACCCCTCCGCCACCACTTTTCTGCGTGACGTCTATAAAGTCCGCGAAGGAGAGAAAGGATGAGTACCGCAATCCTTGCGCCCGGCTCACGCGGCCGGCGCTTATCCAAACGGCTGCTGCAGGTGGTGATTACGCTGTTCGGCCTGCTGCTGCTGACCTTTACCATTGGTCGCGTCATGCCTATCGACCCGGTGCTGGCGATCGTCGGTCCGGATGCTGACCAGAGTACCTATCAGCAGGTTTACCAGCAGCTGGGGTTTGATAAATCGCTGGCCACCCAGTTTGGCATCTATTTCGTCAACCTGCTGCACGGCGATCTGGGCAATGCGCTGCTGACCGGGAAACCGGTGGTGGACGATATTATCCGCGTCTTCCCGGCCACCATGGAGCTGGCGACGATGGCGATTCTCGTCGGCGCGGGTCTCGGAATTCCGCTGGGCGTGCTGGCGGCGGCGCGACGCAATAGCTTCTCCGATTATGTGGTACGCATTATCAGCCTGGCGGGCTACTCGACGCCGATTTTCTGGGTCGGAATGATGGGGCTGCTGGTTTTCTATGCCTGGCTCGGCTGGGTGGGCGGCGCCGGGCGGGTAGACCTCGGTCTGGACGGCATTGTGCCGCGCCGTACCGGCCTGATGACCGTTGATGCGCTGCTGGCAGGAAATGGACAGGTGTTCTGGAACGCCATTAATCATCTGATTCTTCCAGCCTCGCTGCTGGGTTTTCACTCGCTGGCTTATATCAGCCGTATGACCCGCAGCTTTATGCTGGCCCAGCTGTCGCAGGAGTTCATTATTACCGCGAGGGTGAAAGGGCTGACCGAGCGTCAGGTTATCTGGAACCATGCGTTTCGTAACATCCTCGTGCAGCTGCTGACGGTGGTGGCGCTGGCCTACGGCGCGCTGCTGGAAGGCGCGGTGCTGATTGAAACCGTCTTCTCATGGCCGGGTTTCGGCTCCTATCTTACCGGTAGCCTGCTGCTGGGCGATATGAATGCGGTGATGGGCTGCGTGCTGCTGGTGGGAGTGATCTTCGTGATGCTCAACCTGCTCTCCGACATGCTGTATCAATTCTTTGACCCGAGGACAAAATCATGACCGTTTCTCTGGATTCGCCGCTTTCGGGCGGTGCGGGCGAAGGCCGTCAGCGGCTGCAACGCGCGGCGGCGCGGGCCGTCGGGTTTATCGGCAAAATGGCGCGCAACCCGCTAACGGCCATCGGCGGAGGAATTATCTTTCTGCTTCTGGTGGTGGCGATTTTCGCGCCGCTGATTGCGCCTTATAACCCGCTGGTGCAGGACCTGAACAGCGCGCTGGTCGCGCCGAATGCGCAGCACTGGTTCGGCACCGATGAGTTTGGCCGGGATATCTTTAGTCGCCTGGTGTACGGCTCGCGCATCACGCTCTATATCGTGCTGCTGGTCTCGGTGACCGTCGGTCCGCTCGGGCTGCTGCTGGGCGTCAGCGCCGGCTATTTCGGCGGTAAAGTCGATATGGTGCTGATGCGCGTCACCGATATTTTCATCTCCTTCCCGAGTCTGGTTCTGGCGCTGGCGTTTGTCGCCGCCTTAGGGCCGGGGCTGGAGCACGTGGTTATCGCCATCACGCTTACCGCCTGGCCGCCGATAGCCCGTCTGGCGCGCGCCGAAACGCTCTCTCTGCGCCAGGCCGATTTTATCTCCGCCGTGCGTCTGCAGGGCGCTTCATCGTCCCGCGTCCTCTGGCGCCATATCGTGCCGCTGTGTCTGCCCTCGGTCATTATCCGTATCACCATGAATATGGCCGGGATCATTCTGACCGCGGCCGGTCTCGGCTTTCTCGGGCTCGGCGCGCAGCCGCCGGAGCCGGAGTGGGGAGCGATGATCTCCAGCGGGCGCACTTATATGATGGAGTGCTGGTGGGTCGTAACAATTCCGGGGCTGGCGATTCTGATCAACAGCTTAGCGTTCAACTTCTTAGGAGATGGCCTACGTGACATCCTCGATCCCCGCAGTGAATAATGCTCCGCTGCTCGACGTGCGCGATCTGTGCGTCGACTTTGTTAACGGCAGCGCGGTGACCCATGCCGTGCGCGGCGTCTCCTTCCAGCTGGGGCGCGAAAAGCTGGCGATTGTCGGCGAGTCCGGTTCGGGTAAGTCCACCGTTGGGCGCGCGCTGCTGCAGCTGCATCCGAAAAAGGCCCGCGTCAGCGCCAGCCGCATGCAGTTTGCCGACCTCGATCTGCAGCATCTTAGCGAAGCGCAGATGCGCGGCGTACGCGGCAAACGTATCTCTATGATTATGCAGGACCCGAAATATTCGCTTAATCCGGTGGTCTGCGTGGGTAAGCAAATCGCCGAGGCCTGGCTTACTCATCATCCCGGGCGCAAAGATGAGGCGAAAGCCAGGGCGCTGGAGATGCTGGAGGTAGTGCGTATTCGCCAGCCGGAGCGCGTTTATCAGCTTTATCCGCATGAAATATCCGGCGGACAGGGGCAGCGCATCATGATCGCCATGATGCTGATTACCGACCCGGAACTGATCATTGCCGATGAGCCCACCTCCGCGCTGGATGTGTCGGTGCGCCTGCAGGTGCTGGGCCTGCTGGATGACCTGGTTCAGTCGCGCGGGCTGGGGCTGATTTTTATCAGCCACGATATCAACCTGGTGCGCAGCTTCTGCGACCGCGTACTGGTGATGTACGCCGGACGGGTAGTGGAGTCCATTGCTGCTAAAGATCTCGATAACGCCCGTCATCCCTATACTCAGGGATTGATTAACTCGCTGCCGGATATGCAGCATCGTCGCCCGATACTGCCGGTGCTGCAGCGTCAGGCCAGCTGGTTAACGGAATAAGGAGCGGATGATGATTGAAGTTCAACATCTCAACCTCGCGTTTGGCGAGGGGGAGAAGCGTAACCAGGTGCTGTATGACGTCAGTTTCCACGTTAAGCCCGGCGAGATCTACGGTCTGGTAGGCGAGTCCGGCTCCGGTAAAACGACGGTGCTCAAGTGCCTGGCGGGGCTGTTTACCCACTGGCAGGGGGCGCTGGCCATCGATGCTCAGCGCTTAGGGCATGAAATTAGCCGCAGGCGCTGCCGTCAGGTGCAGATGGTATTTCAGGACCCCTACGGATCGCTGCATCCTCGTCACACCATTGGCGATATCCTCGAAGAGCCGCTGCAGATCCATCGTATCAACGACCGCGACCGGCGGATCAATGCGCTGCTGGACAAAGTTGGCCTCAACCGTGCCTTTCGCGAGCGCTATCCGCATCAGCTCTCCGGCGGGCAGCGGCAGCGCGTGGCGATAGCCAGAGCGCTGATTCTTGAGCCTCAGGTACTGCTGCTGGATGAGCCGACGTCGGCGCTGGATGTGTCGGTGCAGGCGGAGATCCTCAATCTGCTGGCAGAATTGCAGCAGGAGGCTAAGCTCACTTACCTGATGGTTACTCACGATCTCGGGGTTATTGCCCATTTATGCCAGACCGTGGCGGTGATGCAGTACGGGAAGATCCTTGAAACCCTGACGGTCGATGCGCTGGTCAGCGGCGAGGCGCGGACGGCCTATACGCAGATGCTGGTCAACGCCAGTCGGCAATATACGCGCGAAATGGCGCGCGAGGTGGCGGCATACTAAGCTTTATGGCGCATTTGTCACGCGGGAAATGCGCCCATTTTATAGATAAAACTTTGAAACGATATGTAGTTATAGTTATAAATATCGTCTATTAATGTAAATGTGGTATTTAGATCTAAAATGAAAGTATCTGTTGTGTGAATGCATCTTTTACGAATTATAACTTGTATTTATTATTTTTTTTGAAATAAATAGCCAATTTCAATTCGAAGTACAAAATATTCCGTTCTGTAAATTCATTTAAACCTTGCTAATAACAAGGAAAAACTGCGTATTACGCCTCCAGATCTGCTGAGTAATAGAGTAAACTCGCCTGCGAATAATCTTAAGATGTCATCAACGTCATGGCGGATTACCCTATTTATAGTAGGGTACCCCCTGCCGCCCATCCACGTGATTACTATTCTCAGAGAACAGGATGGAAAAAATATATACGATTAATGGAAGAATTGCCTTTTTTCCTCAGCGTAGCGCTCTAATACTTATTGCTGACGAGACGAAAACGGTTTTCTTAAATATGCCGGCCAGTCGCTGTTTATTACTGCTTATTCAGCATGATGGCAATACTGTTGCCCGCGAAACCTTTTTTGAGGAAGTGTGGATAAAGCATGGCGCCCAGGTAACCAGCAACGGTTTTTACCAGAATATTTCCCTGTTACGTCGGGCATTTAAAGAGCTGGGGGTAGACGAGGATATTATTATTACGGTGCCGAGGGTAGGCGTCAGGCTGGATGCAACATTAACGGTTACGGAATCTCAGCCGCGCGATGTAGAGAAGGCACCGACGGCGGAGGAGCCACAAGCGCCCGTTGACGAGCCTGTTCATAAGGAGGTCGCAGCTGCGAGTTTGCCCGAAAAAAAGCGGTTAAGGCCGCGACGCTCTCTTTTGTGGGGGCTTGCGGCGCTGCTGAGTTGTCTGGTTTGTGGATTTGTTGCGTGGCAAACAGAATTCGAATCTTATTTGCAAATTTATTCGCCCATAATTGCTAAATTTTCGCAACAATGTCACTTCTTTGCCAATAATGACGTAGTTGACCATGTTCGTCATGTCAATTTTATCAAGCGCAGTAAATTTGAATGCGAAGAATATCCATGGATTTATTTGACGCTTTATCCCGGGCAAGCGCGGGTGTCGGTGATTCGCTGCCGTCAGCCATTTAGTCAATGGCGTGATAATCAATGCCTCACCAAATATTACATTAAGGAGGTAGTCAATGCGCCGGCGTGAAATTAAATGGTTAATCGCTATCGTATTTATCGGAGTATTAAGCGGTATGACGATAAAATCCTGGCAATACTGGCAGCGCAATCATTTCCAGTGCAGCGGTGAGATGCGGCTATTAAACTCAGGTTATCAGGGCGATATTTCATTACGCTTCGTATTTGATAGCACCCGTGGGCTGGTGATTGTCCGGGGAGAGATTACGCCGCCGCAGGGTGAATCGTTTACCATCAACCAGAACATCTGGTTTAGCTTTACCCGCGACGGCCAGCACTACTTCCTGCGATCGGAAACCGTCTCTGTCAGCATCGGCGAAACCGAGCAGGAGAAGCATATTAACAACATCCTGCCCAAGTTTTTCCTGCAGCCGCAGGTGCCGTTTTACCTTAATATTCAGCGGCTCAATCAACGAACCCGGCTGCTGTATACCAGCCGGGCGCCGTCTTTGCTTTGCGAAACCTGATCAACGTAGCAGCGGGCAGTCGGGCGGCAGCCGGCAGCGCAGGGCCGCCGGTAACAGCTCCATGCGGAAAGTTTTGCCGGTCAGCGGTTCGCCGTCGAGGTTAAACGTCATCTCATGAGGGGCGGTGATCTCAAACCACGAGGAGACGCCGTCGACAATATTCGGCGAGTTTTCCGGATTCGCCAGGGTGCTGAAGAGGGCAGGGATCAGCTCTTCGCCGGTGAAAATGCGCAGATGCAGCAGGCCGTCGTTAATCAACGCCTCCGGACACAGCTGCTGGCCGCCGCCCGCCTGGCGGCCGTTGCCGATGCCGATGACCAGCGCATCGCCCTGCCAGTGAAAGTTCTCCCCGCGGATCTCGCAGCGGTCCGGCTTCAGGGTATCCATGCGCATCAGGCCGTGGATTAAATAAGAGACACCGCCGAGCGCGGCTTTGAGCTTTTCCGGCGTTTCGGTGGTGATCCGGGTGCCGAACCCGCCGGTCGCCATATTAATAAAGCCGGTCTTATCATTAACCCGGGCGATATCTATCGGCACATCGCGGCCGACGATCGCCAGCTTCAGGGCGCTGGCCAGATCCTGCGGAATACCGACGCTGGTGGCGAAGTCGTTGGCCGTGCCCAGCGGTAAAATCCCCAGCGCCATCCTGCTGCCGCGCTCCACCAGCGCCGTCGCCACTTCATTAATGGTGCCGTCGCCGCCGCCGGCGATCACCGTTTCAACGTTCAGCTGCAGGGCTTCATCGATAAACCGCACGGCATCGCCCTTTTCCCAGGTGACGCGGACGTGAATATCGATCCCTTCGTCGCGCAACAGGTTAACCGCCTCGCGTAGCTGCGGTTCATTGGCACCTTTGCCGTTAAGGATCAGTAAGCTGGCAGGAAACGTAGACATCATCAAGGGAACCTTTATTGCTCAATGTTGCATAAAGTGTACCGCATGACGCCAGCGAAGACCGGAGGAGAGACAAAAAAATAAGCCCGCGTAAGGGAGATTACGCAGGCTAAGGAGGTGGTTCCTGGTACAACTAGCATTTATGGGTTATGTTTTTCAGCGAAATGGATGATACCTGTTTCGATCGAAACGGTATGTGATCCGATTCTAATATCCTTACATCGTGAAAAAATAACGCAAATTAACTAGTTACCGTGCGGATTTCTGGTTGTCTGACCAGTAAAGTTGCGCATCAGCAGCGCATACTGCAGGGGCAGGTCATCCGGCACAGGCAACCATACGGTATAGCCGTCGCCCGGGGCCACCGGCATGGCTTCGCCTTTGCCATTTTCCATATGCTCGAGGGTAAAGTTGACGTTACCCTGCGGGGTCATCAGTTCGAGACTGTCGCCAACGCTGAACTTATTTTTGACCGCCACAGCCGCCAGCGGGCCGTTACGCTCCCCGGTAAATTCGCCGACAAACTGCTGGCGCTCGGAGAGGGAGTAGCCGTACTCGTAGTTCTGATAATCGTCATGGGTATGGCGGCGCAGGAAGCCTTCGGTATACCCGCGATGGGCCAGCCCTTCCAGCGTTTCCAGCAGGCTGGTATCGAACGGTTTGCCGGCGGCAGCGTCGTCGATCGCCTTGCGGTAAACCTGTGCGGTGCGCGCGCAGTAATAGAAGGATTTGGTGCGGCCTTCGATCTTCAGCGAGTGAACGCCCATCTGGGTCAGACGCTCAACGTGGGCGATAGCCCGCAGATCTTTCGAGTTCATGATGTAGGTGCCGTGCTCGTCCTCGAAGGCGGTCATGTACTCGCCCGGGCGTTTGGCTTCCTCGATCATAAAGACTTTATCGGTCGGCGCGCCGATGCCGAGGGTTGGCTCCACCGTCTGCACCGGGATCGGCTCATATTTGTGGACGATGTTGCCGACGTCGTCCTCTTTGCCTTCCGCCACGTTATATTCCCAGCGGCAGGCGTTGGTGCAGGTGCCCTGGTTCGGGTCGCGCTTGTTGATATACCCGGAGAGCAGGCAGCGGCCGGAGTAGGCCATGCACAGCGCGCCGTGGACGAAAATCTCAATTTCCATCTCCGGCACCTGGCGGCGAATTTCTTCGATTTCATCCAGCGACAGTTCACGCGACAGGATCACGCGGGTCAGCCCCATCTGCTGCCAGAATTTGACCGTCGCCCAGTTGACGGCGTTGGCCTGCACCGAAAGATGGATCGGCATATCCGGAAAGTTTTCCCGCACCAGCATGATTAAACCCGGATCGGACATGATCAGCGCGTCCGGACCCATCTCCACCACCGGCTTCAGATCGCGAATAAACGTTTTCAGCTTGGCGTTATGCGGGGCGATGTTGACCACCACATAGAATTTTTTACCCAGCGCGTGGGCTTCATTGATGCCGAGCTGCAGATTTTCGTGATTGAATTCGTTGTTACGCACGCGCAGCGAGTAGCGCGGCTGGCCGGCATAAACGGCATCGGCGCCATAGGCGAAAGCGTAACGCATATTCTTCAGCGTTCCCGCCGGGGAAAGGAGTTCTGGTTTAAACATGGTGTTCTCGTTCTGATGACAGGTCAGATTCGCCGCACCCGGTACGGCGAGTTGGGGGAGTGTCCCCACATTAAGGGCGGGCATTGTAGCGCCGCGGCGAAGGGGAGTAAATATCAGATGGGTATCTTTCAGCATGGCTAATTTGTTTGCCATTTTGAACCTGGGCAGTGCTCGTACTGACAGCACTAATAACGCCTGGTGGGATAGGCTCTATGGAATTCCCCCGGGTTGCGGCGTAAACGCCTTACCCGGGCTACGGATTGCAGACGGCGGTGAACGTGTAGCCCGGCTAAGCGCAGCGCGAGCCGGGAAAAGGCTAACTACGCCAGCCGGCAGGCGTCCGCTTCCCAGCGATAGCCAACGCCGTATACGGCGCGGATAAACGACTGTTCGGCGTCCAGCGCCTCCAGTTTGCGCCGCAGGTTCTTGATGTGGCTGTCGATGGTGCGGTCGGTCACTACCCGATAGTCGTCATACAGATGGTTGAGCAACTGTTCGCGGGAGAAGACCTTCCCCGGCTCCTGGGAGAGGGTTTTCAGCAGCCGGAACTCGGCGGGGGTGAGGTCCAGCAGCTTGTCGCGCCATGAGGCCTGAAAACGCCCCTCGTCGACAATCAGCGGGCTTTGGGCGTCCAGCGCCTGCAGGTCGCGCTGCGGCTTGCAGCGGCGGAGGATGGTTTTCACCCGGGCGACCACTTCCCGCGGGCTGTAGGGCTTGCAGATATAGTCGTCGGCGCCGATCTCCAGCCCCAGCAGGCGGTCGATCTCTTCGATTTTCGCCGTCACCATCACCACCGGAACGTCGGAGAAGCGGCGGATTTCCCGGCACAGCGTCAGGCCGTCGGTGCCGGGCAGCATCAGATCCAGCAGGATTAGATCCGGCGGGGTCTGCCGAACGTAGGGCAGGACCTTGTCGCCATGGTTAATCAGCGTAGGCGCATAGCCGGCGGCCTGCAGATAATCAATCAGCAGCTGGCCGAGCTTGGGTTCATCTTCCACGATCAGAATGCGCGGGGTGTTTTCATCTACAGGCAATTCAGTCATACGTCTCTCGGTAAATCATGTTCCAGAGGTAACTCAACTTTAATGCTAACCCCGCCAAAAGGCGAATGGTCGGCGCGCAGGGTGCCGCCGTGGGCCGCTACGATATTGAGGCAAATCGCCAGCCCGAGGCCGGAGCCGCCGCTGGCGCGGTTGCGCGATCCTTCCGCCCGATAAAAGCGTTCGCACAGCCGGGCCAACTGCTCATCGCTGACCCCGGGGGCGCTGTCGGCGAAGTCGATCACCAGCATCCGTCCGCTGCGGCGGGCGGTAATGTGCAGGCTGCCGCCGCTGTCGGTATAGCGCAGGCTGTTCTCCAGCAGATTGTTGAAGAGCTGCATCAGGCGGTCGCGGTCGCCGAAGATCATCGCCTGCTCCGGGAGCGACACCTGAATGCTTAGCTGCCGGCCGGCGAAGCGCTCGCGAAACGCGCCTGCGGCCACCTCCAGCAGGGTGATGATATCCAGCGAGGTTTTCTGGTAGGCCAGTGCGCCCTCATCGGACATCGACAGCTGGTGAAGGTCGTCCACCAGCTTGGTGAGGGTGGCGACCTCGGCCTGCAGGGAGGGAATGGACTCAGGAGTGAAGCGCCGGACCCCGTCCTGAATTGCCTCCAGTTCGCCGCGCAGCACCGCCAGCGGGGTACGCAGTTCATGGGAGATGTCGGCCATCAGATCGCGACGCATCTGCTGGTTGCGCTCCAGGGTGCTGGCGAGCTGGTTAAAATCCTGCGCCAGGCGGCCGAGCTCATCGCCGCCGGTCACCGTCACGCGGGTGGAAAAGTCGCCCGCCGCCAGCTTATGGGTGCCTTCCACCAGCCGCTTCACCGGCGCCAGCAGGCCGCGGGCCAGCGGGAAGGTGGCCAGCGCGGCAAGCAGGGTGGCAAGGGCAACGATCAGCCAGCTGGTGCGCTTCTGCTGCCGGTCGAAGTTAATGTCGGTATTGCGGGTTAGCCGCTCCACCGGCGAGGCGATCACTCTGCCTACCTCCACGCCGTTGACCATAATGCTGCGCTGGCTGCCGTCCTCCGGCACGCGCTCGCGGGGGCCAACCAGCACGCGGCCAGACTGATCGACCACCCAGAACATGGTGCGCCAGCCGTGGGGCGGCATTTCCGGCCTCGGGCGCGGGCCGTCAGGGGGGCCATCCGGCGGCGGCCCGTCCGGACCGGCGTCCGGCGCGTCCATCGCCCCCGGCTTCATGGCGTGCCCCGGCGGCGAGCGGTCGTCATTATCCCGTTCGAAGGTGCGCAGCAGCTGGAAGATAAAGCGGTCATTATTACGCAGAAACGCCCAACTGCCGTGCTGGGCATACTGCTCGCTCAGCGCGTCGCTGAGCATGGTTAACCGCTGCTCATTGCCGCGCTTGATGTAATCGATAAACCCGCGTTCGAAACTGATGCGCACCGCCCAGTGCATGCTGATCAGCAGCACGATGCAGGTGGCGAAAATAGCGAGGAACAGCTTACCGGTAATGCCCGGGCGCCAAAATTTCACGATCCACTCCTGTTGCGTCGACGAATGACGGTATTACTGCCGACGTCATCCGGTACCCGGGAAAAGATGAGCGCTGGCAGGGCGATGATCGCCGCCATGCTCAGATAGGTATAGAGAAAGACCTGATGGGTGCCGGCGGCGTCGAGGCTCAGATGCTGCTGGCCGTACAGCCCCAGCAGCAGCCCGGCGATGGTCACGCCAATACTCATCGACAACTGCATCACCATCGACAGCAGACTGTTGCCGCTGCTGGCCAGATCGTCGGGGAGATCTTTCAGGGTCAGGGTATTCATCGAGGAGAAGCGGCTGGCGTTGATCATCCCCTGCAGAAACAGGATCAGCGGCAGCACGTAATACCAGCCCGCCAGGGCGCTAAACATAAACAGCAGGCTGACCGCCGCCAGCCCCAGAGTGCTGGCGACCAGCACCCGACGATAGCCGAAGCGGTTGACCACCTGGACCACGATCCGCTTCATCCCCATGCTGCCGAGCACCATCGGGATCATCATCAGCCCGGCGTGGAAGGGGCTAAAGCCGAGGCCGATCTGCAGAAACACCGGGGTCATAAACGGCAGCATGCCGCTGCCGACGCGCCCGGCGAAGCTGCCGCCGAGGCCAAGGGAGAAGGTGCGGTTGCGAAACAGGTTGAGGCTGAACAGCGCCCGGGCGTTACCGCGGGCATGCCAAAGATACAGCAGCAGGGCGGCGAGGCCGATGACCACCAGTCCCGCCAGCCAGGCGGGGGAAATGCCGAGCCCTTTCTGGCCGTCCAGGGCCAGGGTCAGGGTCGCCATCCCGGCCGCCAGCAGCACAAAGCCGGCGAGATCGAAGCGCCGGGTCTGCATGGTGTAGTTGGGCATCAGGCAGAGGGTGGCGATGGCCCCGACGATCCCCACCGGGATGTTAATAAGGAAGATCCAGTGCCAGGAGGCGTACTCCACCAGCACCCCGCCCAGCGCCGGGCCGAGCAGGGGGCCGACCTGCCCCGGCAGGGTAACGAAGGTCATCGCCGCCATGTACTGATCGCGCGGGACGATCTTCATCACCGTCAGGCGGCCGACCGGCACCATCATCGCGCCGCCGACACCCTGCAGCACCCGGGCCATCACCAGCTGGTCGAGGGTGCTGGCCTGGGCGCAAAACAGCGATCCGGCGGTAAACAGCACGATGGCGGTAAAGAAAATATTGCGCACCCCGACCCGGTCGGCCAGCCAGCCGCTGGCCGGGAGCATCACCGCCACCGTCAGGACATAGGAGACGATGATCATATGCATATGCAGCGGACTCTCCCCGAGGCTTTTGGCCATCGAGGGGAGGGCGGTGTTGACGATGGTGGTGTCCAGCGACTGCATAAAGAAGCCGAACGCCACTATCCATAGCTGCCAGCGCACGCTGGCCGGGAGGTCTGTCATCTTATTCGCTTACCGGTTGAGTGGAATGACGCGAAAAACGCAGCCGCAAACGGTCAAAGAAAAGATAGACCACTGGCGTGGTGTAGAGCGTTAACAGCTGGCTCATCACCAGACCGCCGACGATGGTGATCCCCAGCGGCTGGCGCAGCTCGGAGCCGTCGCCGCCGGAGAGCACCAGCGGCAGGGCGCCGAACAGCGCGGCGAGGGTGGTCATCATAATCGGCCGGAAACGCAGCAGGCAGGCCTGGAAAATCGCCTCTTCCGGCGTCAGGTTGCCGGTGCGCTGCGCCTCAAGGGCAAAATCAACCATCATGATGGCGTTTTTCTTCACGATGCCAATTAATAACATGATCCCGATAAGGGCGATGAGGCTAAACGGGGCATCGAATATCTCCAGCGCCAGCAGCGCGCCCACCCCGGCGGAGGGCAGCGTCGAAAGGATGGTCAACGGATGCACATAGCTCTCGTAGAGCATCCCCAGCACGATATAGACCGTGGCGATGGCCGCGAGGATCAGGATCACCTGCGCGTTCATGGTCTGCTGGAACACCTGAGCGGTACCGGCAAAGGAGCCGCGTACGGTGGACGGCACCCCGAGCTGGGTCATCGCGCGGTTAATCGCCTCGCTGGCTTCCGACAGCGAGCGGCCGGTGGGCAGGTTAAAGGAGATAGTGGACGCCGCCGACAGCCCCTGGTGGTTCACCGACAGCGGGGCGTTGGCCGGCTGCCATTTGGCGAAGTAGGCCAGCGGGATCGGCTTGCCCTCGCTGTTGATGACAAACATCTTATCCAGGGCGCTGACGTCCTGGGTATAGGCCGGGTCGACCTGCATCACCACTTTATACTGGTTCAGCGGCTGGTAGATGGTGGAGATCTGCCGCTGGCCGAAGGCGTTGTTCAGCAGGTTGTTGGCGTCCTGAACGCTGATGCCAAGGCGCGACATGGTATCCCGGTCATAGACCAGGTCCATTTCGGCGCCATTATCCTGCTGATCCGAGTTGACGTCCGCCAGCTCAGGCAACGCCGCCAGCGCTTTGCGGATCTTCGGCTCCCATTCGCGCAGCGCCGACAGGTCATCGGACAGTAGGGTGTACTGATAGCTGGCGTTCGACTGCCGGCCGCCGACGCGGATATCCTGCACCGCCATCAGGAACAGATTGGCCCCGGGCTCGTTGGCCAGCTTTTTGCGCAGCCGGTCGATCACCTGCTGCGCCGTCTCGTGGCGCTGGTCGCGCGGTTTGAGGGTGATAAACATCATCCCGCTGTTGACCCGCGAGCCGCCGGTAAACCCGGTGACGTTATCCACTGCCGGATCTTCGCGAATGATCTGCATAAAGTCCTGCAGCTTGCCGCGCATCGCCTGGAAGGAGATGCTCTGGTCGGCCTGAATGCCGCCCATCAGCACCCCGGTGTCCTGCTCCGGGAAGAAGGTTTTCGGGATCGAGATATAGAGCCAGACGCTGAGGGCGATGGTGCCCAGCACCACCAGGCCGGTCAGGCGGCTGTGCTTTAGCACCCATTTTAACGACTTACCATAGCCGCCCTGCATGGCCACCAGCAGGCGGCCAAAGCCGCGGTTGCGCGTCGGCTGGTGGGGTTTGCCGCTTTTCAGCAGCCAGCCGCACATCATCGGCGTCAGGGTGAGGGAGACCGCCAGCGAGATGCCGATCGCCACCGACAGGGTGACGGCGAACTCGCGCAGCAGGCGGCCGGGCAGGCCGCCCATCAGCAGCAGCGGCAAAAACACCGCCACCAGCGACAGGCTCATCGACAGGACGGTAAAGCCGACCTCGCGGCTCCCCTGCAGCGCCGCCTGCAGCGGTTTCATCCCCGCCTCCAGATGGCGGGAGATATTCTCCAGCACCACGATGGCGTCATCCACCACGAAGCCGGTGGCAATGGTCAGCGCCATCAGCGACAGGTTGTTAAGACTGAAGCCGCACAGGTACATGGCGGCGAAGGTACCGATCAGCGAAACCGGAACCGCTACCGCCGGGATCAGCGTCGCGCGCCCGGAGCGCAGGAAGAGGAAGACCACCAGGATCACCAGCGCCACCGAGATCACCAGCGTCTGCTCCACCTCCTCCAGCGAGGCGCGAATAGTCGGCGAGCGGTCCTGGGCGATCTGCAGATCGATGGCCGCCGGAATGGTCTGCTGCAGCTCCGGCAGGCGGGCGCGGATGCTGTCCACCGTCTGGATGATATTGGCTTCCGGCAGTTTGCGGATCATCAGCAGGATCGCTGGTTTGGCGTTGGTCATCCCGGCGTTGCGCACATCCTGCACCGAATCCGAGACGGTGGCGACATCCCCCAGCCGCACCGCGGCGCCGTTCTGGTAGTGGACGATCAGCGGCTGATAGTCGGCGGCGGTCTTCAGCTCATCGTTGGTCTGCACCTGCCAGCGGTGGGCGCTGTCCTCCAGCGCCCCCTGCGGTTTGCGCACGTTAGCGTCGCTGATGGCGGTGCGCACCGCGTCCAGCGACACGCCCTGGTTGAACAGCGCCTGCGGGTTGAGGTCGACGCGCACCGCCGGCAGGGAGCTGCCGCCGACGTCGACATCGCCGACGCCGTCGATCTGCGCGATGGTCTGCGCCAGCTGGGTGGAGGCGAAATCATACAGCTCACCCTGGGAGTAGGTATCCGAGGTCAGCGTCAGGATCATGATCGGCGCATCCGACGGGTTGGCTTTGCGGTAGGTCGGACGGCTCGGCATCCCGCTCGGCAGCAGGCTTTGCGCGGCGTTGATCGCCGCCTGGACGTCGCGCGCCGCGCCGTTGATATCGCGGTCGAAGTTAAACTCGAGAATGATGCGGGTGCTGCCGAGCGAGCTGGAGGAGGTCATCTCATTGACCCCGGCAATCCGCCCCAGGGAGCGCTCCAGCGGGGTGGCCACCGACGAGGCCATGGTCTCCGGCGAGGCCCCCGGCAGCGAGGCGCTGACCATGATCACCGGGAAATCCACCTGCGGCAGCGGGGCCACCGGCAGCAGCCGGAAGCCGAGAATGCCGCACAGGGTGATGGCCAGCGAGATGAGGATCGTCGCCACCGGGCGGTAAATGAAGAGGGCGAAAAACTTCACTTACGCCTCCTCTTCCTGACGCGGGAAGCGACGCTTCAGATGCAGCGACAGGCGGTCGAACAGCAGGTAGATCACCGGGGTGGTGAACAGGGTCAGCACCTGGCTGAGCATCAGACCGCCGACCATGCCGATCCCCAGCGGACGCCGCAGCTCGGCGCCGACGCCGGTGCTCAGCATCAGCGGCAGGGCGCCGAGCAGGGCGGCGAGGGTGGTCATCAGGATCGGGCGAAAACGCAGCAGACAGGCCTGATAGATCGCCTCCCGCGGCGGCATACCCTGCTCGCGCTCGGCGGCCAGCGCGAAGTCGATCATCATGATGGCGTTCTTCTTCACGATGCCGATCAGCAGGATGATGCCGATGATGGCGATCACATCCAGCTCGCTGCCCGCCAGCCACAGCGCCAGCAGCGCCCCGACCCCGGCGGTGGGCAGGGTGGAGAGAATGGTGATCGGATGGATAAAGCTCTCATACAGCACCCCCAGCACGATATACATCGCCACCACCGCGGCCACGACCAGCCAGACGGTGCTGCCCAGCGCCGACTGGAAGGCCAGCGAGCTGCCCTGGAACTGGGTGCGGATATCGGTCGGGAAATCCAGCGACTGTTCGGCGGTGAGGATCGCCTCCACCGCTTCGCCGAGCGAATAGTTGTCCGGCACGTTAAACGAGATGGTGGTCACCGGGAACTGATCGAGGTGGTTCACCGACAGCGGGGTAAAGCGTTGCTCCACCGTGGCGATGGCGGTCAGCGGCACAATGCCGCCGTCGCTGCTGGTCAGGCGGATATTATCCAGCGCCGCCAGGCCCGGCGTCGCTTCGGTATCCTGCTCAAGCACCACGCGATACTGATTCGCCTGGGTGTAAATGGTGGAGATCAGCCGCTGGCCGAAGGCGTTATACAGCGCGTTATCGACGTCCGCCATCGAGATACCGAGGCGGCTGGCGCTGTCCCGGTCCACCTTGATGTAGGCGGCCAGGCCTTTGTCCTGCCAGTCGCTGCTGACGTCGGCCAGCTGCGGCTGAGCCTGCAGGCGGCTGAGCAGCGGCGGCACCCAGGTGCTCAGCGCCTCGAGGGAGTTCGCCTGCAGTGTGAACTGGTACTGGGTGCGGCTCACCGTGGTGTCGATGGTCAGATCCTGGGTCGGCTGCAGATAGAGCGCCACGCCGGGGACGCCGGCCACCGCCTGCTGCAGACGGCTAATCACCGTCTGAACGCGGTCGTCGCGTTCATCCAGCGGCTTGAGGTTGATCTGCAGGCGGGCGCTGTTCAGCGCCGGGTTGGTGCCGTCGACGCCGACAAACGATGTCAGGCTCTCCACCGCCGGATCCTTGAGGATAATGTCGGAAACCTGCTGCTGGCGCTGGGCCATGCTGGCGAAGGAGACCGACTGCGGCGCCTGGAGGGTGCCCTGGATAATGCCGTTATCCTGAATCGGGAAGAAGCCTTTGGGAATAAAGATCCACAGGAGGATCGACAGCGCCAGGGTGCTCAGGGCGACGCCGAGCGTCAGCCACGGATGGTTCAGCACCCGGCTCAGCCAGCGGCCATAGACGGCGATCACCCGGTCGAAGAAGCGCTCGCTGGCCCGCGAGAAGCGGTTCTGCTTGCGCAGCGATTCGTGGCTTAACATGCGGGCGCACATCATCGGCGTCAGGGTCAGGGAGACCACCGCCGAGATAAGAATAGCGACGGCAAGGGTGACAGCGAATTCGCGGAACAGGCGGCCGACGATATCGCCCATAAACAGCAGCGGGATCAGCACCGCGATCAGCGAGAAGGTGAGGGAGATAATGGTGAAGCCAATTTCCCCTGCGCCTTTCAGCGCGGCGGCCAGCGGTTTCTCGCCTTTTTCGATATAGCGCGAGATGTTCTCGATCACCACGATGGCGTCATCCACCACAAAGCCGGTGGCGATGGTCAGGGCCATCAGCGTCAGGTTGTTGATGGAGAAGTCAAGGAACACCATCACCGCGAAGGTGCCCACCAGCGACAGCGGCACCGCGACGCCGGGAATAATGGTCGCCGGGACGTTGCGCAGGAACAGATAGATGATCATCACCACCAGGGCGATGGCCAGCATCAGCTCAAACTGCGTGTCGCGCACCGAGGCGCGAATATTGGTGGTCCGGTCGGAAAGAACCTGCACCTTCACCGATTTTGGCAGGCTCTCGGTGAGCTGCGGCAGCATCTGGTGAATGCTGTCGGCGGTGTCGATAATGTTGGCCCCCGGCTGACGCTGGACGTTCATCACGATGGCCCGCTGCTGGTTGGCCCACGCCCCCAGCCAGCTGTTCTCAGCGCCTTGTTCGACGCTGGCGACGTCGCCAAGGCGGATCGGCGCCCCGTTCTGATAAGCGATAATCAGCCGGCGGTAATCCTCAGCGGACTGCATCTGATCGTTAGCGGAAAGCGTCACCGCGCGGGCCGGGCCGTCGAGGCTGCCTTTCGCGGAGTTAACGTTGGCGCTGGTGATGGCGGTGCGCACGGTTTCGCTGGTCAGGCCGAGGGCGGCGATGGCCTGGGCGTTCAGCTTGACCCGCACCGCCGGGCGCTGGCCGCCGGCGAGGGTCACCAGACCGACGCCGGAAACCTGAGAAATCTTCTGCGCCACCCGGGTCTCCACCATATCCTCCACCTGGGTCATCGGAATGGCCGAGGAGGTGACGGCGAGGGTCATGATCGGCGGATCCGCCGGGTTAACCTTGCTGTAGACCGGCGGGTTGGGCAGATCGCTCGGCAGCAGGTTGGTGGCGGCGTTAATGGCCGCCTGCACTTCCTGCTCGGCGACGTCCAGCGGCAGGGTCAGCTGGAACTGGAGCGTGACGACCGAGGCGCCGCCGGAGCTTTGGGAGGACATCTGCTTAAGGCCGGACATCTGGCCGAACTGGCGCTCCAGCGGGGCGGTGATGGCGGAGGTCACCACGTCCGGGCTGGCGCCCGGATAGAGGGTGACCACCTGGATGGTCGGGTAATCGACCTCCGGCAGGGCGGAGACCGGCAGAAAACGGTAGCCGATGATCCCGGCCAGCAGGATCGCCACCATCAGCAGCGTGGTGGCCACCGGACGCATAATAAATAGCCGGGACGGGCCGCCGGTGCGGCCTGGGGGTAACACCTGCATCAGGAACGCGCTCCGTGTTTACCGCTCTGGCGCGGGGCGGGCTGCGCCTGCTCGCCGCTGCTGGCGGTGACAACTTCCACTTTCGCCCCTTCGGTCAGGCGGTCAATCCCGTCGGTGACCACGCGATCCCCGGCGGAAAGCCCGGCGCTGATCACCACTTTCTGGCTGTCCTGAATCCCCGGAGTGACGCTGTGTTTGCTGACCTTATTCTCATCGTTCAGCACCCATACAAAATGCCCTTCGTTGCCCATCTGCAGGGCGGCGGCAGGGATCACCACCGCGTTCTGCTGGGTATCCACCAGCAGGCGGGCATTAACGAACTGGTTGGGGAACAGGACGTCGTCCAGATTGCTAAAGCGCGCCTTCAGCTTGATGGTCCCGGTGGTCGCATCGATCTGGTTGTCGAGGCTCAGCAGCTCCCCGACGCTGATTTTCTGCTTATTGGTGCGGTCCCAGGCTTCGACGCTGAGCGCTTTGCCCGCTTTCTGCGCCTGCACCACCGTGGCGATGGTGCTTTCCGGCAGGGTAAAGACCACGTCGATCGGGTGCGTCTGGGTGAGAACCACAATCCCGGTGGTATCCCCGCTGGAAATCTGGTTGCCAATATCCACCTGCTTTAAGCCGACGCGGCCGTCAATCGGCGCGGTGATGCGCGTCCAGTCGAGCTGCAGCTGGGCGCTGGCGACGGCCGCTTCATCGGCCTTCACGGTGCCGGCGGATTCCACCACCAGCGACTGCTGGGTGTCGAGCTCCTGGCGGGAGACGAGGTTGGTTTTCACCAGCTGCTGGTAACGGGCCAGATCGCGGCGGGCGTTGGCCAGGGTGGCGTTATCTTTCGCCAGCTGACCCTGCGCCTGGGCGAGGGCCACCTTAAACTGGCTGGGGTCGATCTGCGCCAGCAGATCGCCGGCTTTGACCTGCTGCCCCTCCTGGAAGTGAAGGCTCAGCAGCTGGCCGTCGACCCGGCTGCGGACGGTGACGGTATTGGCCGCCGTCACGGTACCCAGTCCGGTAAGATAGCGCGGCACCGCTTGTTCGGTCGCGGTGGCGGCCTGCACCGGCGCCAGCGCGCCGCCAAAGCGACCATGGCGCGCGCCGCCCGGCCCCTGCGGACCCTGCCCGGCGGCGGGCGTCCCGCTGCCGCTCGTTCCACGATCGTGCCAGAACCAGTAGGCGGTCCCGGCGATAATCACTACCGCCAGCGCGGCGCCCCAACGACGTATGTTACTGCCTTTCATTAGTTTACGGTCTCATCCTGAAGCGTTTCGCTGAATGATACTAGTTTAGTGAGGGAAGGGGCCGTAAAAATGGAGGAATTATGAAAAGAAGGTTGAGAAATGTCTGGATAACGGCGGCGATGGCGGGCGGTCTCGCCGCCGATTTCCGGGGTGATATCAACTTTTAGTTTAAAAAAGTAAAAAATAGTTGTATCCGCAAGGGCTTTAATTAGATTTATGCGGTGAATAAATCAGTGCATTTCCATAATAATAAAATATGCACTTAAAAATCAACGTGTTGAATAATCAGGGGTCATTGCTGTGGCAAACGCAAACAAACTCACGCTCTTCATCGTCATTTTTATGCTGATGGGGATCCTCTCCGGCGCGGCTATTCATGCCTACGCGACGCCGACCACTATCTCCGCATGGGCAGACAACATCACGCTGCTGACCGATCTGTTTCTGCGCTTAATCAAAATGGTCATCGCGCCGTTGGTGTTCAGCACCCTGACGGTCGGTATTATGCGCCTCGGCGAGACGGCCACCATTGGCCGGGTGGGCGGTAAGGCGATGGTGTGGTTTATCACCTCGTCGGTATTGTCCATTCTCGTCGGGCTGGTGATCGTTACCTTCCAGCACCCGGGCGCCGGGCTAAACCTGACGGTACCGAAAGAGGCCGTGGATACCGGCCTGGCGGTCAGCGGCATGACCCTGAAAGGGTTCCTGTCGCATACCATTCCCACCAGCATCACCGAGGCGATGGCCAACAACGAGATCCTGCAGATCGTGGTGTTCTCGATGTTCTTTGGCATCGCCGGCGCGTCGCTGGGGGAGAAGTTTAATGCGCCGCTGGTGGCGGCCCTTAACGTGGTGTCGCACATTATGCTGAAGGTGACGGGCTATGTGATGTACGTTGCGCCGCTGGCCATCTTCGCCGCCATCTCGTCGGTGATTGCCTCGCAGGGGCTGGGAATTTTGCTCAACTACGCTTCGTTCATTGGCGGTTATTACCTGGCGGTGCTGCTGACCAGCGCGGTGCTGATTGCCGTCGGCTATATGGTGCTCAAGAAAGAGGTCTTCCGTCTGCTGAACATGCTGAAAGATCCGGTGCTGGTGGCCTTTACCACCAGCAGCTCGGAAGCGGCCTATCCGAAGACCCTCGAGCGGCTGGTGAAGTTTGGCTGTTCGCGCAATATCGTCTCGTTCGTCCTGCCGATTGGCTACTCATTCAACCTCGTCGGCTCGATGGTTTACTGCTCTTTCGCCGCGATGTTTATCGCTCAGGCCTATAACGTGTCGCTGAGCTTCAGCGAGATGACGGTCATGATGCTGACCCTGATGCTGGCCTCAAAAGGCATCGCCGGGGTGCCGCGCTCGGCGCTGGTGGTGCTGGCGGCCACCATTCCCAGCTTCCATATTCCGGTTGCCGGGATCCTGCTGCTGATGGGCATCGACCACTTCCTCGATATGGGGCGCTCCGCCATCAACGTGCTGGGCAACGGCATCGCCACCGCCATGCTGTCGAAAAACGAAGGTCTGCTCACCGACGAGGAAGGGCAGCCGGACTGGGAAGCGGAGAAAGTGGAAGCCTGATCCCGCCGCGCCCTCGCGCAGAGGGCGCCATTCCACACGGAAAAAAAGACCCCTGACAGGCACGTCAGGGGCAATGTGACGAAGTATCAGTTTTCCTCGTAAATAGTCTTTTTTCTTATATAAAGGCGCGCGGTAACGTCTTTATACCGAGGAAGCGTCAGAGTTTAACGTTATGTCTGGCAGCGCTGGCGCTTTTTTAGCATTCAGCGGCTATTTTCAGATTTCCGACAATATAGCCAGGTGAAAATCTTATTTTCTTCTGCATGCTATTTGCCTACCAGCGCTCACGTAACAGATTCATAAACTGGAAAAAGTCGTGGTTATTATTCAGGCTGTATTTTTCCATAATCTTATTCTTATGATAAGCGGCGGTGCGGGGGCTGACGCGCTGCAGGGCGGCGATTTTACTCATATCGAGACCTTCGAGAATACCGTGCACCACGGCGGTCTGGGAGCGCGACAGCACGCGATGCGGGCAGCTGGCGCAGCTGAGCTCCCGGCCTGCGTCGTCGGCGGCCGAAGGCGTCATACAATGCTGGAGCTCGCTTTTAATGATCGTCAGCAGTTGCGGAATACTGGCCGTCTTTAGCGAGACAAAAATGACCCCTTTCAGGCAGTTAATCATGAAATCCTCTTCCGGCAGCTGGTCGTAGCTGTGGAGGATAATCAGCGAACTGCCTTTTTTCCTGTTTTTAATCAGCGTATTGCACAGGTAGATTTCGCCGGGGATCACTTCGCAAATGATGATGTCTTCCCCTGGCAGGTCATTATTCCGCCAGGAAAAGCGTGCCCGCTGATCGCCCCGGGTGAGGTCATTGACCATGGCGACCAGCGATTCACGGACAAAGGTGTTACGGGTATTGATGGTGACATTAATGTTTCTCATGGCGTTATTTCCTTACGCAAAAACATAACGCCATGCTGTGACAAATCCTCCGGGCGTATGCGGTGTGTTGACTGTATTAAAGTACCTGCAATATGTTTTTATTATTCTACAGTGAATTATTTACGACGCGTCGAACGCTTATCGTTAAAGGTAAATTTTACCCGTTTCCTGTCTTTCAGATAGGAAATAAAACTGTATACAGAGATGCTGAAGAAAAAAATGCATAGCAATAAAACTAACCACGTTTGCATGGCCATTGTTTATACCTTGTTTGTGTTGCATGGTGTCAGAATTTGCCGCGAACGGCTAATACGTTTTGTTATATGCTTTTCTGTCCAATGAAAATCATACGACATCATCCTTATGTGGTAGCACTATAAGAAAGTTCTTAAGGTCATCGTCAGTCTCATTCCTCTCATTTCTCTCAGAAAATGAGAAAAATTAACACTTGCGAGTCATTCATATCCAGCATGGCCGCCGACATACCCCGTCCATCAGGAGATAAAGGCCAGCCCCTTACCAAAGATGGCGCGTACGGGCAGGTGGATCCCCTGCTGGCGAGCCTTGTGGCGCAGGCGGCTAACCACCACGTCGATGCGGTGCAGGTCAGGCTCGCTTTCATGGGCGAACAGGCAGGCATGGAGATCCAGCTTGCTGCACACTTCGTTGCGATTGCGCATTAAGAGCTCCACCAGGCGATATTCCTGCTGGGTTAACTCCAGCGTCCGGGCGTCGGGTGAGATCAGTTTATCTTCGTTCAGACGCCACAGCCCGGTGGCGGGGGGAGAGACGGCGCTGGCCGTCTCCGGCGACGGGGAGGCCGCCGGGCGATCCTGTTGCAGGCGGGCGCCGAGGGCGGTCAGGGTCTCCGCGAGATGGGCGAAGTTAACCGGCTTGATCAGATAGGCATCGGCCCCGAGGCTCAGCGCCTGCAGTTTATCCTGCTGCTGGCCGCGGGCGCTGACCACCACCAGACCGTAGTGCCCCAGCTCGTGCAGGTAGCTCAGCACGCTGAAGCCATCCTCGCCGGGCAGACCGATATCAATCAGCACGATGTCCACCGGATGGCTGTGCAGTTGCCGCCAGAAGGCCTCAGCGCTCCGCGTCCCCCATACCTCGAAGCCGCGATAGCCCAACCAGGCCAGCAGTTCATCCAGCAGATCGGGGTTATCTTCAATTATCGCCAGCCGTAAAGCCATGCGTCGTTCTCCTCTTAAGCAACCGTGGGGAGGGTGAGAATAAAGGTGCAGCCGTCCGGGCCATGCTCGGCCAGCCACAGTTTGCCATCATGAGCCTGCACGATCTGGCGCGCAACATACAGTCCGAGACCGGTGCCGCCCGGCACTGGCGACGTATGTTCTCCGCGTCGGTAGCGCTCAAAGATCAGTTCCGCCTGCCCGGCGGGGAGTCCAGGACCGTAGTCGCGAATGCGCAGCTCTGTTTGCCCGGCATCGGCGTGAATGTCGATGGTGATTTCGCCCGGCGGCGAATACTTGACCGCGTTATCCAGCAGGTTGGCGATGGCGATGCACAGCAGGCCGGCGTCGGCCTGTAGCTGCGGACTTTCCACCGCGCCGTGATGGCGAATGTTCAGGTAATGGTCGTGGGAGATAGCCACTACCGAGGCCGCCATAGTGATCACCGTCAGCAGGGCGGTCTGCTGGCGGTCGACGTGCAGATCGTGGGAAGCGAGCCGGGCGTCGGCGAGGCAGTTATCGGTGAGCTGCACCAGACGGGTGGCGGCGCGGCCGATGCGATCGAAGCGCGCCTCCTGGCTGGCCGACGCCGCCGAGAGGCGGAGATTCTCCAGCGCGGCCTGGATCACCGCCAGCGGGGTGCGGAATTCATGCGCCACCATGCCCATAAACTGCCGCTGGTGGAAGCTGGCCTCGCGCTCGATCTGCAGCTCGCGCGCCAGGCGCTGCTTCTGCTCCAGCTGGCGGTTTTCAGCCCGTACCCGCAGGATGGCAATGATCAGCACCGTAATGATGTGGACGATCAGCGCATACTGCCAGAGGGAATAGATCGCCATATGAAACGGGATAATACCGTGGATCGACAGCTGCACCAGCACCGCGGCGGCGACATAGAACGGCGGCAGGAGCCCCAGCAGGAGGGTGTTGCGGTCGATAGCTTTTTTGCGCCACAGCCACCAGGAGGTGAACAGCAGCACCGGAGTGATAATGATAAAGATCACCCCTTCAATCTGCATGGCGAGGCCGTAAAACCCCAGCGGAATGCTGACCTGCAGCAGCAGGTTGAGCGCCACGGCGGCGATCAGCAGCCGGTAAAGCCGCGGCATATTTTTCTTCAAATCAAATATCTCGCTGTGCAGCCACAGGGCGGTGGCATAGCTGAACAGGGAGAGGCTGCTGATCATAAAGTCCTGGAAGGGCAGCGCGGCGTGGCCGAAAAACCACTCCGGGAAACCGTGCAGGGCGGCCACCAGCGGATAATTGAGCGAGAAGAAGCAGATGCCCCACAGCAGACGCCGGCGCAGGGCCAGGGCCAGCCACAGCGCCACGCCGCTGGCGACCGCCGCGAGGCCAAAATAGAAGCTCCAGAAGGCGGTGTCGGCGGTGGCCCGCTGCAGATAGGCCTGCGGAGAAGAGAGGGAGGCCAGCAGGATCAGGGTGCTGGTGCTCTGCAGGCGAAAGACCATCTCATAGCCGGCGGCGGTGGGCGGCGGAGGGAGGATCAGCACGCTTTCCCGATAGTGGAGATCGCTCTCCCGGGCCAGGTCACGGTCGCCAAAGGTCCGCGCGGTCCACGGCGCGTCGCTGCCCAGTGGCCGGTAATAGAGAGTCAGGTGGTCGACAAAAGAGGGACCAATCTGCAGCCAGCGCGACTCGCCGGCAAACCATGCACCCGGCAGCTCGCTGCGCAGCCACAGGGTTTTGCGTGAATAGCCGAAGGAGGGGATTTGCCGGGTGGTGGCGAGCTGGTCTACGGGCAGGTCGGCAAAGCGATCGATGGTCATCTGGCCGCTGTCGTCCGCGTACCATTCGACGGGGATATCCGTTCCCAGTTGTCGGGGCGCCGACTGCGCCTGCGGGGCGATCAGCAGCAAGAGCAATCCGCAGCTGACCAGCCAGCCTGCCAGGAACCGCGGCCGGCAACGCCGGACCGCTGCGAAGATCGCAGACACCCTTTTCAATCACGCCCCCTTGCGGCATGCAAAGATTACTGACCGCAGACGACTGGCTACGGTATGGATAATACGCCCCCGGAAGCGGAGGAAAGTGGACAGGCCTGTCCGGACGAACAGGCCATTTTGCGTGGGAGACCAGGAATATTCCAGCGTAATCTGCAACGCCGCGATCAGGACAGACCTGCTGCGCGGCAGCGCCGGGCAAGGGCTAGCGAAAAACCACCTGCGCCCAGCGGGCCAGCCCGGCGGTTACTGAGCCAAAATCATCGCCACCGGCCAGCGGAATACCCGGGAGCTTGGCCGCCAGCGCCTTTTTGATCAGCGGTGAGCGGGCGCTACCGCCGGTCAGATAGATCACGTCCGGGGTGGTCTGGCTGCTGTCGAGGGCAAGCTGCACCTGTTCCATAATGCGGCTCAGCGGCTGATCCAGCGCCGCTTCCAGCCCCTGCCGGGCGATGGCGGTGGCCAGCTCGTCCTGAATAAACGGCAGCGCGGTCTCGACGCTGTCCGCGCTGGAGAGGGCGATTTTGCTCTCTTCGGCGCTGCGCACCAGACGATAGCTCAGGCGCTGACGCCAGACCTTCAGCAGCAGGGCCACTTTATCGGCATCCCGGGCGCTGCGCAGCAGGTCGTTAAGCAGACGGCCGTTGGCGGTGCTGTAGAAGTCGCTCTGCGCCGGGACGTCGTTGATCGCCACCGCGTTCCACCACGGAAGGATCGGCAGCGCGGTGCCTTTCTCCGTTTCGCCGCCCATGCCGAGCAGGGGCATCAGGCATTTGAAGGCCAGGGCAATATCGAGGTCGTTACCGCCGATGCGGCAGCCGCTGTGGCCGAGCAGGCTCTGCTGGCGGTCGGCGCGCTCCCGCCACTGCGGGCCCATCAGCAGCAGGGAGCAGTCGGTGGTCCCGCCGCCGATATCGACGACCAGCACCCGCTTCTCTTCACTGAGGGTGGCTTCGAAATCCAGCCCGGCGGCCACCGGTTCAAACTGGAAGACCACATCGCGGAAACCGGCGCGAAGGGCGGCCCGCTCAAGGATCCCCTGCGCCTGGGCGTTGGCCTCGTCACCGCCGAGGCCCTGGAAGTTGATCGGCCGGCCTATCACCGCCTGGTCGATCTGCTCGGGCGTCTGGCTTTCCGCCTGCAGCTTGATGTGCAACATCATGGCGCAGACCAGGTCTTCAAACAGGGCCACCTGCTGCGGCTTGAGGCCGCTGGCGCCGAGGAAGGACTTTGGCGATTTGACGAAGTAGACCTCTTCCGGATCTTCAACATACTGATGCAGGGAGGCGAGGCCGAACTGCACGCTGTTGCGCAGCACCTCGATGTCTTCGTCGCGGTTGGCGGCGATGGCCCGGCGTAGCAGCGCCTGGTTTTCGTCGCTGTGGGTCGGCACCTCGTGATGGCGATAGAGCCACTCGCTGACCGCTTCGCGCGTCGGCGCGCAGAGCATGGAGGGCAGCAGCGCGCTGCCGTTTTCCAGCGTCAACAGCTGAGGCTTGTTTTCCCGCATCACGGCCACCGAACAGTTGGCGGTGCCGTAGTCAAAACCAATAAACATCGTCTGCAAAATCCCCATGCCGGTGAAGAAGGGGGGCGACTTTAGCGGATCGCCGTCATGCCGACAACCGGAATTTAAAAGCAAGGCGCTGACGGTGAAGGGCGACTATCATTGAAACGCTATATAAAGGAGAGCTTATGGTGCTGTTACCCTGGACCCCGCCCTACGACTGGGGGTGGATGGTTGGTTTTCTGCAGGCGCGCGCGGTCGCCGGCGTCGAGCGTTTTCATGACGGAGGCTACAGCCGCAGCTTTCGCGTAGCAGGCCACGGCGGGCTGATTCATCTGGCGCCGGACGAGGAGGCGCAGGGCCTGCGGGTGACGCTCTCCCCGGGGCTGCAGCCGGTGGCGGAGATCTGCTATGCGCGAATTGGCCAGCTGTTTGATCTGACCTGCGACCCGCAGCAGGTCGCTCGCACGCTGGGCGACCTGGCGCAGGCGCGGCCGGGGTTGCGCCTGCCCGGGGCGCTGGACGCTTTCGAACAGGCGGTGCGCGCGGTGCTCGGCCAGCTGGTGAGCGTGGCGATGGCCGCCCGGCTCACCGCCAAAGTGGCGGCCGGCTGGGGCGAACCGCTGGCGGACGCCCCCGGCTATGTTCTATTCCCAACCCCGGAGGCGCTTTCCCGGGCCGATCCGCAGGCGCTGAAGGCGCTGGGGATGCCGCTTCGCCGCGCGGAGGCGCTGATCCGCCTCGCCCGGGCGGCGCTCAGCGGCGAGCTGCCCCTGACCGCGCCGGCGGATATCGACGCCGGGCTGCGTCAATTGCAGACTTTGCCCGGGATTGGCCGCTGGACGGCCAGTTATTTTGCCCTGCGCGGCTGGCAGGCGAAAGATATCTTTTTGCCGGACGACTACCTGATTAAACAGCGCTTTCCGGGAATGACCCCGGCCGCCATCGCCCGCTATGCTCGCCGCTGGCAGCCGATGCGATCTTATGCGCTGTTGCATATCTGGTATACCGATGACTGGGCGCCGGCGGCGGAATAGCCGTCCGGGGCGCATACCACTGGTATCGGGACGCTGAAATCCCTATAATTGCCGCGTTTGGCGGTCCGCCGCCACCCTCCATCTCTATCCAGGTTAATCAGGTCGCAAAAATTTATGACTGATATGTCCCATCAGTGCGTCATTGTAGGCATCGCCGGCGCATCGGCTTCTGGCAAAAGTCTTATTGCCAGTACTCTCTATCGCGAATTGCGTGAACAAGTTGGCGACGAACATATTGGCGTCATTCCGGAAGACAGCTATTACAAAGATCAAAGTCATCTGTCGATGGAAGAGCGCGTCAAAACTAACTATGACCACCCGAGCTCAATGGACCACAGTCTGTTGTTCCAGCACCTGCAGATGCTGAAAAGCGGCCAGCCGATTGAGCTGCCGGTCTACAGCTACGTCGAGCATACCCGCACGCCGAACACCATTCACGTCGAGCCGAAGAAGGTGATTATTCTTGAAGGGATCCTGCTGCTGACCGATGCGCGCCTGCGTAACGAGCTCAACTTCTCTATTTTCGTCGACACCCCGCTCGATATTTGCCTGATGCGCCGCATTAAGCGCGACGTTAACGAGCGCGGCCGCTCCATGGACTCGGTGATGGCCCAGTATCAGAAGACCGTGCGCCCGATGTTCCTGCAGTTTATTGAGCCGTCGAAGCAGTATGCCGACATCATCGTGCCGCGCGGCGGCAAAAACCGCATCGCGATTGATATTCTGAAGGCCAAAATCAGTCAGTTCTTTGAATAACCTGGCCGAATTGTGTAACGTGCAAAGAGTAGCCCTGTTGCCCTCTCCGCCGCGAAGCGTGCGGGAAGCAGCCTTATAAGGAGAAAGCCCATGCGTCTGTGTGACCGAGATATTGAAGCCTGGTTGGATGAAGGGCGACTGGCCATCAATCCGCGCCCGCCCGTTGAGCGTATTAATGGCGCTACGGTTGATGTACGGCTGGGTAATAAATTCCGCACCTTCCGCGGCCACACCGCGCCGTTTATCGATTTAAGCGGCCCGAAGGCGGAGGTGAGCGCCGCGCTGGACCGCGTGATGAGCGAAGAGATCGTTCTGCCGGAAGGGGAGGCCTTTTTCCTGCATCCGGGCGAACTGGCGCTGGCGGTGACCTATGAGTCGGTCACCCTGCCTGCCGACCTGGTGGGCTGGCTTGACGGGCGCTCCTCGCTGGCGCGCCTGGGGCTGATGGTGCACGTGACCGCGCACCGCATCGACCCGGGCTGGTCCGGCTGCATCGTGCTGGAATTCTACAACTCCGGCAAGCTGCCGCTGGCGCTGCGCCCGGGAATGCCCATCGGTGCGCTGAGCTTTGAACCATTATCGGGCCCGGCGGCCCGGCCATATAACCGCCGTGAAGACGCCAAATATCGCGACCAGCAGGGCGCGGTGGCGAGCCGAATCGACAAGGATTGATAACGTCAACGGGGTGTTGCTGAGGGTGCCATGAGACGAATACTGACAACGCTGATGATCCTGCTGGCGGTCATTGTCGCCGGGCTTACCTCGTTGGTATTGCTGGTCAATCCCAACGATTTTCGCGCCTATATGGTGCATGAGGTGGCAGAGCGCAGCGGTTATCAGCTTGAACTCGATGGCCCGCTGCGCTGGCACGTCTGGCCGCAGCTCAGCATTCTCAGCGGGCGCATGACGCTGACCGCCAGAGGCGCTGAAGAGCCGGTGATCCGCGCCGACAACATGCGCCTCGACGTGGCGCTGCTGCCGCTGCTTTCGCACCAGCTGCAGGTGAAGCAGGTGATGCTCAAGGGGGCGGTGATCCAGCTGACCCCGAAAACCGAGGCGGTTCGCGACAGCGCGGCGCCGGTGGTGCCGCATGACAACACCCTGCCGCTGGCCCCGGAGGACCGCGGATGGTCCTACGACGTGCGCCAGCTGCAGGTGGCCGACAGCGTGCTCTTCTTCCAGCATGAAAACGGCGAGCAGGTGACGGTGCGCGATATCCGCCTGCAGATGGAGCAGGATGAGAACCACCGGGCCACCGTCGATTTCTCCGGCCGCGTCAACCGCGACCAGCGCGACCTGGCGCTGAACTTCTCCGCCACCGTGCAGGGCGGCGACTATCCGCATTCGTTAAAAGCCGACTTTAGCCAGCTCAGCTGGCAGCTGCGCGGCGCCGAGCTGCCCCCCGACGGCATCAATGGTCAGGGGAGCCTGCAGGCCAGCTGGCAGGAAGATAGCAAGACTCTGCGCTTTGATAATTTGAACCTGATGGCCAGCGGCAGCACCCTCACCGGCAACGGCAGCGTGGTGCTGGGAGAGCGCCCGGACTGGTCATTGGATCTGCACGCCACCACCCTGAATCTCGACAGTCTGCTGGCGTCCTCTTCGCCGGCGACCGACAGCAGCGCCAGCCAGCAGGGCCAGAGCCAGACGCGCCCGCTGCGTCCGGTGATCGCCGACAGCGATGAGCGCGAAGATTACCAGAGCCTGCGCGGCTTTACCGGCCGGATGGCCCTGAGCGCCGACCAGCTGCAGTGGCGCGGCCTGAACTTCACCCAGGTGCAGAGCGAGATCAGCAATCAGCAGGGGCTGTTGACGGTCAGCAAAATGCAGGGCAACCTCGACGGCGGCCAGCTTTCCCTCCCCGGCACCCTTGATGCCCGCGGCGACACGCCGCAGGCGACGTTCCAGCCGGCGCTGCAGAACGTGGAGATCGGTTCGCTGATCAAAGCCTTCAACTATTCCTTAAGCCTGACCGGCAAGCTGTCGCTGACCGGCGAGTTTTCCGGAGCGCGCATTGACGCGAATGATTTCCGCCGTCGCTGGCAGGGCCAGGCGCAGATCCAGATGACGGATACCCGTACCGAAGGGCTTAACTTCCAGCAGCTGGTGCAGCAGGCCGTGGAGCGCAGCACCAACGTGCGGGCGCAGGAAAACTATGACAACGCCACCCGGCTGGATGCCTTGAGCAGCCAGCTGACGCTGGATAACGGGCTGGTGACGCTGAACCGCGTGCAGGGGCAGTCCGACGTGATGGCAATGACCGGCGAAGGACAGCTCGATCTGCAGAAAGAGAACTGCGATATGCGCTTTAACGTGCGCGTGCTCGGCGGCTGGAAAGGTGAGGGCAAGCTTATCGACCGCCTGAAGCAGACCGCCATCCCGCTGCGCATCTACGGCGACTGGCAGTCGCTGAGCTACAGCCTGCAGGTGGACCAGATCCTGCGTAAACAGCTGCAGGATGAAGCGAAGCAGCGCCTCAACGACTGGGTCGAACGTAATAAAGGCAGCAAAGAGAGCAAAGACGCCAAAAAGCTGCTCGATAAGCTGTAATCGTCCAGACCAGCAGCCCGGGACTACCGGGCTGTGAGCATGTCGTCAAAGTATGATGTCACGTGGATGCCGGGTGGCGGCTACGCCTGACCCCCCTTGGGTTGTGCGGCGGGGGTTATCCCCCGGTTTGTGTCGCCATCCCGTAGGCCTGATAAGCGAAGCGCCATCAGGCAGTATGGCGGCTGTATAGCATCAATTCCCTGTGACGTGAGCGTGTCGTCCAGGTGTGATGTCACGTTGATGCCGGGTCGCGGCTACGCCTGACCCCGCCTGGGTTGTGCGGCAGGGGTAATCCCCCGGTTTGCGTCGCCATCCCGTAGGCCTGATAAGCGAAGCGCCATCAGGCAGTGTGGCGGCGGTAGAGCATCAATTCCCTGTGATGTGAGCATGTCGTCCAGGTGTGATGTCACGTGGGTGCCGGGCGGCGGCTACGCCTGACCCGGCCTGGGTTGTGCGGCGGGGGTAATCTCCCGGTTTGCGTCGCTATCCCGTAGGCCTGATAAGCGAAGCGCCATCAGGCATGGGTTTGATTAGCCGTCCCACCGCCCGGGATACCCCGGGCCGTTTTATGCCTGACGATTACACCTCATAATCCAGCTCATCCTGCTTTGCCGGCGGAACGATCTGCACCTTCTGCACCCGATGGCTGTCGACCTGCAGCGTACGCAGGGTATAACCGTCAATCTCAAGGGTTTCTCCCACCTGCGGCACATGCTGCAGATACTCCATCAGCAGACCGGCAACAGTGTGGTACTCACGTTTATCATCCAGCGGCAGCGGAACATATTGCACCAGGTCCTCCAGCGGCATATGGCCGTTGACCGTCCACGAACCGTCCGGATGGTGCTGAATATCGTGCCGGGCGTCGATCTCCTCCACCTCGTTGGGCAGATTACCGGCAATGGTCTCCATCACGTCGCTCAGGGTCACAATCCCCTCGACGGAGCCAAACTCATCCACCACAAAGGCAAAATGGGTGCGGGCCTGACGAAACTGCTCAAGGGCGGAGAGGAGCGGTAACCCCTCCGGAAAGACCAGCGGCTGGCGCACCAGCGCCTGCAGATCCAGCGGCTCCTGGCGCAGGGACTGCTGGAGCAGGTCGATAACATGCACCACCCCCAGCAGGTCTTCATTATCCTTTCCGCCGGTGACCACCAGGCGGGTGTGCTGATTTTTTTCCACCAGGCTGCGGATCTCTTCCTCCGGCGCGCTGAGGTCGATGCGCTCGATATCATGGCGGGAGGTCATAATACTGCTGACGCTGCGCTGATTCAGGTTCAGCACCCGCTCAATCATCAGCCGTTCCTGCGGATTAAACAACGGATGATGGTCCTGATCGGCGACCAGCGACGCCGTGTCAGCATCCAGTTCAGCTTTTTCTTTCTGCCCGCTCAAAAGATTCATTACCGCCTCGGTAGTGCGCTGACGCAGCGTCATATTGGCGGAGAGAAAGCGACGGCGGTTAAACAGCGCCAGCTGGTTAAGGGCTTCAATCATCACCGAGAAGCCAATTGCCGCATATAAATAGCCTTTCGGAATAATAAAGCTGAAGCCTTCAGCAATCAGGCTGAAGCCGATCATCAGCAGGAAGCTCAGACAGAGGATCACGATGGTCGGGTGGCTGTTAACGAAGCGCGTCAGCGCCTTGCTGGCCATCAGCATCAGGCTGATAGCGATGATCACGGCGGCCATCATCACCGCCAGGTGGTCGACCATGCCGACCGCAGTGATCACCGAGTCGAGCGAGAAGATGGCGTCGAGCACCACGATCTGCGCCACCACGGCCCAGAATTTGGCCCCTCTGCGCTGGGTGGGATTATCGCTGTCTTTTCCCTCCAGCCGCTCATTAAGCTCAACGGTTGCTTTAAACAGCAGGAACAAGCCGCCGAACAGCATAATTAAATCGCGGGCGCTGAAGCTGAAGTCGTGAAAAACAATCAGCGGTTTGGTCAGGGTGACGAGCCAGGAGATACAGGCCAGCAGCAGGAGACGCATCACCATCGCCAGCATCAGGCCAGTGATCCGTGCGCGGTCGCGCTGGGCGGGCGGGAGCTTCTCAGCGAGGATAGCGATAAAGACCAGGTTATCGATACCTAACACCAGTTCGATAACGACCAGCGTGACGAGACCTGCCCAGATTGACGGATCGGCAATCCATTCCATATGTATTAAAACCTGTACGACTGCGGTATGTGTTACCCCGATCATGGATAAGATGGGTATAAAATGCAATAACGACGCGGATAACGCCCTGCCATGGGTGGATATATTTCCAGCAGATTAAGCGAACCGATAAGAATTATGTTCCGGTAAAGAACAGTGAAAAAATAACACCATGGCGGTTGCCCTGGAATAAGCGGGCCAATATCAGAACGTCTGCCGCTGCGCTTCCGCCAGGGCGCAAAAGCGGCGCTGTGCCACCGCTCGTCGCAGCGAGAGGTGATGCCCACGCTATGGGGGAAGAGCGTAATCCCTCGCAAAATCGGCATAATTCAGCTCATAAAGGGGGCGCAGAATAGGGCGGCTCCTGGTTTTATTCCACCGATTATGGCTTGTATAGCGACCTGTCCAGCGGTAAATGCTGAAATATATTGCATGGATAAATTTATTATCTATACCTATTCTTTGCGGGCATAGGTGCGGCACGGCAGCCCTGGCGTGCTGGCGCGCCCTGTGGACGGGGATCTCGGCCACTTTGCACGGCGCAGAGAAACGCGCCGCTGAATAACCTGATCGAGAATAAGATTATTCTCACTTCTAACTGTTGGTAAAAGGGAGTTATGTGTATTCTTTTACGTGACAGTGAATTTAAGAATTTGGCGGGCAGATGCCCGGGCAGTATCCGTGTATTATCAGTTTCAATGGATTTGTGACATGTACAATTTTGCAAAACCGCGTGTTTTGCAACCAAACAGGTGAAGATGAATATGGCGAATTTGAAAGCGGTTATTCCGGTCGCAGGACTAGGCATGCATATGCTGCCGGCCACAAAGGCAATTCCAAAGGAGATGCTGCCGATCGTTGATAAGCCAATGATTCAGTACATTGTTGACGAAATCGTCGCCGCCGGGATCAAAGAGATTGTTCTGGTGACGCACTCCTCGAAGAACGCGGTGGAAAACCACTTTGATACCTCCTACGAGCTGGAAGCCCTGCTTGAGCAGCGCGTGAAGCGCCAGCTGTTGGCGGAAGTCCAGGCCATTTGCCCGCCGGGCGTAACCATCATGAACGTGCGCCAGGCGCAGCCGCTGGGTCTGGGGCACTCCATTCTCTGCGCCCGCCCGGTCGTCGGGGACAACCCGTTTGTGGTGGTGCTGCCGGATATCATCCTCGACGGCGGCACCGCTGACCCGCTGCGCTATAACCTCGCCGCCATGGTCGCCCGCTTTAACGAGACCGGCCGCAGCCAGGTGCTGGCGAAACGCATGCCGGGGGATCTCTCCGAATACTCCGTGATCCAGACCAAGGAGCCGATGGTGGCGGAAGGGCAGGTAGCACGTATCGTCGAGTTTATTGAAAAACCGGACGAACCGCAGACTCTGGACTCCGACCTGATGGCGGTGGGCCGCTACGTGCTGTCGGCAGATATCTGGGCCGAACTGGAGCGCACCGAGCCAGGCGCCTGGGGCCGTATCCAACTGACCGACGCCATTGCCGAACTGGCGAAGAAGCAGTCCGTCGACGCGATGCTGATGACCGGCGAAAGCTACGACTGCGGGAAGAAAATGGGCTACATGCAGGCCTTCGTCACCTACGGCATGCGTAACCTGAAAGAAGGCGCCAAATTCCGCGAAAGTATTAAAAAAATGCTGGCCTGATTGCTAGCGTAGTACGGGGGGGGCAGGGCGTGAACATTCGTCCTGTCGCTCATAACGTTATGCAGAAATTATTCATAACGCGAATGTTATAACGATTGTAAAGAAACGTATGGCTTCGGAGACTTCTGGTAGTTTGTTTCTGGCCTCTGTGGTGCAATGGTCGGAGTAGCGGCAATAATGCTTTATGAATAGTCACTTAGTGCGACAATTCCTAAAGCGAAGGGAAAGCGGTCAACGACAGCCAAAAATAAAACTTGACTGCGATCATGTTTCCGCTTTAAACATCTCACTTGCATGCATAAAAATGTGAAATGAATTGGCATGCGAGCTGGTATAGACATTACGGATAATCCCTGAGCACGGCAGTGGACATCATCGAAGGATCACAGGTATATGAACTGGCAACTCATCTCATTTTTTGGCGATAGCACCGTTTTGCTGCCCAGCGCAGCGGCGCTGTTTATTGTCCTGATGCTGCGTAAAACGTCGCGGTTACTGGCGTGGCAGTGGAGTTTGCTGTTCGGCATCACCGGCGCTATCGTCTGCGCCTCCAAACTGGCCTTTATGGGCTGGGGTATGGGTATTCGCGAGCTGGATTACACCGGCTTTAGCGGCCACTCCGCGCTCTCCGCGGCCTTCTGGCCTATCTTTCTGTGGCTGCTCAGCGCTCGTTTTTCCGCGGGTTTGCAAAAAGCAGCCGTCGCCACCGGCTATATTCTGGCCGCCGTGGTGGGCTATTCGCGGCTGGTCATCCATGCGCATTCCGTCTCGGAAGTGATTGCCGGCCTGCTGCTGGGCGCTGCTGGCAGCGCTTTGTTCCTGCTGCTGCAAAAACGTACTTCTGACTGCGATTATAAGACAGTAACCTGGGGTGGAATTGCATGCTTGGTAATGGTCCCACTGATACTGTTGCATAGCGGCAGTAAAGCGCCGACACAGACCCTGCTGGGGCAAATCGCCACCGCAATTGGGCCGCTGGATAAACCCTTTACGCGTACCGATCTGCACAAGCAGGCCTGGTAATCGCCATTTGTTTTACAGGGGAAATTAAGTTTTGGCCGGTTAATTAGACAAATAAGAAAATAATCTACTATATATCCGGTAATTGATAATTCATATTTATGAAATAATGAAGTGCTACTACATTGTTATTGCATATTTGTCTGGATATAGCTTTGATCAGACGTTTCTTGAATGCGCTGAGACGTTACCTGATGCACATTCAATGAATATCCAGACACAGGAAACTATTAGAAATTGTAGTTGACTATAACGCCATCATCTGATTTTTGCATGATGATGAGCTATGTAAAAAGACGTTTTTTTACAGTCAATTAGCTGCATGTGTGATGTTGTAGCAGTACCGGGAGGATTTCTAACCCTGGAAGTCAGTGAATAATCTTAATTGGTGACCCGCTTATTTTTTGTCAGTAGAACGACAGGCGGCATTAATTGGCAGATATTCGGTAACAACACTCCCAATTGTGACCGAAATCCCGTAAACTTAACGCCGCCAAAAATAATGGCCTGACCAATTATTCATCCACAGGTCGATAAAAAATTAAGTCGTTCAGGTAGTCAGTGCGCTGGTAGCTGTTAAGCCAGGGGCGGTAGCGTCGCTGAAGCCGCTTGCTGCTGCACAGAGGTTCTCTTCAACGGCTGTAAAATCGTCCCGGTCAGGATGATCGCCCTCAATAGATATCTATCAATTTTCTACGGATATCCTCAGAAGTTGGCCAGGAGCGGCTGCTGATATCGCCTGGACATTAACTTTCCTGTCTCATCGATAGCCTGTAGGGTAAAATTCGCCTACATTGTGAGCTGAGTGGATGTTATAAGGCTAACAAGAAGCTTAGGGTAAATGTACTTGCCTCGCCTGTGTTGCACAGCGAAGTCAGCTGGTGCCGCGAGCGCTTTCTATCTTGGTATTCCCCTCATTCTCATTGAGATACGACAGCGGGGCTGAAAATGGATCTTGTACAATGATAAAAATTGCGCGCATTGCCGCGACGTTGGGTTTGCTTTCCTCCCTGGGAGCCCAGGCTTACGCGGCCGGGTTAGTGGTAAATGACAACGACTTGCGTAACGACCTGGCCTGGCTTTCCGATCGCGGGGTCATCCATCTGAGCCTGTCGACCTGGCCGCTGAGCCAGGAAGAGATCGCCCGGGCACTGAAAAAGGCTAAACCGTCCTATTCTTCTGAACAAGTGGTGCTGGCGCGTATTAACCAGCGACTGTCTGCCTTAAAAGCGGATTTCCGGGTCACCGGCTACACTTCAACCGATCAGCCGGGCACTCCGCAGGGGTTTGGCCAGACGCAGCCGGCGGATAACTCGTTAGGCCTGGCGTTCAACAACAGCGGCGAGTGGTGGGATGTTCACCTGCAGGGCAACATTGAAGGGGGAGAGCGGATCAGCAACGGATCGCGCTTCAACGCCAACGGCGCCTACGGCGCGGTGAAGTTCTGGAACCAGTGGCTCTCCTTTGGTCAGGTACCACAGTGGTGGGGACCGGGCTATGAAGGGAGCCTGATCCGCGGGGATGCCATGCGGCCGATGACCGGTTTCCTGATGCAGCGCGCAGAGCAGGCAGCGCCAGAGACCTGGTGGTTGCGCTGGGTGGGGCCATGGCAGTACCAGATCTCCGCCAGCCAGATGAATCAATATACCGCTGTGCCACATACAAAAATTATCGGCGGTCGTTTTACTTTCTCACCTTTCCAGTCACTGGAATTAGGTGCTTCGCGCATTATGCAGTGGGGCGGGGAAGGGCGTCCTGAGTCATTTAGCAGCTTCTGGGATGGCTTCACTGGCCATGATAATACCGGGACGGATAACGAACCGGGTAACCAGCTAGCTGGTTTTGACTTTAAGTTTAAACTCGAGCCAACTCTCGGCTGGCCGGTCAGTTTCTACGGACAGATGATTGGCGAAGATGAGTCAGGTTATCTGCCTTCGGCAAATATGTTCCTTGGTGGAGTGGAAGGGCACCACGGTTGGGGTAAAGATGCGGTAAACTGGTACGTGGAAGCGCATGATACTCGTACCAATATGAGCCGGACGAATTACAGCTATACCCACCACATCTATAAAGATGGTTATTACCAACAAGGGTATCCACTGGGGGATGCGATGGGTGGGGATGGTCAACTCATTGCCGGGAAGGTTGAGCTGATTACTGAAGATAACCAGCGCTGGAGTACGCGCATCGTTTACGCCAAGGTTAACCCGGAGAACCAGTCGATCAAAAAAGCATTCCCACATGCCGATACCTTGAAAGGTGTACAGCTAGGCTGGAGCGGGGATGTTTATCAGTCTGTTCGTCTGAATACCTCTTTGTGGTACACCAACGCTAACAACAGCGACAGCGATGACGTTGGGGCCAGCGCAGGGATAGAAATACCGTTTAGTTTATAAGGCTGAATGCTGAAAATAAGGGGAGAGCGGTGGTAGCGCTGCAGGATGCAGTCAGCTTTTCTCTCTCCGCAGGCTGGTAAGGAAGCAACGGCCATGACAGCTGCTCAGGAATTGGCAAATTTTGATTTACTGATGATGTGACATTATGAAGAAAAAAATTGTTAGATTTTCGGCATTAGCATTGGCGATTGGGTTTTTATCGGGTTGTACCATTATTCCAGGCCAGGGATTAAATAGTCTGCGCAAGAATGTGGTTGAGCTACCGGACAGTGATTACGATCTGGATAAACTAGTCAATGTCTATCCGATGACTCCTGGACTGATAGATCAATTACGCCCGGAAATTTTGATGGCTCGCCCTAATCCGCAACTGGATGATCTTCTTAAAAACTACGAATATCGAATTGGGGTGGGTGATGTATTAATGGTAACTGTCTGGGACCACCCGGAACTGACGACACCTGCGGGTCAGTACCGTAGTGCAAGTGATACCGGTAACTGGGTGAACTCAGATGGCACTATTTTCTATCCTTATATTGGTAAAGTCCAAGTTGCTGGCAAAACGCTGAGTCAGGTACGTCAGGAAATTGCGAGTCGATTGACTACCTATATTGAAAGTCCCCAAGTTGATGTGAGTATCGCTGCATTTCGATCTCAAAAAGTGTATGTGACAGGGGAGGTGGCGAAATCTGGTCAACAACCCATTACTAATATCCCCCTTACTGTGATGGATGCGGTAAATGCTGCTGGCGGATTAGCAACTGATGCTGATTGGCGTAATGTTGTTCTAACGCATAATGGTAAAGATACAAAGGTTTCTTTATACGCGTTAATGCAGAAAGGTGATTTAACTCAGAACCATCTCCTATACCCTGGTGATATTTTATTTGTCCCACGTAATGATGACCTTAAAGTCTTTGTGATGGGAG
Organism: Klebsiella sp. M041; assembly: GCF_059759695.1. NCBI lineage: Bacteria > Pseudomonadati > Pseudomonadota > Gammaproteobacteria > Enterobacterales > Enterobacteriaceae > Klebsiella > Klebsiella sp. M041. The sequence goes on from NZ_JCAXWU010000001.1 coordinate 442,021, forward strand.
AAGTTGGCAAACAGAGCACTATGAAGATGGATCGTAGTGGTATGACACTTGCTGAGGCATTGGGTAATGCTGAAGGTATATCCCAGTCAATGAGCGATGCGACGGGTGTATTTGTTGTTCGTCAGTTGAAGGGGGATAAACAAGGGAAAATTGCCAATATCTACCAACTGAATGCACAAGATGCTTCAGCGATGGTATTGGGTACCGAGTTTCAATTACAACCTTATGATATTGTTTATGTTACAGCAGCTCCGTTGGTACGGTGGAACCGTGTAGTATCGCAGTTGGTACCGACAATTACTGGTGTTCATGACATGACAGAAACCGCACGTTTCATTAAATCTTGGCCATAATTATGTTTGATTCCATACTTGTTGTTTGTACCGGAAACATATGCCGTTCGCCTATTGGTGAGCGTTATTTGCAGAGATTATTAACAGAAAAAAAAATTGATTCGGCAGGAACGGGAGCTATGATTGGTTACGATGCGGATCCGAGCGCAATTAAGATTGCAGAAATGAATGGACTTTCACTTGATGGTCACAAAGGAAAGCAATTTACATCTTCTATGGCACGACAATATGATTTAATCCTCGTAATGGAGAAATATCATATAGAACAAATTGGCCGTATTGCACCCGAAATACGCGGTAAAACAATGTTATTCGGCCATTGGATAAATCACCGTGAAATACCTGATCCTTATAAAAAAAGTGACGAGGCTTTTGCCTCTGTTTTTCAACTTATAGCTGAGTCCAGTCAATGTTGGGCTGAAAAATTACGCGCGTAAAAGGCAGGAACGATTGCATGTCATTAGAAACTAGTAAATCTGTAAAAGAGTCTGATGAGATTGATTTAGGTCGTCTTATTGGTGAGCTTATAGACCATAGGAAACTGATTGTTTCAGTCACAGCTCTTTGTACGCTAATTGCGTTAGTCTATGCTATATTTTCGACACCGGTTTACCAAGCTGATGCATTGATCCAAATCGAGCAGAAGCAAGGTAATACTATCTTAAGCAGTTTGAGTCAAATGTTGCCGGATAGCCAACCTCAATCTGCCCCAGAAATAGCATTAATTCAGTCGAGAATGATCTTAGGGAAAACTGTAGATGACTTAAATCTGCAGGCTGAAGTTAAGCAAAATCATTTTCCTGTTTTTGGAAATGGTTGGGCTAGAATTAGTGGAGACGAAAAAGGTGAGTTATCTGTTTCAAGGTTTTATTTAGCAATAAAAGAAGATGATGCTGCAAGTATTAAATTAACAGTGCTAGATGATGAAAATTATATTGTAGAAGGAGATGGTTTTAGGTTAAAAGGTAAAGTTGGACAGCTGTTGGAGGACAAAGGGTTTTCTCTTAGGATAGATGCTATCAATGCACAAAAAGGAAGCGCTTTTACAATAACATATATATCAAGGTTAAAAGCAATTAATGAATTAAGGAAAACGCTTTCTGTAACTGACCAAGGAAAAGATATAGGCATGCTAACCCTGTCCTTGACAGGGGAAGAACCTGATTTGATAAAAAAGATAATTGATAGTGTTGCTTCTAATTACTTAGAACAAAATGTTGCACGTGAGGCGGCACAAGATGCCAAGAGTTTGGACTTTTTAAATCAGCAACTACCTGAAGTGCGAAGTGAATTAAATACTGCGGAAGATAAGTTAAATAAATATAGGCAGCAAAAAGATTCAGTAGACTTATCTCTTGAAGCCAAATCGGTGCTGGATCAGATAGTAAATGTAGATAATCAGTTGAATGAGCTAACTTTCCGAGAATCGGAAATTTCACAACGGTACACTAAAGAACATCCAATTTATAAGGCATTGATTGAGAAACGTCAAACCTTAGTAGAAGAAAAAGGGAAGTTAAATAAGCGTGTATCGGCAATGCCTGAAACGCAGCAAGAAGTATTGAGATTTAGCCGGGATGTTGACTCTGGTAGGGCGGTTTATATGCAACTTCTGAATCGCCAACAGGAGTTGAATATTGCCAAGTCTAGCGCTGTTGGTAATGTAAGAATAATTGATAATGCGGTAACACAACCAAGACCGATTAAACCTAATAAACTAGTTATTGTGTTAATGGGTATTTTGCTAGGTATGTTATCATCTATTTCGCTTGTTCTAATCAGAGTTTTTTTACGTCGTGGTATCGAATCACCAGAACAACTCGAAGCATTAAATATCAATGTATACGCCAGTATTCCTATATCTGAGTCATTTGTAAAAAATACATCTCATGTACAAAGTTGGCGAAAACGAGAACAGGACGAAGTTCAAGGATTTCTTGCTGTTGATAATCCAGCAGATTTAGCAATTGAAGCGATTCGAGGACTAAGAACTAGTTTGCATTTTGCAATGCTAGAAGCTAGGAATAGTGTGCTAATGATTTCAGGGGCAAGTCCTAATGCGGGTAAAACCTTTATTAGTTCAAACTTAGCAGCAGTGATTGCCCAAACAGGGAAGAGAGTTCTTTTCATTGATACAGATATGAGAAAGGGCTATACACACAAATTGTTTAATGTAAGTAATGATAGTGGCCTTTCTGATTTCTTGTCAGGGAAAATAGGCATTGACAAAGCTGTAAAGTCTATACCAACAGCCAAATTTGATTTTATAACAAGAGGAATGGTTCCGCCAAATCCCGCTGAGTTGTTAATGCATCGAAGGTTCGATGAGTTAATTACATGGGCAAATAGCAATTACGATATTGTCATTCTGGATACTCCACCTATATTAGCAGTTACTGATGCAGCCATAATAGGCCACTACGCAGGTACCACCTTATTAGTAGCACGCTTTGAATTAAATACTTCAAAAGAAATAGAGGTTAGTATAAAACGATTTGAACAAAGCGGTGTAATTGTCAAAGGCTGTATTCTAAATGGTATTGTAAAAAAAGCCAGCAGTTATTATAGCTATGGCTATAACCATTATGGTTATTCCTATACTGATAAAAAATAATGAATATGCCAGATTTTCGGCATATTTTATTTGTTCATGGTAGATAATATGAAAGCATACATTGCGATACCAACATATAATGGTGGTACCATATGGCAGCAAGCTGCACAAAAAATACGAGAATATATTCCAGTTGGAACTTATGTCCAAGTAATTGACTCAGGTAGCAAAGATAACACTATTGAAACAGCATTGGAAAATGGTTTTGATGTATATAAAATTGACACGGAAAAATTCAATCACGGTGGGACAAGGAATCTTGCTGTCGAGTTGCATAAGGATGATTTTGATATCGTCATATTTTTGACTCAAGATGCAATACCTGAACCATATTTTTTTGAAATAGTTATTAGTGCGTTTAATGAAGAGAAAGTTTCTTGTGTTTACGGAAGGCAACTACCACATATTGACGCAAATACTATTTCAAAACATGCTAGATATTTTAATTATCCAAAAGAAAGCTATGTCGCATCATTAAATGATATTGCATCCATGGGCTTGAAAACTGTATTTTTATCGAATTCATTTTCTGCCTATAGGATATCGACATTCATTGAACTAGGTGGTTTTCCAAAAAACACTATTTTAAGTGAGGATATGTATTATGCAGCAAAAAGCGTTATGGCTGGCTATAAAACAGCCTATCTTGCAGATGCAATGGTAAGGCATTCACATAATTATAGTGTAGTCGAGGAGTTCAATCGATATTTTGATATTGGTGTATTTCATGCGGATGAGGATTGGATTAGAAAAAAATTTGGGGGAGCGGGGGGGGAAGGGAAAAAATTTATTTTTTCAGAATTTTCATTTCTTTTAAAAAACGATGTTTTATCTATCCCATTATCTATGATGCATAATTTTGTTAAAATTATAGGTTACAAACTCGGTCAAAGTTATAAATATTTGCCTAAAATTCTTGTAAAAAAATTCAGTATGCATAAAAGATATTGGAAATAAAATATTACATTGATTGTGCCCAATATATAATTTCAATTAATGAGCGGAAATAGGCTATGACTAAATTTCATCATCGCATACGCTCCAAACCAAATGCATCATTGATATCTATAGTTCAACGCTTCGCGGATATCCTGATTATATTTGTTGGACTCTATGCATCTTGTTTCTTAAATGGGAAACACTTTGGCTATAATCAAGTTTTGGTCTGCTTAATAGTACTTGCAGCCTTTCAGATGATTGGTGGGATTTCAGATTTTTACCGTTCATGGCGAGGTGTGAAATTATCGGCAGAACTTAACTTAGTTTTAAAAAATTGGACACTAAGTCTATTATTTGTTATGGGATTGCTATCCTCTTCATTGGTCTTAGGAATGCCATTTAAAATATTTGTAGAATGGTATTTTATTGTATGTATTGGTGTAATTATATGCAGGATGTCTATTAGAGCAAGTGCAAGAGTTGTACGTAATTTGGGATATAATACGCGGAGAATAGCTATAGCAGGATCTATGCCCGTCGGGATTAATTTGGCCAGAAGTTTTATTGACGCGCCATGGTTAGGTTTTATTGTCGTTGGTATATATGATAGAGATAAAATTTATACTAGTGATGAAATAGAGTATAAAGGAGATTTTAATAAACTCATATGCGATGCTAAAGCAGGGGTAATCGATCGGATTTATATAGCTATGAGTATGAGTGATGAGCTTAAAATGAAAGAGCTTATAAAGTCACTAACGGATACAACATGTTCTGTAATATTGATTCCTGATATATTTACTTTCAATATTTTGCAATCAAGAACTGAAGAGGTAAATGGTGTACCAGTTGTTCCTTTATTCGATACTCCAATAAATGGTATCAATATGGTATTTAAGAGGCTTGAAGATATAATTATTTCTTTATGCATAATAGTGCTAATTTCACCGGTTTTAATCGCGATTTCACTGGCAGTAAAAGTATCTTCTCCTGGGCCAATTATTTTTAGACAAACACGCTACGGCATGGATGGAAAACCAATTAAGGTTTGGAAATTCCGTTCTATGACAGTAATGGAAAATGATTCAGCAATAAAGCAAGCAACTAAAAATGATATTCGTGTTACAAAGACTGGTCGATTTTTAAGGCGAACATCGTTAGATGAGCTACCTCAATTTTTCAATGTACTTTGGGGGGGGATGTCTATTGTAGGCCCCAGGCCACATGCAGTTGCACATAATGAACAGTATAGAAGCATAATTGAAGGTTACATGCTAAGGCATAAAGTCAAACCTGGTATTACGGGATGGGCTCAAATAAATGGATGGAGGGGAGAAACTGATACAATTGAAAAAATGCAAAAGAGAGTTGAGTATGATTTAGAATATATTAGAGAGTGGAGTATATGGTTCGATCTTAAAATAATATTCTTGACTGTATTTAAAGGTTTTGTAAATAAATCTGCATATTGAAAATACTTAATTGCAAATTAAGAAGCGTATTGACTTGATTAAGAGATAAAATGAAAACGATCGTGGCTGGTGGTGCTGGCTTTATTGGTTCAGCAGTTTTATTTCACATTATAAATAATATCAATGATAATGTGAGCGTTGTAGATTGCTTAAGATAGACTGGGAACTTAGATTCGTTAGCGTCAGTTTATAGAAATTCACGTCTAAAAGTTGAAGAAATGAATATATGTAACCGAAAGGAAATTGAACGTATTTTTAGAGAAAATAAATCAATCTTAGTAATGCATTTAGCTGTTGAAAGTCATTTTGTTCGTTGAATTGACAGACCATCCGATTGGGCGTTGCTATCCAAAGATAGCTTTCTAGAATGATAGGGAACTTGGGTGACGGATGTAAAAGAATTAAATATTATTGATTATGATGCTGTTTGTGAAGCAGTAGAAAAATATAGACCTGAGGCTGTCATAAATGAGGCTGCTTATACAGCAGTAGATTAGGCAGAAAATAAATCTAAGATAGCGCACTTTGTTAATTGTGAGGGACCTAAGAATTTTGTTTTAGCTGCAAAAAAATGAATGCGAGATTAGTCAATGTCTCAACAGACTATGTATTCAATGGGATATTGCCTAGGCCATATTCTGAATTGGAGCAAACTGAACCACTTGGCGTAAATGGTAAATAAAATTAGATGATGAACTGGCAGTTCTTGGGGCTTCAGCAGATTAACTTATAATAAGAACCGCATGGATATTTGGAAAATATGGGAATAATTTTGTTTTAATAATATTAAATTGTTTTAATAATATTAAAACTAACGAATGATAGTGATGCTCTTAAGATTGTCCGGCTTACGTAGGCGATATTACTTAGGTGATAATTAAATTGTTAATGGTGAATGCGTATTTATCACTACTGCGGTCATCAAGAGGTTTCTTGGGGCTTTGTTGAATAAATCAGATTTCGGGTAAGTCTCCCCCGTAGCGGGTTGTGTTTTCAGGCAATACGCACGCTTTCAGGCATACCTGCTTTCGTCATTTTGTTCAGCGCTCGTACCAGGGCCATAGCCTCCGCAACCTGACCATCGTAGTCACGCAGCGTCAGTGAACCCCCGAACAGCTGTTTTACCCGGTACATCGCCGTTTCCGCTATCGAGCGACGGTTGTAATCTGTTGTCCATTTCCACCGCGCATTACTCCCGGTCATTCGCTGATTAGCCACTGCACGGTTACGGTCTGCATATTCACCGGGCCAGTAACCCGCACCTTTTCGGGGCGGGATAAGGGCGCTGATTTTCTTACGCCGCAGTTCATCGTGACAGAGCCGGGTGTCGTAAGCGCCGTCTGCCGATGCTGCCCTGATTTTTCTGTGAGCCTGCCGGATAAGACCCGGGAAGGCTTCTGAGTCCGTCACATTGTTCAGCGACAGGTCTGCACAGATGATTTCATGTGTGTTGCTGTCAACTGCCAGATGCAACTTTCGCCA